>JACRBQ010000047.1 GCA_016213135.1 Chloroflexota bacterium | reverse complement strand
GAGCAAGCCCTGTGGCTCTCGCAAGCCGCCTCGCTCGCCAAAGGCAACGCCAACGTGCGGCTGATGATCGTGTTCAACATAGACTTCACCGCGTACGGCTCTGACCCGCAAGCCGGTTACGCCATCATCCGCGCCGACGGCTCGTGCCCGGCCTGCGACTCGCTGGCCTCAGTAATGCCCTAGTTTATGGAAGAACTTCCCGAATTCAAGCGCGAGTCCGCCGGCGGCTTTCCGTGGGTCGGCCTCATCGTCATCGCCCTGTTGATCCTCGTCGGCCTCGGGCTGGTGGGGTTTGCCGTGTATGCCGGTCAGCGCGAAACTGAAACCCGCGCCATCGAAAGCACCGTGTCGGTGGTGTTGTCGTTCACTTCCACCTCCACCCAGACTCGCGTGCCAACGGATACGCCCACCGTCACCCTCACGCCCACGGTGACGGAAACGCCCACTATCACCCAAACGCCCACCACCGCGCCCACGCTCACCCGCACCCCCACGGCCACCAAAACCAAGAAGCCCACCGCCCGCCCTGTCCAGGCCACCGATACCCCCGTGCCGCCTCCGCCCACGGCCACCAGCGCCCCGGTTTCCAAACACGGCATCACCGGCCAGCTCACGCTGTGCAATCCCGAAAAACAATCGTTTGCCGCCGCCATCGAGCGCATCTGCTTCCGCGAACTCATCGTCAACAACACCAGTGCCCCGGTGAGTTACGGCGTGCTGGGCGTGCAGGCCACCAACCTCAGCGGCGGCCCCGACAAATTCCAAACCAGTTGGCGCGGCGATCTCAGCGTGCCCGCCAACGGCACCGGCCCCACCGGCGGCGGCTGGGAAGATGGCATGTACATCGACACGCCGGGTACCTATCGCCTCACTTTGTCCATTTGCTATTCCGACGTGGACACCTGCCTCGGCAGCAATGGTGAATGGGAGACTCTCACTTCCGGAGTCAACGTCAACGTCGCCAACTGGACACCCTAAACTTTCACGTTCACGCCCGCCGCGCTGAACGATTCAGGAGCCACGCATGACCTCACTTCCACCACTCAAGCCGAAACGCGGCTTCAACCCTGCCCAGGTGCGGCTACTGGCCGTGGTCTGGGTCGCGCTCACCGTCGTCGTCGGGGTGTGCACTTTTGGCGCAATCTTTTGGGCGGCGGGCGGATTCGCCCAGCCCACCCCCACCGCCGCGCCCACGGCTACTCCGGCCCCCACCTTCACCCCGTTGCCCCAGCCCACCGCGGCCCCCACCGTGGCCGGGAAAGCGCCCCTGCCTCCGCTCACCAACTTCATGCTCGGCGGGCAAGCCATTCACGGCGGCATTCCGCACACCGATCAAATGAAACAGGCCGGCATGACGTGGGTGAAGCTGCAAGCGCAAGACCTCACCGTGGATTTTGGCCCGGCCATCGACAACGCCCACCGCCTCGGCCTGCGCATTTTGATCAGCGTGGTGGACAAGACCGACGAGAAATACAAAATTGCCACGCCCGAGTACCAGCAAAAGCTGGCCGACTATCTGGTGACGCTGGCCACGCAGGGCGCGGATGCGATTGAAGTGTGGAACGAGGCCAACATCGATCGCGAATGGCCCACCGGCCAAATCGGCGGCGCGAACTACACCGACCTGCTCAAGTTCGTGTATCCGCAGATCAAAGCGGCCAACCCGGACACGATGGTCATCAGCGGCGCTATGGCCCCCACCGGTTTCTTCGGCGGCGGCTGCACGCCGCAGGGCTGCGACGACAAACCCTTCCTCGAGCAAATGGCCGCCGCCGGGGCGTTCAACTACGCCGACTGCATCGGCATCCATTACAACGAAGGCATCCTGCCGCCCACGCAAACCACAGGCGACCCGCGCGGCAACTCCGAGCATTACACCCGCTACTATCAATCCATGGTGGATACTTACGTGGCCGCCACCGGCAACGTGAAGCCGCTGTGCTTCACCGAGCTGGGCTACCTCACCGGCGAGGGTTACCCCAGCCTGGCCGCCACTGCCCCCAACTTTGCCTGGGCCAACGACACCACCATTGCCCAGCAAACCGAGTGGCTGGCCGAGGCCGCCCGCCTGTCGCGCGATCAGGGCAAAGTGCGGCTGCTGATTGTCTTCAACGTGGACTTCACCACCTACGACGCCGACCCGCAGGCCGGATACGCCCTCATCCGCGCCGATGGCACATGCCCCGCCTGCGACACGCTGGGCGCGGTGATGGCGACGCCTTAACTCAAATGATGGATGACGGGCAATCAGAGTGATCGTCCGTCGCCCGCCGTCCATCGTCATGCGCTTCCTGCCCCTCCCGATCCTCGTGTTGGCTTTGGTCGCCTGCCTCGGCGGAGAGCCACAGGCCGCACCCACCCCCGCGCTGCCCACCGCCACCCCGGCCCCCACGTTGCCGCCGCTCACCGGCCTGCCCACTCGCGCCCCCAATGCGCCGCCGCTGTTTGCCTCGCCCGAATACGGCGTGCAAGTTTTCTCGTGGTGGCATTTGGACGTGGGCGCGCGCGACCTCGACCTTGTGCGCGGCATGGGCTTCACCTGGGTCAAGCAAATCTTCGCCTGGCGCGATATTGAGGATCAACAGAAGGGCGCGTACAACTGGTATCGCCCCGACATCATCGTGGACGCGGCGCAGGGCCGGGGCCTCAAGCTGCTCGTGCGCCTCGACCACCAGCCCTTTTGGGCGCAGCCCGATGGCGGCGCGACGCCGCTGCCCAGCGCCCCGCCCAAAAACTTCGCCGACTATGGCGACTTCTGCCACGCCGTCGCCGACCGCTACAAAGGGCGCATCGCCGCCTATCAGGTTTGGAACGAACCCAACCTGGCCCGCGAGTGGGGCAACCAGCCGCCCGACCCTGCCGCCTACGTGCGGCTGCTCGCCGCGTGCTACGTGGGCATCAAAACCGCCGACCCCGCCGCCATCGTCATCAGCGCGGGCCTGGCCCCCACCGGCACCGACGACGACACCGCCATCCCCGACGACCGCTTTGTGCGCGAAATGTATGCCGCCGGCGGCGGGCCGTACTTCGATGCCCTCGGCGTGCACGCCGCCGGATACATGAACCCGCCCGAGCGCTCCCCCGACGACACCGAAGCCGACCCTGCCCTGCAAGCGCGGTGGATCACCTTGCGCCACGTCGAAGACATCCGGCAGATCATGGTCGAGAACGGCGACGAAGCGAAACAGATCGCCATCCTCGAAATGGGCTGGACCACCGACACCAACCCGGTGCACACCGGCTACAACTGGTACGCCGTCACCGAACAGCAGCAAGCGCGATATTTAGTCGGCGCGTATCAGTGGGCCAAAGCGCACTGGCAACCGTGGATCGGACTCATGACCACCATCTATATGGCCGACCCCGACTGGACGCCGGACAACGAGCAATACTGGTTTGCCCTCAACCGCCCCGCCTTCCCCGTGCCCGATTTACGTCCGGCGTACGATGCGTTGAAGGCAATGCAGAAGTAGGGCGCGTGATAGAATATGAGCGACGAGGTGTAATCCATGACGGTCATCAACATCGAAGCTATTTATCAGAACGGTGTGTTCAAGCCGGCAGTGAAACTGGATCTGCCTGAGAATACGCCCGTTGCTCTTACGCTAACTCCGCTCCCGGCCCAGTGGGCTGACACAAAACGAACGCCCTTCGTCTCTTTACGCGGCATTTGGGCAAACGTCCAATTCCCCGATTCAACTGAAGATATGCTGCAACAGATGCGCCAACAATCAACTGAGAAGATGGCACGATTAGCGGCAGAATTGGCTGATGGCCGATAGACCTCTGTACGCGGCCGATACGCATAGCTTGCTTTGGTACTTGCACGCCCCAAAGCGCCTCGGCCCGGCAGCAACCAGTGCTTTTGCCGAGATTGAGTCCGGCCAGGCTGATCTGATCGTGTCGGTGATCGTGATTGCCGAAATCATCTATATCTTGCAGGCCGGCAAGGTCAACGCCGATTTCGATGAGGTGCTGGCGCGGTTACAAGCCAGCCCGAACGTCGTCATCGCTCCTCTCACAACTGAGCGAGTCGCTGAACTGAACACGGCCACTGCTGTCCCGGAAATGCACGACCGCATGATCGCAGTAGAGGCCAAAGCCAGTGGCGCGACTCTGATCACCTACGATCAGGCCATTACCGCTTCCGGGTTCGTGCCAACGGTGTGGTAGCACCTCCCTCATGCCCGACCTCCTCTCCGGCCTTAACCCTCAACAGAGTCACGCCGTCACCGCCTCGCCCGGCCCTACGCTCATCGTGGCCGGCCCCGGCTCCGGCAAAACGCGCGTCCTCACGCACCGCATCGCCCACCTCGTGCAGCAGGGCACGCCGCCCTACCGCATCATGGCCGTCACCTTCACCAACAAAGCCGCCCGCGAAATGCGCGAGCGCGTGGAAAAGCTCCTCGGCGGCGCGCTGGGCGGCCTCACCCTGGGCACCTTCCACGCCATCTGCGCCCGCTTCCTCCACCGCGAGGCCGACCACATCGCCGTCACCCGCGACTTCGTCATCTACGACGACACCGACCAACTGGCTCTCGTCAAACAGGTCATGCAGCGCCTGAAGCTGGACGACAAGCAATACCGCCCGCAAGCGCTGCTCGCCGCCATCTCCAAAGCCAAAAACGAACTCGTCCCTCCCGAAGACTACCGCCCCGACTCGTACTTCAACGAAATCGTCGGGCGCGTGTACGCCGAATACCAAAAGCTGCTCCGCGAGAACAACGCCCTCGACTTCGACGACCTGCTCATGAGCGTCGTCATACTCTTTCGCGAGCACCCCGACGTGCTGGCCCGCTACCAGCAGTTTTACGATCACGTCCTCGTGGACGAATTTCAAGACACCAATACCGCGCAGTACGCCCTGCTCAAACTGCTCACCGCCACCAAACGCAACCTGTACGTCGTGGGCGACCCCGACCAATCCATCTACCGTTTTCGCGGCGCGGACTACCGCAACGTGCGCCGCTTTCAGGACGACTTCCCCGACGCCCTCACCGTGCTCCTCGAACAGAACTACCGCTCCACCCAGCTCATCCTCGACGCCGCCACCGCCGTCATCGACAAGAACACGGGCCGCGCCCGCAAGCAGTTGTTCACCGAGCGGCAGGGCGGCAAAAAAATTCAATACTACGAGGCCTACAACGAGGAAGAGGAAGCGCAGTACGTCGTCGATACCATTTCGCTGCTCACCCTGCGCGACAAGCTCAACCCCGGCGACGCGGCCATCATGTATCGCACCAACGCCCAGTCGCGCGCCCTCGAAGCCGCGTTCATTCAAGCCAACCTGCCCTATCGCCTCGTCGGCGGCACGCGCTTCTATGGCCGCCGCGAAGTCAAAGACCTCCTTGCCTTCCTTCGCCTCGTGCACAATCCCGCCGACAGTGTCAGCCTGTTCCGGGTGATTAACGTGCCGCCGCGCGGACTGGGCGCGAAGACACTCGAATCGCTTCAGGGGGCCGCGGCCACTGCCGGGCAGCCGCCCGCCAACCTGTTGCTCGATCTCGCCCAGCGCCGCCGCGAAAGCGTCTACGCCTCCCGCTTCCCCGGCCGCGCCGGAAGCGCCCTGGCAGACTTCGGCCAGATGCTCGGCGACTGGCTAGCCGGCAAAGAGTCGCTCAGCGTCGTTCAACTCATCGACCGCATCCTCAAAGACATTGACTATCAGCGCTACATCAACGACGGCACTGACGAGGGCGAAGACCGCTGGCAAAACGTGCTCGAGCTGCGCGGCGTGGCCGCCGAAAGCCCCGAACTCACCCTCGGCGCGCTGCTCGAAGAGGTGGCCCTCGTGGCCGATGTGGACAGCCTCTCCGAAGCGGGTGTTGGCCCCACGCTGCTCACGCTGCACTCGGCCAAAGGGCTGGAGTTTCCGGTGGTATTCATCACCGGGCTGGACGAGGGCGTGCTGCCGCACCAGCGCTCGTTGGAGAACCCCGAAGAGATGGCTGAAGAGCGCCGCCTGATGTACGTGGGCATCACCCGCGCCAAAGACCGGCTCTTCCTCACCCGCGCCTTTCGCCGCGCCATCTACGGCAACTACGACGTGTGCACGCCCTCGCGCTTCCTGGCCGACATCCCGGCGGGCGTGCTCAACGGCCAACCCGCCAAACCGCACGTCGCCGACACTGCCGCCCGCGAAACGCGCGAACGCGCCACCACGTGGGAAACGCCCCTGGCCCGCAACACCGGCCGGGCCGTGCGCGTCGCGCCCGCGCCCGAATCGGACTCGCGTTACCGCACCGGCCAGCGGGTGAAGCACGCGAAGTTTGGCGAAGGTCTTATCATCGAAAGCAAAGGCAGCGGCGACGATGAAATCCTCGTCATTGCCTTCGAGCAAACCGGCCTCAAACGCCTCGCGGCGAGCGTGGCCGAGCTGAAGGTTTTGACATGAACTTCCTCGTCACCGGCGGCGCGGGTTACATCGGCAGCGTCACCTCTGCTGAACTCATCGCGGCGGGACACGCCGTCACCGTGTTCGACAACCTCTCGCGGGGGCACCGCGCCGCCGTGCCGCAAGGCGCGCGCTTTGTGCATGGCGACATCGCCGACCGTAAGGCCCTGGCTGAAGTCTTCGCCTCGGAGAAGTTCGACGCCGTGCTGCACTTCGCCTCGCTCATCGAAGCGGGCGAATCCATGAGAGACCCCGCCGCCTTCTTCCGCGCCAACGTAGCCTATTCCAACAACGTCATCGAGGCCGCCGTGCGCGCCACGTGCCTCAAGTTCGTGCTCTCCTCCACCGCCGCCATTTTCGCCGGGAGCGATCAGCCCCTCGTCGAGGAAACGGCCATCGCCCCGGTCAACGTCTACGGCGAAACAAAGCTGATGATTGAAACCATGCTGCGCTGGAATGCCCACGTGCACGGGCTGCGCTATGCCTGCCTGCGCTACTTCAACGCCGCCGGGGCCGCGCCCGAACGCGGCGAAGCCCATCAGCCCGAAAGCCACCTCATCCCCCGCGTGCTGGCCGTGGCGCAGGGCAACGCCCCCTCGGCCACCGTCTACGGCGTCGACTACCCCACGCCCGACGGCACCTGCATCCGCGATTACATCCACATCCTCGATCTGGCGCAGGCGCACGTCCTCGCCGTCGAAGCATTGAATGATCGCCCGGTGCTGATTTATAACCTCGGCAACGGGCAAGGCTACTCGGTGCGGCAAGTGATCGACACCGCCCGCGCCGTCACCGGCCACCCCATCCCCATCGTCGAACTGCCGCGCCGCCCCGGCGATGCTCCGCGCCTCGTGGCCGCCTCCGACAAAATCCGGCGGGAGCTTGGCTGGACGCCTCGCCACCCCGACCTCGCCGACATCATCGCCAGCGCGTGGCAGTGGCATCGAACGCACCCTCATGGGTATGGTGTGTGATACACTATCCGGCAGGAGATAAACTCATGGTCTCTGTATCGCCCCGCATTGCCGTTTTGCTGAATCAGGTCACTGCCACTCCCGATCTTGAAGTTGCCTTGTTGAAAGTGCTGTCCGAATATATCGATCTCAAAGTCGCTCAGTTTGACCGGCAAATCAGCACATTTGAGGCCAAATGGGGCATGACATTTGCCGAATTCTCTGATCGGTTTGAGAACGATCAGCTTGATCAAGATTCATATTCATATGATGTTGAAAAAGATTTCTGGGATTGGGAGAAGGCCGAGACTCTTAAGAAACATTACCTGGAGCTGAGACTCTGAAGCCGAGGCTCGACGTGTTTATCTAACTGTCCGAGTCTTAATCTGTGCCCTGTCGCCAAGTCTCATAGATACTTGTTTGAGCTTCTGGTTTCCAAATCTGCGTCGGCTGGCTACAATCAATTGTGGATATACAAACATTCTCAGCCGAATTGCTCGTCGCCATTAACGAACGCCCCGACCTGTTTCGAAGAGTCGTACTGCAAAATGAGGCGCCGATAGCCGAGGGTCGCGCGTACATCTCCGATGACAGATTCTTGAGTTTTTACTTCAATGAACGGACTGGCACAACAGTCTTTGCGTTGATTGACAAGAACGAACGGATTTGGGGGATTGATCGCAAGAAGCGCGGCTGGCATCTTCACCCCTTGGGAAAGCCACAGGAACATCGCGATATTGAGCCGGTAACTATTGGCGAGATCATTGACTTGCTGGCGCAAATGCTATTGGCTGAGGGTTGACGGCCTCTTATGCGCCTCGCCATCAACGGCTGGTTCCACGATCAACCTCACACCGGCAGCGGCCAATATCTGCGCGAACTGCTGGCGCAGCTTCCCACCGCCGCGCCGGATATCGAGCCGATCCTCGTCGTCCCGGATCAGCGGCCAGTGGGCAGTGAGTCGCGTTTCACGAGTTACGTTTCACGAGTCCCCCCCACCCACCTCGGCAAACTCCGTTTCGAGCAAATCAGCTTCCCTCGCGCCTGTCGGGCACTGCGCGCCGACCTGGCCCACATCCCGTATTGGGCGCCGCCGCTGGCCTCGCCCGTGCCGTTCGTCGTCACCATTCACGACATCATGCCCATCCTGTTGCCGGAGTATCGCGGCTCGATCCTCGTGCGTATGTACAACGCACTCATCACCGCCGCCACCCCCGGCGCGGCTCGCATCCTCGCCGACTCCGAAGCCTCCCGCGCCGATATTCTTCAGCATTTGCGATTGCCGGAAGATAAAGTGATTGCCATTCCGCTCGCCGTCGGGCCGCAGTATCAGCCCTCGCCCGATTCTCTCGCGGACGCCGCCGCGCGCCAAAAATACAACCTGCCCGAAACTTACGTCCTCTATCTCGGCGGTTTTCACCCGCGCAAAAACGTGCGCAACCTGCTGGCCGCGTGGACCTGGGCCGCCGGGCCACTGGGCGATAACACTCCGCTCGTGATCGCCGGGGCGCTGCCCAAACCGGGCGACCGCTTTTACGACGACCTGCCCGCCTACGCCGCCCAACTCGACATCGCCGACACGGTGCGCTTCGTCGGCCCGGTGGACGAGGCCGACAAGCCCGCGCTCTATCGCGGCGCGGCCTGCTTTGTGTACCCCTCGCGCTACGAAGGTTTTGGCCTGCCGCCGCTGGAGGCCATGGCCTGCGGCGCGCCCGTGGTCACCACCGCTTTCTCCTCCATCCCCGAAGTGGTGGGCGAGGCGGCTTACCTTGTGCGCGACCCCGACGACACGCGCGCCCTCGGCGCGGCCATCATCACCGTGGTCGTCGAGCCGTCCGTCTCGGAAGCGCTCACCCTCAAAGGCCGCCGGCAAGCGCAAAAGTTTAGCTGGGCGCGCACCGCCGCCGAAACCGGGGCGGCCTATCGCCAGACATTGGGATAAACCCACCCGTGTCACGCCTCACGCTTCACGCCTCCCGCCTGCCACCTCGCGCTTCACGTTTCGCGTCTCACGTCTCACGCCACCGGGTCTCCATCCTCCTCTTCGGCCTCGCCCTCTCGCTCTACATCTTCACCCTTGCCCCCGGCCTCCTCCCCGCCGACGCGGGCGAATTTCAAACGGTGGCGCCGCTGCTCGGCGTGGCGCATCCGCCCGGCTTTGCCTTGTACACCCTCCTCGGTCGGTTGTTCATCAGCCTCGCCCGCGTGGGCGCCTATGCCTATCGCCTCAACCTGTTCTCCGCCGTCACCGCCGCCCTCACCCTCGTCCTCGTCCACCGCGCCGTGTACCGGCTCACGGCCTCGCACTTGGCGGGGCTGGTCGCCGCGTTCGTCCTCGGCGTGTCCACCACCTTTTGGTCGCAAGCCACCACGGCCAACATCCGCAGCCTCGCCGCGCTGCTCACCGCCCTCGCCGCCCTGGCCCTCATCGAATATCGCCTTCAGCCCACCGCCCACCGCCTCGCCTCCCTCGGCTTCTGCCTCACCCTGGCCGTCGTTCACCATCTCTCGCTCGCCTTTATCGCCGTCGTGTTTGCCCTCGCTGCGCTGGGGTTCACTCCGCGCCCGCTCTTGTCCGGTTTGTTCCGACGTTGGGGTGGGATAAAGATCGCCCTCGCCACCCTCGCCCCTCTCTTCCTCCTACTCTATTTCCCCCTCCGCGCGGGCGCATTCCTTGCCCCCCCGAACATTGCCACCCTCCCCGGCCTGTTGCAGCACGTCCTCGCCACCGGCTTCGGCGGGGACTTCTTTTACTTCGCCACCCTCGCGGCCCTGCCCGACCGGCTCGCCATTCTCCTCAACATTTTTCTCTTTCAATTCAACGCCGCCGCCGTCATTCTCCTTGCCCTCGGCCTCGTCCTCTGCTTCTTCCGCGACTGGAAACTGGCCCTGGCCCTCACTGCCGCCTTTGCCCTGCACTGCTTCATCGCCATCACCTACCGCGCCCCGCAAACGGTTGAGTATCTCTTGCCTGCGTATGTGGTTTTGGTCATTGCCGCCGGAGCGAGCTGTCAGCATTCAGCAATCAGCGTTCAGCCCTCAACGATCAGCCATGCCGCAAAACGGCCGGTCATTGTTTCATTGTTTCATTGTTCATTGTTCATTGTTTCAATGTTCATTGCCTCCCGCAACCTCCCCGCCTACCTCGCTCTCGCCCGCGACGACTCGACCCGCACTTACGCCGAGTCGGCCCTCGCCCTCGCCCCGCCGGACGCGCTCATCCTCGCCTCGTGGCACTACGCCACGCCCCTGTGGTACCTGCAGCATATCGAGGGCAAGCGGCTCGATGTCACCGTGGAATACGTTTACCCGCAGGGCGCGTTGCTGGCGCAGAACTGGGTGGAGGCGATCACGGCGAACATGGCCGCGCGCCCCACGCTCGTCACCGACTATTACCCGCAGGAATACGCCGAGGCCTCGTTTCACTTTGCGCCGGTGGGCCTGCTGTGGCAGGCGTTCCCCGCGCCGCTCACCGCCGAGTTCTTCGGCTTCACACCCGGCGACGGTTCCCCTCACGCGGGCGGCTGGGTGCTGGAGCTTGGCGGCCCCTTTGGCAAGGCGGCGGCCCCCGGCGAAACGGGCCACGCGATCACTATGTGGCAAGCGCCCCCCAACCCGACCCCGGTCAACTTCTTCGTGCAACTGCTCGGCCCTGACGGGCTGCTT
>JACRBQ010000043.1 GCA_016213135.1 Chloroflexota bacterium | reverse complement strand
CGTCTGCAGGCGGTTGGAGTCGGTGGCGTAGGTGTAGCTGGTCATTCCACCCGGCGACTTGATTTCGCTCAGCCGGTTGCCCGCCGCGTCGTAGACATAGGCCAGCCCTTGCCCGTCGCTGTAGGTCGCGCTCTCCAGGCGGTCAAGGGGGTCATAGCCGAAGCTCACGCTGAGCGCGGGCGGCGGGACGACGAGCGGCGTGGCCGTCGGCGTGGGGGTGCTCGTCGGCGTGGCGGTATGGGTCGGCGTGGGGGTTTGGGTAGGCGTGTGGGTGGCCGTCGGCGTGGGCGTGGGCAGGGTGTAGTGGATGACCAGCTTAGGCCGCCAGCCCGGCAGGACGTAGTCCGAAGAGGCAAAGCGGTACTGGTCGTTCTGCTCCAGGCCGGCCCGCAGCAGCAGGCCGTTGTTGGCAAACGTGCCCGACACCCATTCCTGCACTTTGGCCGCGTCCAGCGTCCATTGCTTTTCGCCGTTCGCCTCGCTCGCCGTCATGGCTCGCGAGCCGATCGCCGTGCCTTCGGCGTCGGCCGTCAGGTCCAGCCCCGCCGTGTTCCAGTTGCTGCCGGTCGCGGCGGCGTTCCACGTCGCGCCGTCTTCCGTCCAGGCCCGCTTCACGCGGTACACGCTGAACGCGCCGGCGTTGTCGGAAAAGTCGTCCGTCAGCCACAGCGAGAGCGTGGCGCTGGTGATGGTGGCATTGGCCGGAATGCCGGACAGGTCGAAGCGCAGCAGGCTGCGGTGCACGCTGGAGTTCTGGTTGCTTTCGCCCACGTAGAGCTTGTCGTCCGTGCCAAAGTTCGTGGTGGCCTGGTTGCTCGCCAGGCGAGCATCCATACCCGCCGCGCCGTTGGGTTGCAGGGTGAGCACGTTGTCGCCGGAGGGCGTGGCGGTGGGGGTGGGGGTGTTCGTCGGCGTGGGAGTTTGGGTGGGCGTGTTGGTGGGCGTCGGCGTAGCGGTCTGCACCGCACTGTCGGTCATGCCGGTGATGTTGCCGACCGGGTCGTAGGCATAGGTGTAGTGCGCCAACTGCCCTGGCGTGTTCTGGTGCAGCAAGTCCTGCAGGCGATTGTAGGCGTCGTAGGAAAAGGTGGAGGCGACGCTGTTGCCCAGGGTCAATTGCGTCATCTGCCCGGCGGGGTTGTACAGGGCTTGAGTCACGTAGGACGCAGCGCCCGCATACAACGTTTGCGGCAGGCCCTGGGCGTAGGTCTGGGTCACGGTTTCGTCCGTGGGATAGGTGGTCGTCGTCACTCGGCCCAGCAGGTCGTAGGCGCGGCTAAATGTGATGCCGGCCGGCACGCCGCTTACCGTGTGCGTCTCGCTCGTCATGCGGCCCAGGTAGTCATAGGCCCAACTGGTGGCGCCGGTACCATCGGTCATGCCGGTGCGGCGACCGATGGTGCCCGGCGTCGTGCCGTAGCTGTACGTAACTGCCGCCGTGCTGCCGCAGCCCGCCCCACTGTACGACTTCCCGGTCAGGCGATTCAACGCATCGTAAGTCAAAGTGGTGATACACCCCCGCGCGTCGGTCTGCGCGATCAGGTTGCCGGCAGCGTCATACTGGTAACTCCACGGGCCCATGTCCGGGTCGCTCATGGCCGTCTTGCGGCCCAGCGCGTCGTAGGTCAGCGTCGTCACCGCGCCCCGCGGGCCGGTCACCTGCGTCAGGTTCCCGGCAGCATTGTAATCATAGCTGGTGGTGGCATACAGGACGTAGGGGTCTTGCGTTGTGCCGGTGCCGCTCGAGTCGATGGCCTGCCGCAGCCGCCCCAGCCCGTCCATCTCCTTCTGTTGCCGGTGGCCATTGGCGTCCGTCACCTTCACAACCGGTTTGCGCACCAGGCCGATCGTAGCGCCATAGGCGGTGGTCGTGGTAATATCCGCTGCGACCAGCGACTTCACGGTCACGGTCAGCGGGCGCAGCAGCGCGTCGTAGGTCGTCTCCGTGCGCAAGCGGTATTTCCAGCCGATGGCGCGGTTAAACCCCTGGCTGAACGCCTCCTGTCGAGGCGCAAATTGGGTCTCCACGGTGTTGCCTGCGCCGTAGATCACGTCGGTCACCGTCTGGCCGGCGGCGTCCGGGGCGCGGGTTTGCACGGCCTGCCCCAGCCCATTGTAGAACGTGTAGGTGTCCAGCGTGGATGAGCCGCCGCTGGTCTCGCGTACTTTAGTGACGACCCTGAGGCCGGTGAGGCCGCCGCCACTGTAATTGTCGGTGTATTGATATTCCAACGCCGGCTTGGATGTCGGATAGAGCGGCTCATACACTTTGATCAGCCGCCCGAAGTTGTCATACTCATAGCGAATCGTTTGGTTGTTGGGGTCGGTCAGGCTATCAATGAGGCCCCGCCAGTTGTAGGTCATACTGGTGGTCAGCGTCAATCCATTGACGGCGGGGCTTGAGGAACTCGTCGGCAAGGATGGAAAGATGGGGTTGCCGTAGGCCATCGTGGTCGTGTGGCGGCGCGGGTCGGTACTGCTGAGGACGTTGCCATTGCTGTTGTCATAGGCTGTTTCGCCGATGGCCCACAGGTTTCCACTAATCCACTTGGCCACCGCAGTGAGTGCGCTTCTGGCGCCAAGCGCTGGCGCAATGGTTGTCAGAGCGCAACCGTTGTTATCAACCGGGCAAGCGCCATTGAAAGGCGATTGCCCATCGTAGAAGTAGCGCGTCTCGGCCAGAATAGGCTGGCCTACGCCTGCTGAAACGGTTTCGGAAATGATCTTGCCTACAAACCAACGGGTAGACGGGCTACTGGTGTCGCTCAGATAGGCGCGCTGAATGTATTGCTCGTCGCCGGCAACGCCTGTCCCGTTTTTAGTGACTTGTGTCGGGTTGCCAAACGAATCGTAAAGATAAGAGGTGGTGGTCGTTGCCCCATCGACCATGTCCGTAGTAGAAGCGAGCGTGGTGAAGCCGCGCTTCGGCAACCTGCCTAACAAGTCCGTATTTAACAAGTCCGTATTGTAAATGGGATCACTTTGGCTCAACAAAACGTTGGCCGCGTCGTATACTTCGCGGCCCAACTCGCGCCCAAGCCGGTATCTGTTGGGATCGGCGTCAGCCGTTTCAAACGTGTAAACGGTGTGATTCACCTCGGTGCCGTTGACCCTTAGCGTTACGGTGACAGTGTGGTGGCCTACCAGGCGGCCTTCACCCGACGGGTTAGAGGGTGCGGGCGCGGGGCAGATAGTGCCACCCGTGCCGAGCGCCGCCGCGTCGGCGTTGGTTTGGTTGTAACAGGGCTGGAGGTAGCTGTAGAGCCACTGGAGGAAGGGCACGGCCACGCTGGCCGTTTCAAAGTTCTTGTTGTTGACTCGCCAGGTGTAGCCGCCTTTCTTGTACCAGTAGGCCGCGCGACCGTCGCCTTGCGTTTGGTAGTAGAACACCGTTCGGACGCCGTAGCCATTGTCCACCACCGTCAAATGCCAGTAGTAATAAGACTGGCAGACGGTGGGGTCTTGAATGATGCCAGAGTAATAAGAGTGACAGTCGTTAGTATCGTCGTTGGCGACATCAAAGTTCTCGTGTCTCTCGTAGCCGAATGAGATGGTGGGCAGGGCCATGCTGAAGCCATCGGCATCATAGCCATACTTAACAATGGTTCCTAGCTCCCGGCTGAAGACCCCTTTCGGCGCCTCGGGCAACTCGTTCTCGCCACCACGTTCGCTGTCCGTATATGCGTGATAGCTGAATTCATATTTACTGGTCAGGGCGTAACCAGGCAGGTTTTTTTTGACCTTGACGGTGATGCTGCCTAAATACTTACTCTGGAAGAGTATTTTATCGCAGTGGCCGTGTCCGTCGTCGGTGTCGGGATCAGTGTAGCCATAACCCGGGCGGTTCGTGAGGTTGAAATCAATGCGCGCGTTGTCGTAAGTGATATTCGACAAATAACTTGCCCGGTCGCCAAAATAGTTGGTGACGAAATACGTGCCTTGTGGCGGGCCGGGGTTGAAAGCGTCGGTGGCGCATAACTCGTATTTGTCTTCGTCATAGCCCAGGTTCATCTGGTTGCCGTAAATGTCCGTGACCTGATCCATCCGCCAGCGAAAGGCAAAGTAAGGCCGCGTCGTGCCATCGTTGCCGCCGTCCGTTTCGTTCAGGCTTGGCAAGGTCTTGATCTCGCCGTCGCCGCAGAGGCCTTGATCGCCTTTGCGAATGATCTGCTCCGACGCGCCCATGTAGCCCAGGCGGTAGACCGTGCCATTGCCGTCCTTGACCATCCAGTATTGCCGGATCAGGTTGTTGTAATACCTCTGCTCGACCTCAATCGGATCGGTATAGGAATCAAAGTGTCCGCCGCTGACCCGCTCGATATACAAATTGCTTTCTTGTTGGGTGTAGTATCGCCCCAGACCATCGCCGTCCACGCCCTCGGCAATGAGCGTGTAACCCGTGCCATTGAATAGCAAAGTGAACTTGTCGGTGCAACCCGCTTCTGTGTTCGTCGTGCTTTCACCCAGTTCGCGCGCAATCTCCACCGTGTTCAACGACCAGCCATGTCCCAGCCAATCCGATTGATACCAACCGTGCAAGCCGGAGACACTTTGATTGTTGTACGAAAGCGCCAGGTTGGGTTGGAGGCCGCCTCGCCCTGGTGGAACTTCAATAGGGTAGTTATACGTGGCCGCGCCGGTGAAGGTGGAGACCTGCGGCTCATTAAACAACAACGCCCAACCGGGGTTGGCTTCCACTCCCACACCAAACTTGCTGAAGTGATCCACCTCTGCCTTGATCTTCAATCCGCCATCGGTTCTGTCCAAGCTGAAGGGAATAGACTTCCATGTTTGCAAGCCATCGTCCCAATACCCGAACCATAGTTCCCGTCCGCTCGTATCTGGCCCAACGCCTAATGGTAGAACATCAATGGTAAAGTCGAGCGACTTGGCAAACTTCTTGACTGCCTGACCCCGTTTTGGCCCTTTGGAGACGTGGGCCGACGCGTCAAAGGCAAACATCGGCTTGTGTCCGTGCCCGTCGGCGGCCAACGAGAGCAGAGGGGTGTAATCAATCGAGACAGTATCGGTGATGGCGTCGGCCGGAAAGGCAATGGTTACATTGCCATCGGCAGACGTCAACACTCCGCCGCCGGGCGGAATCTCGGCCTGGACGGTCTCGCCGTTGAACTCATCGGTCGGCGGCGTGGGGGGAGTATTGGTCGGGGCGGGTGGCAACGTCTCGGTTGCCGGCGGCGTGGGCGTCTCGGTCTGCGTGGGGGTGGGCGTTTTGGTATTCCCCGGCGCCGGCGACGGAGTCGGGCCTGGGGTCAGCGTCGGGTTCCCGGTGGCGGTCGGCGTTGGGCTCTCCTCGCCCTTCAGCGGGCCGGGCGCGGGCTGCCGGGCATACGACGAGCCGACCAGCCCCAGCAGGAGAGCGCCAATGGTGAGCACATGCAGGGCAGTGCGGGCGAAGCGCACAGCGAGCGACCGGCGATGATGGTTTGCCATGTAAACCCTCGATGGTTATTCAGTGTAAAACGAGCGTCAGGTAGGCCGTAAGCGCGAGCTAGGAATGATATTACCCTTTTTTGGGATGATGTGCAATAGACAGGTGTACGCAGTTTATAGACATTTGTACTGAATCTGACACGACTTCACCTATCCCTCACCCCCTTTCCTCCACCCGAGGTCGCAGGTTCGAATCCTGCCCCCGCTACCTCACAAACACCGTAGACCCGCGAAGTAGGGCTACGGTGTTTTCGTTTCCCGGCGGTCTTGAGTTCGTAGTATGCTTAACGTGATGCCCGGCGTAGTCCCCCCACACGTCTTGCGAACCAAACTGACCCCGCCGCGATTGCACCGCCGCGTGCTTCCGCGTCCGGCACTCGCGGCCAGACTGCACGAGGCGCTCGACTACCGGCTCACTCTGGTGCAGGCCGGCACGGGCTATGGCAAGAGCACCGCCCTCGCTTCGATGGCCTCGATGGAGGCGCCCCTGTTCTGGTACAGCGTCAGCGAGTCCGACGCCGACCCGCAAATCTTCCTTTCACACCTGATCGCCGCTTTCAGCATACGGCTGAGCAACTTCTCCGATCTGCCCCTGGCGCTCTTGCAGGAACTTGGCGCGCAAGGCGGCAACGGCGCGTTGGCGCAAGCCCTCGACGCGCTTGTCAACGGGTTGGCCGCACCCGACATCCTCAACGGCCCCTCGTTGCTGGTGATAGATGACTATCATTTCGTCGCCGCCTCGCCGGAGATCAACGCCCTCACCGAGCGATTCATCACCTACCTTCCACCGGACTTGCACCTTGTCATCAGTTCACGCCACCCTCTCACCGCGCCCGGTTTCGTCACCTGGCGAGCCAAAGGCGACGTGCTGGAGATTGGCCGCGACGCCTTTGCCTTTGAGCCGCCGGAGATCGAAGCGCTATTCCGCGATGCCTACGGCATGGCGCTTGCGCCCGATGAACTCTCCGCGCTGGCTCACAAAACCGAAGGCTGGCCCATTGCCTTGCAGTTGGTGTGGCAAGGACTGCGAAGCGACCGGGCGCAGGGCGCCGCCCGGCTGTTGGCCCAGGGGCCGACGTCGCTGCGCGCGCTGTTCGATTATCTCGCCCGCGACGTGCTGGATCGCCAGCCGCCCGACATCGCAGCCTTTCTGCGCGACACTGCCGTTCTGCGCGAACTCACGCCCGCCGCCTGCGATGCGGTCACCGGATTGGGCAGCGGCGCGGCGATGCTCGCCCGCCTGCACGATCTCGATCTATTTGTCGTCGCCCTCGGCGAAAAACATTACCGCTCTCATCACCTCTTTCACGACTTTCTCCGCGAGCAATTGAGGGCCGACCCCGAGGCCGCCCGCTCGCGCCCCCGCCGCGCGGCGGGATATTTTCAGACACAAGGCGATTGGGAAGCGGCCATCTACTACTGGCTGTCGTCCGGGTCTTTTGCCGAAGCCGCCGCGGCCATCGAAGCCGCCGGCGAGACCGCCCTGCGCACCGGCCGGCTGGACACGATCAGCGCCTGGATCGATTCGCTCCCGCCTGAAGTTGTAGCCGACCATCCGCTATTGCAGCACTACCTCGGCGATGTCTACCGTTTGCGCAGCCGCTTCGACGACGCACTGCGCTGGTACGCCGAAGCCGAGCGCACCTGGCGCGCGCGCGGCGATCTCAACGGCATCAGCCGCGCTCTCAGGGGGCAAGCGCTGGTGTACCTCGACACCGTCCGCCCGGCGCAAGCCGAGAGCCTGTTGGAGGAGGCCCTGCGCCTCACGGATGGCATTGCCGACCGCGACGCGCGCGCCCGCTTGCTGGAACTGCTGGCTGAGAACAAACTCAACATGGGCAAGCCGGCCGAGGCCGAGGCGCTGCAGGCCGAAGCCCGGTCGCTCCGCGAGGAAGGCCCGGATGAGGATGTGATTGGCGTGCGCGTCAAACTGCGCACAGGGCAGTTGGCTGAGGCGCTGCAAATCCTGGTGTCGTGGGCGGAGGCCGAACGTAGAGAGGCGGCATTGGGGCAAATCCATCCGCCGCGCGCGCACCGCGAAACCGTGCTGCTGCTTTCACTGATAGATGCCTTTCGCGGAGATGCCGATACGGCCTTCGCGCTGGCGCAAGAAGGGATTGCGCTGGGCGAGCGCCTCGGCTCGCCGTTTGTGACCGCCGTCGGGTACCTGCGGTTGGGGCACGCCTGGCAACTGCGCGCCGCTACGGGCATGGGCCTCACCACCGACGAGGCGATTCGTTGTTATCAAACGGCAATGGCTATGGGCGACCGGCTGGCCGTCCGCCGCACGCGCCTCGAAGTCATGTGGGGCCTCACCCGCGCCTACGGATTTTCGGGAGACCTCGCCTCCGCAGAAGCCGCCGCTGCCGAAGCGGCGGAACTGGGCCGGTGGTCGGGCGATCAGTGGGTGGCGGCCCTGGCCGAATTGGCGTTGGGCGCCGGCTACGTGCTGGCCCGTCAATTTGATCGGGCGATTGAAACGCTGTCGCGCACGTTGCTCATCTTCCGCGATTGCGGCGATAGCTTTGGCCGCGCCGCCGCCCGGTTGTGGCTTAGCCTGGCTTACTTCGAACTCAAACAGGCCGAACGCCTTGGCCCCTGCCTGGAGGACTGGCTTGGATTGTGCGAAACCCACGGTTACGACTTTCTGTTTGCCAGCGCCACGCTGCACGGCCCGCCGGACCCGCGCCGCCTTGTGCCGCTGTTAATCGAAGCTCGCGCCCGGCGGTATCGCCCGGCATACGTCAGCCGATTGTTGACCGAGATCGGCCTCCTCGATATCAAAGTGCACCCCGGCTATCAACTGCGCGTGCAGGCGCTGGGTGCGTTCCGCGTGTGGCGCGGTTCGGTGGAGATTGAGTCGCGTGATTGGCGGCGCGACAAAGCCCGGCAGTTGTTTCAGTTATTCCTCGCCCAGCGCGGGCATCCTCTGCAGCGGGATGAAATTGTGGATCGGCTGTGGCCGTCGCTCACGCCCGAAGCTGCCATGCGCGATTTCAAAGTGGCGCTCAATGCGCTGAACAAAGTGCTCGAACCCGCGCGCCCCGCCGACGCGCCCTTTGCCTTCATCGTCCGCGAGGGCGCGGCCTACTTCCTCCGCCCCGAAGCCGATCTGTGGCTGGATGCCGCGCAGTTTGAGCAGGCTGCCGAAACCGGCCTGCGGTTGAGCGATGCCGGCTTGCCCTCCTCCAACGAGGCCATGGCCCGTCTGCAGATGGCGGTCAAACTGTATAGCGGCGACTTCATGCTTGATGCTCTCTACGAGGATTGGGCAAGCGAGGAGCGCGAACGGTTGCTGGCATTGTACTTGCGCGCGGCCAATAAACTGGCCGAAGCTCATATCGATCGCCGCCAGTTCGATGAGGGCTTGAGCATCTGCCAGGCCATATTGGCCCGCGACTCGTGCTGGGAAAACGCCTATCGCCTGATAATGATAGCCTATGCGCGGCAGGGCAACCGCCCGCAAGCCCTTCGCACCTACCAACGGTGCGTCAACACCCTGCGCGACGAACTGGACATTGCGCCCTCGGCGGCCACGGTGGCTCTGCACGAACAACTTGCGCAAGCGGACGACGGCGCTGTAACCACCCTGTAACTTTTCCGTGACCCCTCGCGGCTACACTCTGCCGTGAAACACTTCAGGAGTCTTCATTATGACCGTCGAGACCACTGTGGTCTCTTTCGTCGTTCGCTTTGTGTACGATGCGCCCGCCGATGGCCCGGCTGGGCCGGCTTCGGACTGGCACGGGTTTATCCGGCACGTGCAATCCGATGAGGAACGACATTTCACACGCTGGGAAGACGCAGCCTCGTTCATGGCGCAGTACGTCAGGCTGGAAAACGGCCCCGATGTAACCGTCGCGTAACTGCCGCTTGCTATATTGCAAATTGCGGCAACTACCCGCGTAAATTGCGGCAAGACGAAAGAGGATTTTCGCATGGGAACAGAATTGAAAGGCCGGGTGGCTCTCATCACAGGCGGGGCCGCCGGAATTGGCAGGGCCACCGCCGAACGGTTCGCCGAGGCCGGGGCCGCCGTGATCCTCTGCGACCTGGCGGAGGAAGCCGGGCGGCAGGCCGCGGCGGCCATCGGCGGCGAGTTTTTCAAGGTGAACGTGGCCGACCGGCAAGCCGTTCAAGTGTGGGTGGAGGCGGTCATCGCCAAACACGGGCGCGTGGATGTGCTGGTGAACAACGCCGGTGTTCTGCGCGACGGCGCGCTCGTCAAAGTGAAAGACGGTGAACTCGTCAAACAAATGCCGGAGGCCGATTTCGATCTGGTGGTCGGCGTCAATCTCAAGGGTGTGTTCAACTGCACGCAAGCCGTCGCGCCGCACATGATCAAACAGGGCGGGGGAGTCATCCTTAACGCCTCTTCGGTGGTGGGGCTGGACGGCAACTTTGGGCAGACCAATTACGTGGCGACCAAGGCGGCGGTGATCGGCATGACCAAAGTGTGGGCGCGTGAACTGGGCCGCTACAATATCCGGGTGAACGCCGTCGCCCCCGGATTCACCGCCACCGAAATGGTGGCCTCGATGCCCGAAAAGGTGTTGGCCGGAATGCGCGAGCGCACGCCGCTGGGCCGCCTCGGCCAGCCGCGCGATATTGCCAATGCCTACCTGTTCCTCGCTTCCGACGAGGCCGGCTTCATCACCGGCGAAACCCTGCGCGTGGACGGCGGGATTGTGGTGGGGACGTAGCGGGTAGGGATCAGCGGGCAGTGAACAGCGGGTAGTGCTTGCTGTCCACTACCCACTATCCACTATCCAATGCATCTGCATGCACATCGGCGACTGGCTTTTCCGGCGCGAATTGCTGACGCCGGATAAACTCGCGCTAATTGATACCGAGCACGACCACCGGGCCGTCACCTATCGCGAGTGGAACCGGGCCGCCAACCGCACCGCCAACTTTTTGCGCGAACGGCTGGGCATCGCCAAAGGCGACCGGGTGGCGGTGTTGGCGATGAACTGCGTCGAGTACCTCGACGTGTGGTTTGCGCTCGGCAAGCTGGGCGCGATATTGCAGAACCTCAACTGGCGACTCGCGCCCGCCGAACTAACGGCGTTGCTGCAAGACGCCGCGCCGAAGGTGTTGATCTACGGCGGTGAGTTTTGCGCTCAAGCAAATGAACTGCGCTCGCACACGTCGAGCGTGCGGAATTTTGTGGCGGTGGAGGGCAAAGCCGACGGCGGCGATGCAAGTTTCGCGGAGCGCGAAGCCTTCAGCGCCGCGCCGCCGCCCCCGGTCGAATTGGATTGGAGCGATCCGTGGGTGATCTGCTATACCGGGGGCACCACCGGCACGCCCAAAGGCGCGGTGCTGACTCACGGCTCGATCACGGCCAACTCGGTGAATACCATTGTGTCGTGGGGCCTCACCCCCGATGATGTGGCCGTGCTGGATTCGCCGCTCTTTCACACCGGCGGCCTCAACGTGTTCACCGCGCCGTTGGCGCACATCGGCGGCACGAGCATTGTGTGCAAACGCTTCGACGCCGAGACGCTTTTCAACCTCATCCGCGACCTGCGCGTGACGCTGTACTTCAACGTGCCGACGGCGTTTTTGGTTTTGCAGCAACACCCTGGTTGGCAGGAAGCCGACTTCGGCAAACTCAAATTGGTGATCAGCGGCGGCGCGCCGTGCCCCATACCCGTCCTTGAGCGTTTCTGGGCGCGAGGCGTGGATTTCAAAACCGGCTACGGTCTCACCGAAGCCGGCCCGAACACTTTTTGGCTGCCGCCCAAAGATGTGCGCGCCAAACCGGGCGCGGTGGGCTTTCCGCTGTTTCATGTTGATGTCCGCGTCTGCCGCGCCGACGGCAGCGAGTGCGGGCCGGATGAAGTGGGCGAACTGGTGGTGCGCGGCCCGCACGTTTGCGCCGGGTACTGGAACAACCCGCAGGCCACCGCCGAGGCCATTCATCCCCTGGCGAACGACCCGGGCGGCCCGGCGTGGTTGCACACCGGCGACCTCGCGCGGCGCGACGCCGAGGGGTATTATTACATCGTCGGCAGGTCGAAAGACATGATCATCTCCGGCGGCGAGAACATTTATCCGGCGGAAGTGGAAAACGTGATGCACGCGCACCCGGCGGTCGCGGAGGCGGCGCTCATTGGCGTGCCGCACGACAAATGGGGCGAAGTGGGCAGGGCGGTGGTGACCCTCCGCCCCGGCGCGCATCTTTCAGAAGCCGAGCTGATCAGTTTCCTGCGCGAACGATTGGCGAGCTACAAGGTGCCGAAGTCGGCGGTGTTTGCCGACGAACTCCCCAAGACCGGCGCGAACAAAGTGGATAAAAGAATGTTGGTGGAGAAGTATCGAGGTGAAATCGAAAGCCATGCCAATCCTTCAATCCAACGGCATTGAACTGGCATACGAACTTCACGGCGCGGGACAGCCGTTGCTGTTCATCAGCGGCGTGGGGTATGGCGGCTGGTTCTGGCGCAAAGTGGCGCCGGCCCTGGCCGCGTGTTTTCAGACGCTCACCTTTGACAACCGGGGCGCGGGCGGCAGCGACAAGCCCGACGGCCCGTACACCGTGCCCATGCTGGCCGCCGACGCTGCCGGTTTGCTCGACGCGCTTCACCTCAAAGGCGCGGTGGTGTTCGGCCACTCGCTCGGCGGTTTCATCGCGCAAGAGCTGGCCCTCATGCGGCCCGATCTGACGAGCAAGTTGATTCTCGCCGGCGCCAATCACGGCGGCCAAAAGGTGATCCCCATCACGCCCGAAGCGATGCAGGTGCTCACCAACCGGCAGGGCGATCCGATGGAATTGATCAAGCGCGGTATTGCCATTGCCACTGCGCCAGGCTTCGCCGAGCGCCATCCCGAAGCGGTGGACGAGTTGATTCAATATCGCCTCACCAATCCCGTGCCGCCGGCGCAGTACAGCGCGCAAGTGATGGCCGGGGCGGGCATGATCGCTTACAGCGATGAGACCGTTGCCGACCGCATGAGGCGGCTCACGATGCCGACGCTCATCTTGTTTGGCGAACACGACAAGGTTGTGCCGCCGGGCAACGCCGAATTGATGGCGGCCAGATTGCCCGATGCCCGTATGGCCATTATCCCGAACACCGGCCATATCTTCCCAATGGAAGACCCGGCGGCGACGGTGAATGCAGTGATGGAGTTTGCGGGATCGTTTCTATTATGCCTCGCTACGCACAGATAATCTCCACCGGGCGCTGCGTTCCCGATAAAGTGATGACCAACGCCAATGTCGAGTCGCTGCTCGGCGAAAGCGTCGACCAATGGCTGATCGCCAACGTGGGCATTCGCGAGCGGCGGATCATGGCCGACGAACAGGCCACGTCCGACCTGGCGGTGGTTGCCGCGCGCCAGGCATTGGATCGGGCGGGCCTCAAGCCGGCCGAACTCGATCTCGTCATTGTCGCCACCGACACGCCCGACTATGTTTCCCCCGCGACCTCGTCAGTGGTGCAAGCCAAACTGGGGGCGATCAACGCGGGCACGTTCGACGTGAACTGTGCGTGCGCCGGGTGGGTGACCGCCACCGATCTGGCCGCCCGCTACATTGCCACCGACCCGGACTACCGGCACGTGCTGGTCGTCGGGGCCTATGGTATGACGAAGTTTGTGGACTGGAAAGACAAGCACACTTGCACGCTGTTTGCCGACGGGGCGGGGGCGATCGTTTTGGGTGCGGGCGACGAGCCGGGCTACCTCGCCGGAAAAATGCTGGCGCGCGGAGAGTATCACGATGCGTTGGGCATTTACAGCGGCGGCACGTACCGGCCGGCCACTCCCGAAAACGTGGCCGCCTACGGCAAGCCCAAGGTGCAGTTCGTCAAAAAATTTCCCAAGACGTTTAATTCCGACAACTGGCCGCCGCTCATTCGCGCCACGGTGGCTAAAGCCGGGTTGACTCCCGACGACATTGACTTCTACCTATTCACCCAGCTCAACCTGCGCACCATCGAGTTTATGATGGATAACCTCGGCCAGCCGATGAGCAAAACGCATTGGGTGATGGACAAGTGGGGTTATACCGGAGCGGCCTGCATCCCAATGGCGCTCGACGATGCGCTGTACGGCGGACGCGCGGCGCACGGCCAGCCGAACGGCCCCAGGAAGGGCGATAATGTGATTTTCTGCGCCAGCGGCGGCGGGCTGGCTATGGCGGTGACCGTGTGGAAGTGGACAGCGGATAGTGGGTAGTGAACAGTGAACAGTGAACAGTATGGATTTGCTGAACACTACCCACCGATCACTGACCACTGACCACTACCCACTGACCATAAATACCATGTACATTGGAGATTACCTCGGCAGGCGCGCGGTTTACTCGCCCGACAAGTTGGCGATTGTGGATGCCGGCAAAGATCCGGAGTGGCGGCTCACCTATCGGCAACTCAACGAACGCGCCAACCGCCTCGCCAACTGGCTGCGCGACGTTGCCGGGGTGAGCAAAGGCGACCGTGTGGCCATCTTCGCGCGCGACGGCGTCGAGCATCTCGATACCTTCTTCGCCTGCGGCAAGCTCGGCGCGATTCACACTGCCCTCAATTGGCGTTTGCACTGGCGCGAGGTGGAAGGCATTGTGCAGAACACCACGCCGAAGGGGCTCATCTTTTCCGATGATTTCAAAGCCGGTGTGGCTGAGCTACAGGCTGCCGTCCGAGACAAGCCGCACGCCGTTGGCCGCTATTTGCATCTTGAAGGCCCCGGCATTGAGGGCAGCGCGCACTTCGAGTCGGCCCTGCAATCGGGCCGCCCCGACCCGGTGACGTGCGAATCGTTGGAAGCCGAAGACATCGCCGCGCTGATTTTTACGGGCGGCACGACGGGCCTGCCAAAAGCCGCGCAGGTGTCGCACCGGATGATTGCGTGGAACACACTGAACACCGTCATTCACGACGTGACCCACAACGATGTGTACCTCAACGTCTTCCCGATGTTCCACACGGGCGGGTTGTTTGTGTACACCCTGCCGCAAGTTATCTTCGGCGGCGCGACGATTCTGTTGCGGCAGTTCGATCCGGCGCGGGTGCTCAGCCTCATCGAACGCGAGAAGGTGACGATCTTTGCCGCCGTGCCGACGATGTATCAAATGCTGGCCACCGCCGACAATTGGGCCAAAGCCGACCTGTCGTCGCTCCGGTTTTGTACCAGTGGCGGCGCGCCGCTGCCCGTGCCGCTGGCGCAAAAATACACCGCCGAGAAACGGATTCGCTTCAAACAGGGTTTCGGCATGACTGAGTTTGGCCCCGGCGTGTTTGCCCTCGCGCCCGAAGATGCCATTCGCAAAGCCGGGTCGATTGGCCGCCCGAACTTTTTTGTGGATGCGCGTGTGGTGGACGACGACAACCGGCCCCTCGGCCCGAACGAGGTCGGCGAGCTGGTCCTCAAAGGCCCGTCGTACAGCTCCGGCTATTTCAACGACAGGGCGGCCAGCGTCGAAGCAGTGGATGCCGACGGCTGGTTTCACACCGGCGACCTCGCCCGGCACGACGACGAGTGGTTTTTCTTTATCGTGGATCGCAAGAAAGACATGTTCATCAGCGGCGGCGAGAACGTGTATCCGGTCGAGATCGAGAAAGTCCTCTACGATCACCCCGCCGTGCACATGTGCGCCGTCGTCGGCTTGCCCGATCCCCAATGGGGCGAAGTGGGCCGCGCTTGCGTGGTGCTGAAACCGAACGCAACCGCCACTGCCGACGAATTGCTGGCTTTCATGCAGGAGCGCCTCGCCAGGTTCAAAGTGCCGAAAGCCGTGACAATAATCGATAGCCTGCCCATCTCGGCGGCAGGGAAAATACTGAAGCGAGAATTGAAATCGACTATCACCGAAAGGAAAACTGCCATGCCCACCGTTCCCACCCTCCCAGGCATTACTTCAAAAATGATTGACACACCGCGTCTCAAAATGCACGTGTTGTTCAGCGGCGCAGAGACCGGCGCGCCCGTGGTCTTCATTCACGGCAACGCCTCTTCCGCAACGTATTGGGAAGAGGTCATGCTCAAACTGCCCGCCGGGTATCGCGGCATTGCGCCCGACCTGCGCGGCTACGGCGACACCGAAGACAAAGTGATTGACGCCACCCGCGGCTACGGCGATTGGGTGGATGACGTGCTGGGGTTGGCCGACGCGCTGGGCATCGGCAAATTCCACGTCGTCGGCCATTCGTTGGGCGGGGCGTTCATCTTCAGCCTCATCGCCCATGCGGCAGCGCGGGTGCTGTCGGCCACACCGGTGGACCCCGGCTCGCCCTACGGTTTTGGCGGCACAAAAGATGCCGACGGCACACCGTGCTACGACGACTTCGCCGGGTCGGGCGGGGGCGTGGTCAACCCGGCCTTCCCGCAATTGATCACCGCGCAGGATCGCAGCAGCGACAATCCGCAGGCCTCGCCGCGCGTGGTGATGAATTCGTTTTACTGGAAGCCGCCCTTCAAACCTGCCCGCGAAGAAGACCTGCTCTCTTCTCTGCTCACCGAGAAGATCGGTCCCGAGAAATATCCGGGCGACTTTGCGCCTTCGGCCAATTGGCCGAACGTAGCTCCCGGCAAGTATGGCCCCATCAACGCTTCCTCGCCTAAATACGTCGGCGATTCGGTGAAGACATTCATCACCGCTTCGCCCAAGCCGCCCATCCTGTGGGTGCGCGGCGCGGACGATCAGATCGTGGGCGACATGTCGTTCTTCGATTTCGGCACGCTGGGCAAGCTGGGTTTTGTGCCGGGGTGGCCGGGCGACGAGGTGTACCCGCCGCAACCAATGGTGGCCCAAACACGCAAAGTGCTGGAGCAATACGCGGCCAACGGCGGCAAATATGCCGAGCACGTCATCGCCGATAGCGGCCACTCCCCTTATATTGAGAAGCCGGACGAATTCATGGCGCTGTTGACGGCGCACTTGAAGAACGTCTGAGTCTCCTCCGCTCCCGTCGTTGCGAGTCCGTCCGAAGGTGCAGCCGCCTTCGGGCGGATTCGTTAATGCTGCCGGACGTCGTAGGTGTAACCCCCGTGTAACCGCCGGATGTTAGGCTGTCCGGTAGTCGGCATGCCGGCCCAGGACTTCACGCATCTCGTCAGGCAACTTGAAAGCAGGCGCAGCATTTAGGCCGACTGTGTGCGCTGCTCTCTGCCTTTGGGCTGCGCCCGACAAATCATCCACCGCTCAGGCCGCACTCGCCGCCTGCTACAACCTCGATCTCAGGAGGTGATGACTGGATATCTCTAACGGCAACCACCTTACGATCACGCGAACGGAGCAACAATCCTTACCGTAATCTCACTTGGAGGAGAGAAAGAATGAACACTCGTAATCGCACTTTTGGCTGGCCCGCCCTCAGCCTGTTGACCATTGTGGCGCTGCTGTTGGCAGCCTGCGGCGGCGCGGCCACTACGGCCGCACCCACTGCCGCTCCCACTGCCGCCCCCGCTTCCACCGAAGCGCCCACGGCGGCCCCCACCGCCGTGCCGCCCACTCTCGAACCGACGCCCGGTTCGCCCATCACCGTTGGCCTCATGACCGATGACTCCGGCGCGCTGGCGATCTACGGCCCGATGCTCGAACGCGGCTGGGAACTCGGCCTTGAGTATGCGACCAACGGCACGGGGCAGGTGGCCGGGCATCCGATCAACACCGTCATCAAAGACACGGCCAGCACGCCCGATACCGGCGTCTCGCTCGCGCGCGAAGCCATCGAGAAAGACGGCGCGCAGGTGCTCGTCGGGTCGCCCAGCTCCAGCGTGGCGCTGGCGATCTCCGGCGTGGCGAATGAAAACAAAATCATCTACATCGCCGCCCCGGCGGCCAGCCCCGACATCACGGGCAAAGCGTTCAACGTTTACACCTTTCGCGCCGGCCGCACCAGCGTGCAAGACGCGCTGACCATGGGCGCGGCGCTCGTGAAGCAGGGCAAGAACTTTGTGCAAATCGCGCCCGACAATGCGTTCGGCAAAGGCTCTGCCGCCGGGTTCTATGGGGTGGTCAAAGGCGCGGGCGGTTCGTTTACCATCAACGATACGCCCGAGGGCGCTGGCGCGATTTTCGTTCCGCTCGAGACGACCGACTTCACGGCCTTCCTCAACCAGGTGCTCGACGCCCAGGCTGAAGTGCTCATCGTCACGTGGGCCGGCACGGGGTTTGTGCCGCTGTTCCAGCAAATGCAGCAGTTGGGCATCCTCGATAGCATGGTGGTTGCCACCGGCATGGGCGACAACCAGACGATGGCGGCAGGCTACGCCGACGCCATTGGCTCGCAGGGCGTGAGCGTGTATCATTACAGCCTGTTCGACAACCCGGTGAACAACTGGCTGGTGGAAAAGCACGAAGCCAAGTACGGCACGCCGCCCGATCTGTTCACCGAAAGCGGCTTCAATGCGGCCATCATGCTGGTGAAGGCGCTGGAGGCTGCCAACGGCGATCCGTCTGCCGATGGTATGATTGCGGCGCTGGAAGGCATGACCTTCGACGGACCGAAGGGCGCGTACACCATCCGCGCCGAGGACCATGTTTTGCTCCAGCCGATGACGCTGGTGAAACTGAAGAACACCACCGATCCCGACTTCAAGTTCTTTGATTTGATGACACTGTTCGCGCCGGAAGACACCGCGCCGGCGTGCGCCGTGCCCGCCGACCAGAATCGATGTAAGTAGTCTCTCTTTAGCTCAATCTACCGGGCCGCGCCCTGCGGCCCGGTAGATTGCCGGGTGGCATGAGCGACATCATCCTCGAAGCTCATAATCTCTCCCGCCACTTCGGCGGTTTGCGCGCGGTGGACGAGGTAAACCTGCAGGTGCGCGAAGGCGCGCTGCATTCCATCATCGGCCCGAACGGCGCAGGCAAAACCACCCTCTTCAACTTGCTCAGCGGTTACCTCAAACCGACCGGCGGCCACGTGACTCTGCGCGGGCGCGACCTCACCCGCGTGCCGCGCCACCGCATTGCCCATCTGGGTCTGGGCCGATCCTTCCAGATCACCAATGTCTTTCCCAATCTCACCGTGCTGGAAAACGTCCGCCTCGCCGCGCAAGCCCTGGGGCGCGACAACCTGAACCTGTGGTCGCCGGCCGCTAAATTTGGCCGGTACATAGAGCGCGCCACTGACGCCATCCGGCAAGTTGGGCTGGCCGGCAAGGAGGCCGTCTTTGCTTCGGCCTTGCCGCACGGCGACAAGCGCAAGCTCGAGCTGGCGATCATTCTCGCTGCCGATCCGCAAGTGCTGCTGCTCGACGAGCCGACCGCCGGGATGGCCTCGGAGCAAGTGCCGGAATTCATCGGCATCATCCACGCGGTGCGGAAAGACGCCAACAAAACGGTGGTGCTCGTCGAGCACAACATGAGCATCGTGATGAACATCTCGGATCGCATCACGGTGATGCATCAGGGCCGGGTGCTGGCCGAGGGCGCACCCGCCGACATTGCCGCCGATGCCGCCGTGCAAAAAGCCTATCTGGGCGAATCGCTCAGGGCGGAGTGACGTGACCGACCTCTTGCGCGTCGAAAACATTCACACCTTCATCGGCCAGTTTCACATCCTGGAGGGTGTCTCGCTGTCGGTGCCGGCCGGAAGCATCACGGCATTGTTGGGCCGCAACGGCGCGGGAAAGACGACGACGCTCCGCTCAATCATCGGCCTGCTCTCGCCTCGGGCGGGGCGCATCATGCTCGACGGCCGGGAGATTCAGGGCCGCCCGGCGTACGACATTGCCGCGCTGGGCATTGGCTATGTGCCGGAGCATCGCGCCGTGTTCCGCGATCTCACCGTCGAGGAGAATCTCAAAATCGCCGAACGGCGCAAGGGCGATCTCGACCGCCGGAGCGATCTCATCTTTGATCTGTTTCCCGATCTCAAACGGTTTATTCGGCTGCCCGGCGGTCAGCTCTCGGGCGGCCAGCAGCAAATGCTGTCCATTGCGCGGGTACTGGTGGCCGACAACCGGCTGCTGTTGATTGACGAACCCAGTGAAGGACTGGCACCCGTCATTGTCGAAAACATCATCGAGGCTCTGCGCCGCCTCTCGGATCACACGACGGTGCTGCTGGTCGAGCAGAACTTCCGCATGGCCGCACAGTTGGCCGACCGCTACTACATTTTGGACGACGGGCAGAGCGTTCAATCCGGCCAGATGGCCGAACTGGCGCGGGACGGGGCCCTCGTCGCCAAGTATCTGGGTGCAGGATGACGCGCATGTTTGACGTTTTTCGCCGCAACCGCCCCCTCCTCGTCGCCGTGTTGTTGGTGGCGTTGATCGTTTTCTGGATGTCGAACCGCTACGAGCCGAAGGTGACGGCCAATATCTTGCTTTCGGGCCTCACGCTGGGCGCGTTGTATTTTTTGGTGGCAGCGGGGTTGTCGCTAATTTTCGGTTTGATGGACGTGCTGAACTTTGCGCACGGGCTGATGTTCATGCTGGGCGCGTACTTCGGATACACGGTGTATGCCAACCCGCGCATCATTCTCAATACCCTGCCGCTCATGTTGGCCCTCGGCGGCGGCGCCATGGCCGGGGCGGCGCCGGCCTCATGGGTGTGGGCGCGCCTTGGTGCGGCCCAAAATAAACGCGGGGCGCTGATCGTGGTGTGGTTGCTGGCCGGGGCGCTGACGCTCGCCGGAATCTGGCGTTTTGATTTGCAATCCCTCGCGGCCAACGCCGCCACGGTGGCGGGCGGCGCCATTGCCACCGGGCAGGCGCAAGAGGCGGCGGGCGCATTGGCGGCCCGGCTGGGTCTGCTCTCCGGCGCGGGTCTGGCCCTGGGCCTCGCGCTGAGAAGCCGCGAGTTCGGGCCGGGGCGCTCTATGGCGCGCAACGCGGCTTTGGGGATTGGCCTCGTCGTATTGGCCTTTGCCATTGTGCCCGCGCGGATCAGCGGTGAGGCTTTCATCCTCGGCTTGTCCAACAACCTGCGCTTTGTGCTGGCGCTGGCGGTAGGCGCGCTCGGCGGCGCGGCCATCGGCGCGCTCACCGAAGTAGGCCTCATTCGCCCGCTGTATTCCCGGCCCATTTATCAAGTGCTGTTGACGTTGGGGTTGGTGTACGTGGGCACGGAGTTCATCAAAGGGGTGTGGGGGCCGGTGGGTTATTACATGGACATCCCCGACTACTTCAACACCAGGGGCGGCGACTGCCCCTCGCCCAATCTCCTGTTGTGGTTCCGCGATCACTGCGGTTCCATTGATGTGCTTGGCCGCCCCTTCCCCAGCTATCGGCTGTTCATCATCTTTCTCGGCGTGGCCGTGTTCATCGCCGTGGCGGCGCTGTTGCGCTACACGCGGCTGGGCATGATCATTCGCGCGGGCGTGCAGGATCGAGAGATGGTGCAGGCGTTGGGGATCAACGTGCAGTGGGTGTTCACGCTGGTCTTTGCGCTGGGCACGGGGCTGGCCGCCCTGGGCGGCGTGGCCGCCGCGCCGTTCATCGGCGTCAATCCCGGCATCGGTCAGGACTTCCTTCTGCAATCGTTCATCTCGGTGGTCATCGGCGGCATGGGCAGTTATCCGGGCGCGGCCATTGGCACCCTGCTGGTCGGGTTGGCCCGGGCCTTTGGCGATCAATTGGTGCTCTCGGGTGTGCAATTCCCCGGCATGGAAACCGCCGTCAAACTTTCACCCTCCATCGCCCGCGCCTCGACGGTGTTGATTATGGCGGTGGTGTTGTTATTGCGGCCGGCGGGTTTGTTCGGGAAAAAAGAATGAAGACTCCCAGGCTGCGTTTGCCCCGCAATTGGCTCGGCCCGGCGGCCCTGCTCGTGCTGGTGCTGTTCCCGTTCGCCATGGCCCTCATCACCGGCCAACCGGTCACCGAGGGCGCGCCCAAGTTCTGGCAAGGCATGCTGGCGCAGATGTTCATCCTCGCCGTGTATGCCATGAGCTACGATTTGCTGTTGGGCTACACCGGCATTCTGTCGTTCGGCCATGCCATGTTCTTCGGCACGGGCGCGTACCTCACCGGCATATTGCTCAAGCACGCCGGTTGGCCGCTGTGGCAGGTGGGCCTTGCCGTGATGGCCGCCGCCGTGCTGCAAAGTCTGCTCGTGGGACTGTTGTCGCTCCGGGTGCGCGGGGTGTATCTGGCCATGGTCACGCTGGCTTTCGCGCAGATGTTTTTTATCTTGTCGGAAGCCACCGACTTTGCCCAATGGACGGGCGCGGAAGACGGCTTGCACAGCATCCCCGCGCCGCGCTGGATGAATCCCACCGACGAGCGGTTGCGATTCTATTTCATCTCGCTGGCGTTTTGCGTTGCCATTTACCTCATCGTGCGGCGGGTGGTCGAGTCGCCGGCGGGCAAAGTGATGATCGCCATCCGCGAGAACGAGAACCGCGCGCAGATGATCGGCTACAACACGTTTGTGTACAAGCTGCTGGCGGTCACGCTGTCGGGCGTGCTGGCGGCGCTGTCAGGCCTGATGAATGCGCTGTGGAATCTCAACGCGAACCCGACGATGTTGAGCGTGGGGGTGACGATTAATGCGTTGCTGATGACCATCATCGGCGGGGTGGGGACGCTGGTCGGGCCGATGCTGGGCGCGGCCATTCTGCAACTGCTCGGCTACTGGCTCAACGCGTTCTTTGGCCCGCGCTGGCCGCTCATCTTCGGCATCGTCTTTGTGCTGATTGTGTTGTTCCTGCCCTACGGCGTGGTGGGTACGTGGCAAATGCGGGGGGCATCGTGGCGATCCACGTGGGCCGAACGCCGGCGCCGGTTAGCGGGCTGGGCAAACGAGGGCGGTCTTGGCCGCAAGAACTAGGCTGCTACAGGGGCGATCAGTTTTTCAATGCGCGCCTTGATCATCCGCTGCGGCGCAGCGCCGACCATGCGATCGACAATCCGGCCGTCGCGCACAAACAGCACCACGGGAATGCCCTGCACGCCGTACTTCAAGGCCCACTCCGGGTTTTCGTCGGTGTTGACTTTGGCGACGATTACTTTGCCATCGTATTCCACGGCCAGCGATTCGAGGATAGAGGCCACCATGCGGCAGGGCACGCACCACGGCGCCCAGAAGTCCACAATCACCGGGGTGGCGGACTTGAGGACGGTCTCCTCAAAAGCGGCATCGGTTACGTGAATAGGTTCGGACATTTTCTCTTCTCCCGAGTCGGGCCGGCGGCCCGTTGCTAACGATGAGCTGCCATTGGCAAGCGGCGTGTCGCCAAAGGTCACCTACTGATGACTCTACTGCAAAAACTACGATCTCACCGCGAAGGCGCGAAGAACGCAAAGAATTTCCCTTGTTTTTCTTCGCGTTCTTAGTGTCTTTGCGGTTCAAATGGGCTTTTTTCAGTGGAGCCACTGATGAAACGTGAGACGTGAGACGGCAATCACGTTTCACGTTTCACGCCATTTGTTTCCTCGTCGCCAGTCCTTCAAAAAACGCGTCAATGCGGTTCTTCAATTGCGCTTCCGACACGACGCGCTTGTCCATCATGTCTGATTCGATGTACAGGTTGGGCAAATCCCATTTCAACATGAAGTCTCGCCGGCTGTCGGCCAGGCCGGTTGACGTCGTCCGGCAGCTTTTAATGGCATGGTAGACCACACCGTCCACATGGTACGGCTCGATCATGTCGGTCAACATCTCACCCTGAGAGAACATGGCATCCATGGCGTGGCGCACGTTGATGAGCACGCCTTCGGCCAGGCTTTCGAGCGGGCGGTTGAGGTCATATTCGAAACCCAGGTTCGCGCCGCCGCCGGCGAACCACAGGTAAGTCGAGATGGCAAACGAGCCGCCCCACTCGGTAAACAATTCATTGAAGCGCCGGAAGATGGGATAGCATGGCACGCCGACGAGGATCAGGCGGTATTTCTCCTCGTGTAGCGTGCCGATGCCGTGGGCCACCTTGTATTCCAACTCTTCAACCAGGTCCTTAAAGTAGGCGCTGCCTTCCAGGGTGCCGCGGAAGCAGTTACTCACTCCCAGGTAAATTGTTCCATCGGTCAGGGAATTGAAAACCGACGGGACGCTCCGGTTGAGTTCCAGGGCACGCCGAAAGTTCCGGCTCATGACATTGGCATGGCCCATCGTCTCGCGCAGTTTGTCGATGTCGAATTTCTTGCCCGACACCTGCTCGCACAATGGAATCAGTTCGCGGATCTGGCGCTCGACGTAGCGGCGGTCATTTTCAAAATCGGGGTTGCCGGGCCAGGTCTGGCCCCCGGCGATACGCGTCCCCGGAACGTCCAAAGTGAATATGGGGATGTGGTACATCCGCTCCCAGATTTCGGCCCACTTGATGTAAGTGTTGCAGCCGTTGGTGTAAACCGCCAGCGACGGTTTGGGGATGCGGCCCATGGGGTGCTCGCCGCCGCGCAACTGCATGGCCACGTCGGCCTTCACATAGCCGCAGATGTCGGGCGAGTAGCCGTAGTCTTCGGCCTGGCTGAGATACTCCTGGGCCACGCGCCGCACGGCGGTCTGAAGCGAATTGACTTCCGGGAACACGGTATGGATGTCAAAGGTCCGCAACAGCTCTGACATGCTGCCCATCACAAACACATAGGCCGCCGGCTCTCCACGTTCACCGGCCTGGCTGAGGTTTTGGAACCACTCCCGAAACAGCCGGGCGCCCTCTTTTGCGCCCCGGCCGATCAGCGCGTCTGTGCGTTGTGTTTCACTCATGCTTCTCACCTCCACTCTAATCAAACAGCAGATTCTCGATAAACGTCTCCAGTTGTATCTCCACGTGGTCGAAGCTCGTCATGCTTTCTTCAAACTCGCTGACGAAATAAGGAATGCCCTCCTGGTCCAGGGTGTGGGTATAGGCCACCTGCTCCTCCAGGCCCGGCTCGCACATCTTGGCCGCAGTGATGATGGCGGCCCCGGCGCCGGAAGCCCGCATCCGTTGAAGCAGCATCGCTTCTTTCGGTTTGCGCAGGTCGTGCTGCACCGGGCTGTACGACGATTGTTCGAGGTAGGCGGTCGCCAGGCCGAGCAGGGGGTCACCGTCCACGGGCACGTCATCCAGAATCCAGCGCAGGCCGATCAGCAGGTCGTCGTCGACCACGTAGGTCGACTGGGCAATCGTCCGGATCAAGTCCAAAGGCGGTTGCTCGCAGAAGCCGCCCTCGAACACGACGCGGATGCGGTCTTGCGGCTTAGCCGGACGGGCCTCGATCCGGGGAATGATTGCCTTGAGCATTTCATTGTGCTCCTCGCGCGGGATCATTCCCCCCACCGCCATCGCGGCGTAGGCCTCGTCCGCCGCCAGCAGCCACGGCGTCTCGCGTTTGATCGCATACAAGCGGCGCAGCAGACGCCGATTTTCGTTGAAGGCGGCTATCGAGGCGCGCAAGTCATCGTCGGTGATCCTGCGGCCGGCAATCGCCTCAATGCTGCGCTTCAGCCGGCCATATTCATCGTATAGGTACTGCACGGCGTGCGCCGAGTTGGCATTCTGGGGCAGGTAAAGGATCTGGCACGGGTAGGTGAAGTTGCGCCCCCACACGGTCGCCAGGTTGCGTGCCGCATCGCAAATGGGATGGGAGACGAACATGTCCAGCGTCACCCGTTGGCTAAGGGCCAGTTCGAGCGATGTCTTCATGATCGAGCACAAGTACGACCCGAAGCGGGCTTCGGCCTGCCGGGCTTCGATTTGCGCGCCGCGCATTTTCAGCGGCAGCAGACCGCCCGCATGGGCAATCTCTTCGGGGAAGTACACCTGAAAGTGCCCCAGTACTTTGCCCCCCGCCTCTCGCCACCGTTTGACGGTCGGGAAGTCGGCGTCCTCCAGCAATCCCCGGCATTGGAACAGTACTTCGTTCAACGGTTTGTCCTGCCAGCCATCAAATACATTCGCCTTCATTTGCTCTCACTCTCCGGCGTTCCAGCCAATGAGTTATCCGGACTTTCGGTCAACAACTTGTCGATGACTTTCCCCCGTTTCTCGCGTAGACTGCCCCCACTCGCGCCGCGCTGAACGGCGATCACTTCGGACAAGATCGATAATGCCACCTCGGCCGGGGACTCGGCGCCGATGTCCAGCCCAAGGGGGGTGTGCACTCGCCGCAGAGCCTCCGCCGGGATTCCTTTAGCCCTCAAACGCTTGAAGAATTCTTTGGCTTTCGTCGAACTGGCGACTAAACCGATGAAGGCAGGGTTGCCGGCGAGGGCCTGTTCCAGCGCCGGTAGATCGTAGCCCCACGAGGCAATGACGACATACGTCGCGGGCGTCAGCGGGACGGGGAGCGGCGCCAGAGTCTCGGTGGCCTCGTCGTAGCTCACGACGAACAGGCCCGCCGCCTTCGGGAATCGTTCATGGCTTGCCCACTCCGGCCGATCGTCGACCACGACCACCCGCAGGTCCAACAGCGCCGCCATGTGCGCCAGCGGTTGGGCGATGTGCCCCGCGCCAATGATGAGCAACGTGGGATCGGGCCGCAACACGTCAATATGCACGTCCACTGCTCCACCACACAGACCGACCGATTCCGGCCCGCCGCGCGTGTCGAAGACGTAGCTCTTGAAGGCCGGCCGCCCCTCGGCCAGCGCCGCGCGCGCGTCTTCGATGGCCCGATATTCGAGGGTGCCGCCGCCGATCGTGCCGAGGGTTTTCCCGTCCGGCCAGATCAACATATGTGAACTGGTGTGACGCGGCGCCGAGCCGCGCACGCGCACGACCGTCGCCAGGCAAACCGTTTCGCCGCGCCCCAACGCCTCGATCGCCGCGCTGTTGATGTCTATGAATTCGCTCATGTGCCAACATTCCCACCTTCCGAGACGCAGCCTCCACGTACCAAAGCCGGGCGGCTACTGCCTCGTCTCCATCCACCGCGCATAATCCTTCACCGCGCTCCACTGCCCTTCGCCATCCAGGCCTGCCTCTTCCATCACCTTATGAGCCTGTCCACTCCCCAGGTAGTGTCCGTGCGAGAAAGCATGGAGGGTGCGGTTGCGGCCTTCCGGGGAGGTGACCCACAGATACATCGTCGGCAGGGTGAACCCGGTGATGCCCATCGCCTCCGCGGCGCGGTCGGGCGGGAAGATATCCTCTTGCTCGGAGGCCGGGAGCAGCGAGAACAGCTCTGCGCTCGAGACGTAGTACACGTTCATGTTCAAATTCTCGCGGTCGAGGCGAGGCAACACCTCTTCTACAAAGGTATTTGCCACTTCGCTTCCTTGCAACACAATTGTTCCGTGATAGGGCGACGCATTGCGATCCGCCCTGCGCAGGGCGTAGATTCCCCTTGCGGCTTCCGTCGCCGGCGGGAGTTTCATCTTCGCCCGATCGACAATGGTCTCCGCCGGTCGGGTCACGAAGGGCACGAGCACCGCCGGCCGCTTCTTGAGCGCGGCGGTGGTCATCGGCCAAAGCTCTTGCGGATCCCAGGGCGTCAAAGTGATCAGGACTCCGGCCGGGAAGTTCCCCTGGACGAGTTGAAGCGCCTGGGGGTCGGCGTGGGTCGCTCCATCCTCGCCGGTCTTCAGACCGGCGTGGGCGCACACGATGACGAAGGTACGATGGGGCTCGCCCAGGGCAGCCTGCCGGGCTTGTTGGCCGATGCCGTGGAGTCGGGCGGCGATGTGCTGTAGCGCGACGATAAAGGCGCCATAGGATGAGCCGACGCCGATGTGAGCGCCGTAAGCCGCCACACCCGACATGAAGGCGCCCATGCAATCCTCACAGATGCCTCCCGTAGCGATCATCCGCGCCTCGGGGTTGGCGACGGCGTTGTAGAAGCCTGGCGGGAATCCCTGCCCAAGTTTTGAGATGCTCGTCGAATCGAGCAGGTCGGCGGCGGCCCCGATGAACGCGCCGTCCGTCAGCCGGTTGAGGTAGCCGAACGTATCGCCCAACGCCACCCGCAGGGTCACGCGCGCGCCGGGTTTGTAGCTCAGTTCGGCCGGGATGATCTCCGGTTGGACTTTATCGGTATGCAACGCTTCGAGTCGGGGCTGACGCTCACGGGGCTGACGGTTGAGGCTCTCCAGCCGTCGCCCGGCTTCCACCAGCCGCGCGGCGACGAAGCCGCTGATCTGCCGCTGGTCATCCAGGATTTTGCGAATGACGAGGAGCGTGTCGTAAAAACAGTTTTCGATTTCGGTCGGAGTCTGCTCACCCACGAAGCGGGGGAAGCTCACCCCAAAGCGTTTCTCCAGCGGCGCCAGCATGGCGTAGTAAGCGTCGGAGCAGAACTCGTGACCCGCGCCGTGAGACTTCCGGCCCTCGATGCCGTACTGCCAGCCCTTGACCGTGCGGTAGACGACCGCGGTTGGCTGGTCGTTCACTCGCCGCTTGGCAAGTGCCTGAGCGGCCAACACCTGCCGCACATCGCTGCCGTCCTCCACGTAGATCACATTCCAATCGTGGAGGTAGCACAACTCGGCGGGGTTCCATTGCACGTAGTCGCCCGGCCTGTCCCCGTCCCGGCAAACCCGGTTCGAGTCAATTGAGGCCTGGTTCCAGTCGACGTGAAGTTTGACGTTCCAAAGTTGAGCCGTGGCTGCCGTCGCCAGCGCCTCCGAGACTCGACCGGCCGTCATGCCGCCTTCCCCCTCAACCACGTGGACGAGCGGAGCTTGTTCTCCATAAACATCCATCGCGCCGAAGGCCAGGCCGAAGCTGGCCGGCACTCCGACCCCCGAAGCGCCGGTGGCCAACTTCACAAAAGGCGTCTGGGGCGTGGGGTGACCTTCGAGAGGCTTGACCCGCAGAGCAGTGAACAGCGGCGTCCCCTGGGTGGGGTTTTTTCTAAAGCCCAGGAGGTCTTCCAGCCGAAGCTGATGTTGTTCGTCGGGCAGCAGGGCAGGGCGGGCGATCCGCGCGCACTCGTTGCGCAGCGCCCACATGGCGTATAGCCCCATCGCTTTGTGCCCGGCGGCGTAAGAGATCATGTCCGCGCTGAGGCACTCAGGCTCGCCCAGCAGATAGTCCATCGTGTGAAAGAGAAGCCCGGCCACGAGCCGGCCGGAGGAGATGCTCCCGCCCGGATGCCCGGATGTCGGCGCGAAGTTGTAGAGGATACCGCAGAGTGACCGATAGATGAGATCGAAATCGCAGAACTGCTCGAGCGCATCATCGGCCAGCGGAAAATTGTCAGTCTGCGAACGGGTCTCGGCATAGACGCCCCGCCGGGGACCGAAACTTAGCTTCAACGATTCTACGATCTCTGCCATACGCTTGCTCCTCCAGATTGGCGACTACTTGTAATCGTAGAACCCTGCGCCGGACTTGCGCCCCAGCCGCCCGGCCATGACCATCCGCCGCAGCAGCGTTGGGGCGGCGTAACGCGGGTCTTTGAGTTCCTCGTAGATCGCGTCGGCGACGAACAGCGTTGTGTCCAGCCCCACAAAGTCGCCCAGGGTGAGGGGGCCCATCGGATGGTTCAGCCCCAGCTTGACGCCGGTGTCGATGTCCTCTCTGGTGGCCTTGCCGCTTTCCAGCGCCCGAATGGCGTCGAGCAAAAACGGAATCAATAGCAGGTTGACGATGAAACCCGGCGTATCTTTGGCGACGATCGTCGTCTTGCTGAGTGATGCACCGAAGGATTTGGCGAACTCCAGGGTATCATCGCCGGTGAGCAACGCGCGCACGATCTCCAGCAAGGGCATCACCGGCACCGGGTTGAAGAAATGCAGGCCGATCACCTGGCCGGGCCGCCTGGTAGCGGCGGCCATTTCGGTGATCGATAGCGACGAGGTGTTGCTCGACAGGATGGTGTGCGGCGGGCAGAGCCGGTCAAGCGCGCTGAAAACTTCCTTCTTCAGCGCCATGTTTTCGATCACGGCTTCGATGACCAGATCGCTCCCCGCCAAATCGTCGAGGGTCGTGGCACCCTTGATCCTGGCCCATGTGGCCGCGCGCGCCTCGGGGGTCAGCTTGCCGCGCTCGACGGCCTTGCTAAGGGAGCTTTCGATACGCTTTAGCCCGGCCTGCAACAAGCCGTCGTTGACTTCGCGAACGACGACCGAGTATCCTGCGCGGGCGCAAGTCTCGACGATGCCTGCGCCCATCAGCCCGCATCCCACAACGCCCACTGTCTTGATGTCCATTGGTGCTCCTATGAACTCGTGTAAGAATAAGTTCCTTGTTTGGGATGCAGTTGGACTGCATCCCGCTCGCAGTGCAACTGCTCGCGAACGACAAAAACGGGAAATTATTTTTACACAACTCCTATGCGGGTCCTTCAGGTAATGTGACTGCCAGACTCGCGTAACGCCCGCTGTAGAAAATCAATGGCTGGGAGTGCTCGTCCCCTCTGTGCAAAGCCACCACGCGCCCGACGACGATCCGGTGGTCTCCTCCGTCGAATATCTCGTGCAGAACGCAGCCGATCGAGGCCATGCTGCCTTCCAGGCGAGGGCCGGCTTCCCACGGCACGAAGCGGTAGGGCGGCGGGGCAGGTTCCTTCCAAAGTTGGGCGAAGTAATTCGACAGGGCCTCCTGGCTCTCTTGCAGGATGTTGATCGAGAAGACTCCCGCCAGCCTGATCTGTTCGGCAATCGGCAGTATGTTTTGAATACAGACGAGCACCAGTAGCGGATCGAGCGACACCGAGGTGACAGCGCTGGCCGTCATGGCGCGCGGCTCGCCTTCGAATTCGGTGGCGACGACAGTGACGCCGGTGGCGAAAAGGCCGATGGCCTGGCGATAGTCACGCGGGTCAATGGCTGAACTCATTTTCATTCCTCCAGGCACCGTTATCGATTGGCGCGCAGCAGATTCCCGGCAATGATCATGCGCTGAATCTCGGAGGTGCCCTCGTAAAGCTCCGTGATGCGCTGATCGCGGTAATAGCGTTCGAGCGGAAAGTCTTTCATGTACCCGTAGCCGCCGTGGATCTGCAGCGCCTTGTGCACTACGCGGTGGGCCATCTCGGAGGCAAAGAGTTTGGCCTGCGAGGCTGCCACCGTGACGCTCGGCTCACCGGCGTCCATCATGGCCGCCACCCGGTACACCAGCAGGCGAGCGGCCTCGATCTCGGTCGCCATGTCGGCCAACATGAAGGCGATGGCCTGCTTATCCGAGAGCGGACTCCCGAATACGACGCGCTCCCGGGCATACTTGAGCGAGGCGTCGAGGGCTGCCTGCGCCACCCCGACCGCTTCGGCCCCCACGCCCGGCCGGGTGTGGTCGAGCGTTCGCAGCGCCAGTTTGTAGCCCGTCCCTTCCTCGCCCAGCCGGTTTTCGCCGCGGATGTGGCAGTCCTCGAAGATCAACTCCCGCGTGGCGCTGCCCCGGATGCCCATTTTGTTTTCGGCTTTGCCAAACGTGAAACCGGGCGTGCCCTTCTCGACGATGAAGGCGCTGATCCCGCGAGCGCCCGCCTTCAGATCGGTTTTGGCGAAGACGGTGTAGAAGTCGGCTACCCCCCCGTTGGTCACGAAGCATTTGGCCCCGTTGAGCACGTATTCGTCCCCGTCCCGCCGCGCGGTAGTGCGGATGCTGCCCGCGTCGGAGCCGGCTCCCGCCTCGGTGAGGCCAAACGCAGCCAGGATCTCGCCCGAGGCCAGGCGTCGCAAATATCTCTCCTTTTGTTCGGGCGTGCCGGTCAGCATGAGCGGCAGGCTGCCGAGATACTGTGCCGCCATGATCGTGCACGTGCTCAGGCAGGCGCGGGCAATTTCCTCTTTGACGACGATATGTGAAACGTGATCGGCGCCGCCCCCACCGTACGCTTCCGGGAAGGCCATGCCCAGAAACCCGGCCTCGCGCATAACGCGCACGTTGTCCCAGGGGAACTCGCCCGTGACGTCGATCTCTGCGGCCCGCGGCGCGAATCGCTCCTGCGCCACGCGCCGCGCGGCGTCCTTGACTGCTTGTTGTTCTTCGGTTAACCCAAACTGCATGTCGCGCTCCGTTCCCGTCGCATCTCTTCGGCGATGGCCGCGTTCCACGCGTTATGATGAGTATCGGTGCTTTCCGGCCAGCCCACCGGTACGTCGCCGGTGATGAAGTTGGCCGGGTACATGTTCTCCCGCACCGATTCGACCCGCATCTCGATCATCATCTGCGGGAAACGGAACGACTCGCACCGTTCCTTGATGATCCGCGCCGCGCCCTTGATTTCGTAGGCCAGGCCGCGTCCAAGAACTTGTAGCGCCGCCATCCCGTTGGCGCGTATGTTCGTCACCGCCGGGCGCTGTGAGCCGACTACCAGCCGAACAGTGTGGTCGTCCACCGCCAGTACCCACGACACCATGTCGGTCGCCGGCCCGCCGTCCGCGCCGACAGTGACGACGACGATCGGATGGTGCGCCTGCAAGTAGCTGAATAGCGCCGGCGAGAGGCGCTGATCCGCCTGAGAGTGGGTCATCCGGCCGCCGGTGTGGCCCGGATTTCCCCGTACATCGCCTCGTCGAGCTGTTTGTGCAGGGCCTCGGTACCCGCGTCGCGGGCGTAAGGGATCGGGCCGGTGAGGTGCGTGGCCGGAAACATATTGGCCCGGACTTCCTCGACGGTCAGGTCGAACATGGCCTCCGGGAAGCGGACGGACTCGCAGCTTTCCTTGACCAGCCGCGTCGCGCCGCGCACCTCGTACGTCAGTTCGTTGTCGATCAGCTGCAACGTGGCCTTGCCGTTGGCGCGCATGTTGATGCCGCCGGGGAAGTGCGGGCTGATGACCAGCCGCACCGTCCGGGCGTCCAGGGGCCACACCCACGACAGCAGGTCGAGCGCGGGTTTGCCGTCCTCGGCGAGCGTGGCGACGACGACGACATTGGGCCGGCGCAGATGCTCCATCAGGGCTTCGGAGAGTTCGTTGAGTGGTTTGCTCATGGCTGTGCCTCCTGTAATGCGTGAATGGCGTCCAAAAGTTTCATCGGCGTCGCCGGCAGATCGCGGATGCGAACCCCGACGGCGTCGCGGATGGCGTTGATAATGGCCGGTGCGGTCGGGACTGCCGCCGCCTCGGCGATGCCTTTGGCGCCGAATGGGCCGGACGGCTCTTCGTCCTCGACGATGATGGTGACAATCTCCGGGCAATCCCTGAACGTCGGGACATGGCACTTCTTCAAATTGTCGGTGAGCACGCGCCCCCGATCCAGCCGGAACTCCTCGGTGAGCGCATAGCCCATACCCATAATGCAACTGCCCTCGATCTGCGCCTCGATCCCCTGGGGGTTGATCGCCCGGCCCACATCGTGCGCGGCGATAATCTTCACCACGTTTACTTTTCCCAGTTCCTCATCCACGTCTACCACGGCGACCTGTGTTGCGTAGCTGTACGAGAAGAAATAGTCGGTGCCGGTGGGCGCATCGGCCGGAAGGGGCGGGCCGTGATGCCACAACTCGAAAGTCGGCGGCGAGTCGTAGTGATGCGTCTCGGCAAACCGGACGCCCTCGGCGGCGGCCTGCGCCGCCAATTCGCGCAGCCCGATCGACCGGCCTGCTTCGCTCGAGAACCGGCCGTTCTTCAGTTCCACACTCACTGGGTCGGCGTTGAGTCGCCGAGCCGCGTATTCGATCATCGCCGTGCGCAGTTTCTTCCCGGCGTGCACCACGGCATTGCCGGAGACGTAGGTCGTGCGCGAGGCGCTGGTCACGCCGCCATCCGGCGCGGTGAACACGTCCACCGGGCCGACCTCGATTGAACCGAAGGGCACGCCGGTTATCTGCGCGGCGATCTGCGCGATGGTGGTGTCGGAACCTTGTCCCAGATCGACGCCGCCGATTCGCACGGCCAGCCGCCCCTCAGGCGTAAGCTCGACTGCCGCGCCTCCGGAGTCCATGTGCAGGCCCAGGCCCACGCCGACATTCTTGTACGAGCAGGCGACCCCAACCCCGCGCTTCCATCCCTTGGACGGCGGCGGCACGTCGCGCACGGCTTCGCGGGCGAGTGCGATGGTCCGTTTCAGCGGCACACTGTCGCGCAGGATTTGCCCGGCGGAGGTCACGCTGCCTTCTTCCACGGCGTTCCTCAGCCGGAACTCGAACGGGTCGAGATTCAGCCGCCGCGCCATCTCATCCATCGCCAACTCGGTGGCAAACGCCACCTGCGGGATGCCGAATCCGCGCATCGCGCCCGCGGGAACGTTATTCGTGTAGACTGTGGCGCCGACGACCGAGACGTGCGGGATCACATAAGGGCCGCCGCAAAACACCACTGCCTGTCCCAGGACGACGATGGCCTCGCTGGCATAAGCGCCGGTGTCGGCGAAAATGCTCGCCTCGAGCGCAGTGAGTTTGCCTTCCAGCGTCGCACCCACTTTCATGTGGATCTTCATCGCGTGGCGCTTGGGGTGCATCCGCAGCGACTCGCCACGGGTGAGCGTCATCTTCACCGGGCGACCGGTCTTGAGCGTGGCTAGGCCCAACAAAATATGGAGGCTGACGTCGTTTTTCGCGCCGAATGCGCCGCCGGGCTGGACGTGAACCAGGTTGAGCCTCTCTGGCGGGAGGCCGAGCGAGGCGGCGACGATCCCCTGGTGGCCGGAGACGAACTGGCTCGCCATCTTGATCGTGATCACACCGTTTGCGTCGACGCTTGCCAACCCCGCCTCCGGTTCGAGGAAAGCGTGCTCGACGAATGGCGTCGAGTAATCGTCTTCGACGATCATTGCGGCCCGGGCAAAACCGGCCGCCACATCGCCCTTGTGAACATCCAGCCGCGCGTGCAGGTTGCCCTGCTCGTGCACTTTGGGCGCGCCCTCGGCCAGCGCTTCTTTGGGCGAGAACACGCCCGGCAGTTCGCGATATTCCACGCGCACGAGCGACGCCGCCTCGGCGGCCTGCTTCTCGGTCTGGGCCACGATGAGCGCGATCACGTCGCCGACAAAGCGAACCTTCTTGTCGCAGAACACCGGCTGGTCGGGCTGAAGAGTGCCGTAGAGGTTCCGGCCGGGCACGTCTTTGGCGGTGAGCACCGCGATGACGCCGGGGGCGGCCTCGGCCGCCGAGGTGTCCAGCGAGACGATCTCGGCGTGGGGATATTCGCTCCACACGATCTTGGCAATCGTCATGCCGGGCACGACAAAGTCGCCGGCATAACTGAACTTGCCCGTGGCTTTGGCCGGGGCATCGACTTTCGGAACTCGCGCGCCCACCACGTCCGAGACAGCACTCCAATCGGTCGCAGTTTCTTTTGCTTCCCCGCGCATTACAGCGGCTGCGCTCTGCACCGCCTGAATGACCTTGGGGTACGAGCCGCACCGGCACAGGTTGCGGTTGAGCGCGGCCCTGATCTGAGCCTCGGTCGGGTTGGGGTTCTTGTCGAGCAACGCCTTAGCCCCCATCGCAATGCCCGAAGTACAGAAACCGCACTGCACCGCGCCATAGTCCACGAGGGCTTGCTGAATTGGATGGAGTGCGCCGTTGTGCGACAGGCCTTCGATTGTTTCGACCTTCGCGCCGTCCAGCCGATCCATGCGGAAGGTGCAGGCCAATTCGGCCTTGCCGTTCACGAGGACCGTGCACGTGCCGCAGTGCCCCTGCGTGCATCCGTCCTTCGTGCCCATCAGCCCAGCCTCGTCGCGCAAAAACTCGAGCAGCGTGTATTTGGGCCGCAACGTGACGGTCTGGGGGCGACTGTTCAATTGAAAGCGGACTGCTTCCGCGTCACTTGTCTTAGCCATATCATCCTCCCGGCTCTGTTGACTCCAACGCCGGCGCGCGGCGCGCTTGGACACTGGGTCGCACGCTGCCACTACCCGCCTACACCACCCCGGCCCGTTTCCACATGGCCCAGGCGTGCTCCTGGCTCTTGCGTCGGGCTTCCTCTTCGTCCATCGTCGTCATCCGGTGGTCCTCCACCACGACCTTGCCGTCGACGATGACTGTCTCGATGTCGGCGCTGTCCATGTCGTGGACGGCGTACCACATCCACGTTCCGGCATTGACCGGGGTGGGGCACTTGTCCTCGACGATCAGCACATCAGCCTTCTTGCCCACCTCCAGCGAGCCGATTTCCTTCTCCATGTTGAGCGCCCTGGCCCCGTTGACGGTCGCCATCTCCAGCGCCTGGAAGAAGATCAAATTGGCCGGGTTGGGGGCGGGGGCGACCTTGTGAATCAAGTAGGCCGCGCGCATCACCTCAAGAAGGTTGAGGGTGAAAAAGCAATCGTGGCCCAGGCTCACGGTGATGCCTTTGGCTAACATTTGCGGGATATTCGCCACGCCGATGCCACCGAGCATGTTACTCATTGGGGTGTGCGCCACTTTGACGTCGTGCTTCGCCCACAGGTCGATGTCCTGGTCGGTCAGGTGAATGCAGTGGATCGTCAGCACGTCCGGGCCGAGAAAGCCGGTATCTTCGAGCATTTGCGGATCGGGCTTGCCCCACTTCTCGACGGTGAGGAAGGGCGGGAACTCGGCGACGTGGATGAATAACCCGGCCCCGGTTTCGTCCGCCAATCGTCGCGCCTCGTGCAGCATGTCGGGCGGCGCGGTGTACGCCGTGTGGCAGGCAAAGCGCCCGGTGACGCGCGCGCCGGGCTTGTTGCGCTCTTTGACAAAGCGCAGGTTCTCGGCCATCGCCAAATCGCCGAGGCGTTTGCTGGTGCGCTCGGTGGCCTCGAAGGCCAGCACCGCGCGGATGCCCGCTTCGTCGCACGCGCGGGCCTGAGGGTCGAGCGCGCCGGGCAGGGCCGAGGGCGCTTCGAGCATATCGCCGATGGTGGTCGTGCCCGATTTGAGCATCCGGGCAGCGGCAAACTTGGTCGCCCAATAAATGTCGTCAGCCAGAGTCTGATCTTCGACCTGTGGCCACCACCACATCTCCATCATGTCGGTGAACTTGGTGAATTTGGAAAAGTCCACCGGCATGTTGTGGCTGAGCGTGGCTGCCATGTGGCCGTGGGTGCAGATCAGGCCCGGCAGGACGACTTTGCCCGACGCATCGATAGTCCGCTTCGCCGCATGGGCGGCGGTCACCTCGGCGGTTGGGCCGATGGCGACTATCGTATTACCCTCGATGGCGATGGCCCCGTCGTCGAAGAAGCGGCGCTGGCCGTCCATCGTCCCCGTCTTGCCGTGCGTGATCAATAAATCTGCCATGGTTCGCCTCCTTTAGGTTATGCCCCGCCATCGGGCGGCGCGTACGGTTGCAAAAGCTCCCGCAGTTTTTGCGGAAGCGGAATCGCTTTGAAGTCCGCTATGGAGACGCTGGCGATCACGAGATGACCCTCGGCGATTGCCTCGTCCCCGCGCCTCACGTCGAAGAGATATCTCACCGTCTTCGTACTCAGCCGCCCGATCTCCAGCGTCACACTCAACCGGTCGCAGAAACGCGCGGGCTTGAGGAAACGGCAGGTGGCTTCGACGCGCGGCAGGCGGATGCCGAGCGATTCTTCCAGTTCGAGCACCGTCGGCCCCAGCGAATGATAGAACTCGGCCTCGGCGATATCGACGTAGCGGAAGAAGTGCGGGAAGTACACCACCCCGGCCAGGTCCACGTCGCCCCATTGCACCGTGACTTCGGTCGTGAAGCGCCGCGTCATGCCGCCTCAAAGTACGGTTGAAGAATGGCGCCCGGCCGCCCACAGACGTTGACGCAAAGGCCGCAGCCGTAGCACTTGTCGTTGAGGATCACCGCCCGCTTGTCCACCATTTCGATGGCGTCGAAGACGCAGACGCGCGCGCACAGCCCGCAGCCGTTGCACAGATCGTTGACCGTGGGCGGGATGACCCTGGTGATGGCCATGCGGTTGTGCGTCCGGCGTTCCTTGATGCGGCGCAGCGTCAGCCCGCGAATGTCCTCCAGGCTCGAATAGCCGTGGTCAGCCAGGAAGTTTTCGATGCCGTTTAGAATCTTTTTGTAGGCTTCCATGCCGCGCACGTGCCCGACCGTTGCCATGCCGACGGCGGTCGCGCCGGCCATGACATACTCGACGGCATCCTTGTAAGAGGTGATGCCGCCCGTGCCGATGATCGGCACCTTCACCGTCTCGGCGACCTCCATCACCATTCGCAAAACGATCGGCTTGATCGCCGGCCCGGTCAGCCCGCCCACGCCGCGCGGTCCGCCCAGCCACGGCTCGCCTGTCTCGATGTTGATGGACAGCCCGGGGCCTAGCGAGTCGCAGCAGTCAATGCCATCGGCCCCGGCGTCGACGGCGGCGCGCGCCCAGTCTTTGACGTTGTGCAGAAAGCCACCGCTGAATTTGGCGACGACGGGAATCTTCACCGTGTCTTTGACGGCTTTGAACATCGCCGCCCACGGCGCACAGTCGGTGAAAACCGGTTGAGCCAGTTCCAAGTCGGGGAACATCGCCTCAAGGATTTCCTTCATGTGCGGGCAGACGGTCGGCACTTCGATCATGTCGGCCCCGGCGGCCTCGGCCTGCGCCGCCAGCTCGGCGGCCTCTTCCGGCCAGCGCCCGGCCAGGTTGACGATGATCGCCATGTCGTTGCCCCGGCGGGCCTCAGGCAGTTCCTTTTCCCACCACTGCTGCGCCGGGTAGACCGTGCTCAGCACCGTGTTCAGAAATCCGCCGTTGACCTGCGCAAAGCACGGCAGAATGTCCGGCACGGGCTGGGCGACGATGGTCTTGGTGATCGCCGCCGCCGGGCCCCACTGCGCCACCCGCGCCATCGTGGCCCCGTCGTGGGTGTGGTTGCCCGCCGCAACGATCACCGGGTTCTTCAACTTGAGTCCAGCTAGATTCACCGACAGATCGACTGCCATAGCCCTCGCTCCTTCCTAATTCGCACTTACCACTTCTCCCACCACTTTTTCAAATTCAAATCCTCGGCCATCACGACCGCGGCATTGTGGCCGCAGGCGCCGCTCAGGCCGCCCTCGGGGTGAGTGCTTGGCCCGCACATATACAGCCCGTCGAAGGCCGTCCGGTACGGGGGATACCCGTAGAACGGGCGGAAGATGGTGAGCTGATCTTGCGCGCGCTCGCCG
>JACRBQ010000044.1 GCA_016213135.1 Chloroflexota bacterium | reverse complement strand
TTATGCAATTGATGAACCCGTTGAACCGTTGTTGCCAGAGTTCAAGCAGCACTCTCGGCGGCGTAAAATGTTCACGATGTCGTGACCCAATTTAGCGTTATCGAACCGCAAAATTTGTCCACGATGTCGTGACCCCTGACAGCTACCGCCTCACCCTCGCAGAGTTTCGGAGAGTTCCCGCGACTCTTCCCCGCGCGGGAGTCATTAGTTCACTGCCGAGCGGGTGAATTCGACCGTTGGGCGCAGCACATACGCGAAAACGCTAAAGGAGGAATAATGCTAGTTGACTCTCGCACGGCAATCCTATGCGTATTGGAAGAGATCCCGTCGCATCGCCAACAACGAAGATCACCTGATGATATTGCGGCAGTCGTTTCATCAAAGCTACGAATCTCTACAGACGCCGCAATTAGTGCGACTCAGATAGTTCTGGGTTTTCTTGAAACATTTGGGGTGCTTGAGTGGGAAGATAGTTCCTGTAGATTTGCCGATCAAATCCAAGATTACTTTCGTCACAGCTTACACTGGTATATCACCAATCGACAGAAGCTCTTGGCCAATTGGGATCGCACGGGCACCGCGCGCGAAATCAAGGCCGTCAACTTGTTGGAGACAGGGCCGCAATTCTTGAAAATCATGGAGCAAAAGCGGATTGAGGTAAGCCGCCAAAACAAGATTGACCCAGGCTATTCACGGCTTCAGTCAATAGCAATCGTGATCATAAGAGGCGTCGACAGATCAAAGTCATATTTTCTGCATCAATGGGATTCACATGCCGAGCAATACCAGTTGATCGGCGGGAGACAACGCCCAGGTGAAAGTATTGTTGAAACCGCAAAGCGGGAATTACAGGAAGAATTAGGGCAACAAGATTGGGTTTATGGACGCGACTATGACCTGACGCAACTTACGGATCAACCCGTGGCAATGTTGGCCCTATCGAGAACCTACGGGGCCCTGACCCGTTACGAGCACTGGCCATTCCATGCTCGACTCATGGTTGACAGCCTGCATTTGTCGGAAATTGACAAGTGGATTGAGTCTGACGAGATGAGAAGAGGTGTCACAAAAACTGGCAAAAGAGTCAGCTCTCCGGAACAGTACCGCTTACTAGATGCTGTCATACCCAGCGGCCTTGAGGCCTTACACGAGTCCATCAAAATCAAGCAGACGGCAAACTGGTGGGAATACATTGAGATTAAGCCAAATATCTTGGGTTTGGTCAGTGTTGATTTGAAGGGTCTCGCTCAAGAATGGTTGAGGAAATTCAGAGGAAAACCTTGATGCCTACAATCGGTGCGCGTACCTTAGGCGCACCCAACCCGTCACAGCAGCGGACAGCGGCTGCGCCGCTGGGCCAACTAGGCGGATTGACTCGCAGCGTTACGGGCTCACAATCGTGTCGGACTCGCGCCGCCGCTGCTGCTGAACTCCAGCGTTGGCTGGCATTCACGGAACAAACGGCCTGACGGCGCAGACATGACCGACACCAACTTCACCACTTCGACTAAACTCAGTGCAGGCTTCGGCGGCGACATCGGTTTCCAGCGCCCCTACACCGCCGTGGTCGATCTCTCCAAAGGCATCGCCTGGCCGCAGTGGTGTGTGGGCGGCATGACCAACATCGCCTATAACTGCGGAGATTCTCAATGACCACCCAGGACATCCGCTGGATTCAGCGACTCAATCATTTTTCCAAGGCGCTGAGCCAATTGACGAAATTCATCGAGAAAGGCGCGTTGAATGAACTCGAACAACAAGGCTTAATTCAATCGTTTGAATACACCTTTGAGTTAGCCTGGAACACGTTGAAGGATTACTTCGAAGTCCAGGGCGAAACCGATATTCACGGCAGCCGTGACGCCTTTCGCCTGGCCTTCAAGCGCGGCTTGCTCGAGGACGGCGAAACATGGATGGACATGATCAAGAGTAGAACTTTAACCAGTCACACGTACAACGAAGACGTTGCCGAAAAAATTGCCGCCGACATCCTCAACCGGTATTATTCGGAATTTGTGACGCTACAAACCACGATGGAATCTTTGAAGGAAGCGAGGCCATGACGCTCCGCTTTGGCCTGAAAGAAGCCACCATCCACAAAATTTGCGCCGTGTTTGCCCGCTACCCGCAGGTGGAACAGGCGATTCTATACGGCTCGCGCGCCAAAGGGAACTACAAAAACGGTTCGGATATTGACCTGACCCTGCGCGGCGGCGCGGATTTGACGCTGAAGGTGCTGTATCGCATCAGCGATGAACTCGATGACCTGCTCCTGCCCTACACCATTGACCTGTCCATCCTGAGCCAGATCAACGACCCTGACGTCGTCGAGCATATCCAGCGCGTGGGTCTGACATTTTACGAGAAGACCCTAAGTTCCACCTTCGGCGGCGACATCGTGTGGCGGCCCACGCCCGACGTGATCGCCCGCGCCCACCTCACCCGCTTCATGGCCGCGCACGGCATCGCCACCTTTGCCGACCTCCTGGCCCGTTCCACCGCCGACGTGGCCTGGTTCACCGACGCCGTGCTCAAATACCTCGACATCGGTTTCCAGCACCCCTACACCGCCGTGCTCGATCTCTCCAAAGGCATCGCCTGGCCGCAGTGGTGCGTGGGCGGCATGACCAACATCGTCTACAACTGCGTGGACAAGCACTTTGAAACCGAAGCCAAAGCCCGCGCCGCCATCGTGTACGAAAGCGAAGAGGGCAACGGGCGCTCGCTCACCTACGGCGAGCTGTTCTTCGAAGTCAACCGCTGCGCCAACATGCTGCGGTCGCACGGCTTCAAAAAGGGCGATGCCATCGGCCTGCTCATGCCCATGACGCCGGAGATCGTCGTGGCCCTGCTGGCCATCGTCAAAATCGGTGGCATCGTGCTGCCGCTGTTCTCCGGCTATGGCGCGACGGCCATTGCCTCGCGCCTCAACGACGCCGGAGCCAGGGCATTGTTCACCGCCGACGGCTTCTTCCGGCGCGGGCATCTCGTGCCCCTCAAGCCCACCGCCGACGAGGCTGCCCTGCAAATCCCCACCCTGCAAAAAATGTTCGTGCTGAAACGGGCGGGCAACGCCGTCCCCATGCAAGCCGGGCGCGACCATTGGTGGCACGACGAGATGAGTCGCCAACCGGAACTGGCCCCCACCGAACCCACCGCCGCCGAAGACCCGCTGATGATCATTTACACCAGCGGCACCACGGGCAAGCCCAAGGGCGCGGTGCACACTCACTGCGGCTTCCCGGTGAAGGCCGCGCAGGATATGGCCTTCGGCACCGATGTGCAACCGGGCGACCTGCTTTATTGGATGACCGACATGGGCTGGATGATGGGGCCGTGGCAGGTGTTCGGGGTGACGCTGCTGGGGGCCACGATGTTCCTTTACGACGGCTCGCCCGATTACCCCGGCCCCGACCGCCTGTGGGCGATGGTGCACCGCCACCGCATCACCACCCTGGGTGTCTCCCCCACATTGATCCGCTCCCTCATCAAATTCGGCGACGAGCCGGTGAAGCGGCACGACCTCTCCTCGCTGCGCGCCTTTGCCTCCACCGGCGAGCCGTGGAACCCCGACCCGTGGCTGTGGCTGTTCAACACCGTGGGCGGCGGCAAACTGCCCATCATCAACTATTCGGGCGGCACCGAAATCTCCGGCGGCATCGTGATGGGCAACCCGCTGTTGCCGCTCAAGCCGTGCGCCTTCTCGGCCCCCTGCCCGGGCATGGCCGCCGACGTGTTTGACGAGCAGGGCCAATCGGTGCGCAACGCCGTGGGCGAGCTGGTGATCAAAGCGCCGTGGATCGGCATGACGCGCGGCTTTTGGAAAGACCCCGCCCGTTACGAGCAAACGTACTGGTCGCGCTGGCCCGACGTGTGGGTGCATGGCGACTGGGCCGCCATTGACGCCGACGGCCTGTGGTATATTCTCGGGCGCTCGGACGACACCATCAAAATTGCGGGTAAGCGCGTCGGCCCCGCCGAAATCGAATCGGCGCTGGTGGGCCACCCCGCCGTGGTGGAGGCGGCCGCCATCGCCGTGCCGGACGAGGTGAAGGGCAACGAGGTGGTATGCTTCTGCGTGTTGCGCACGCCCGCCTATGCCCCGTCCGACGAACTGCGGGAGGCCCTGCGCGACAAAGTGGCCGCCGAGTTGGGCAAGCCCCTCAAGCCGCGCGAGATCAAATTTGTGCGCGACCTGCCCAAAACGCGCAACGCCAAAGTCATGCGCCGCGTCATCCGCGCCGCCTATTTGGGCCTCGACCTCGGCGACACCAGTTCGCTGGAGAACCCCGCCGCGGTGGAAGAAATCCGGCGGGCGGCATAGCGGCCCAAGCCTTTCTATTACAGGAGATACCTCAATGAACTATCGTCGTCTCGGCAATGCCGGACTCAAAGTCAGCGCGCTCTCGTTTGGCTCGTGGGTGACCTTTGGCAACCAAATGGGCGAAGACCTGGCGCTGGAGTGCATGACCGCCGCCTACGATGCGGGTGTGAACTTTTTCGACAACGCCGAAGTGTACGCCAACGGCCAATCCGAAACCGTGATGGGCGCAGTGCTCAAAAAGGCGGGCTGGCGGCGCGGCAGCTACGTCGTCTCGACCAAAATCTACTGGGGCTTGCACGACGGCCCCAACGAGAAAAACACCCTCAACCGCAAGCGGCTCATGGAGGGCATTGACGGCTCGCTCAAGCGCCTGCAACTGGATTACGTGGACCTGATCTTCTGCCACCGGGCTGACCGCGAAACGCCCATCGAGGAAACCGTGCGCGCCATGCACGACATCGTCACTCAGGGCAAGGCTCTCTATTGGGGCACCTCCGAGTGGAGCGCCGATGAGATCATGCAGGCCTGGCATATTGCCGACAAGCACCATTTGCACAAGCCGCAAATGGAGCAGCCGCAATATCACATGCTGCACCGCGAGCGGGTGGAAAAAGAGTACGCGCGGCTGTACAAAGAGATCGGGCTGGGCGCGACGACCTGGAGTCCGCTGGCCTCGGGCATCCTCACCGGCAAATACAACGCCGGCATCCCGGCCGGCAGCCGGGCCACGCTCAAAGGCTACGAATGGCTGAAGGAAGAGATCACGCCGGACAAGATTGAAACGGCGAAGAAGCTCGCGCCCATCGCCGACGACCTCGGCTGCACCCTGGGGCAGATGGCGCTGGCATGGTGCGTGAAGAACCCGGACGTCAGCACCGTCATCACCGGGGCCAGCCGCGTGGCGCAAGTGCGCGAGAACTTGAAGGCGCTGGACGTGGTTGCCAAACTGACGCCGGAGGTCATGGAACGGATTGAGAGTGTGCTGGGGAACAAACCGAAGAGTGGCGAGGAGGACTGAGCAGCCACCCAAACTGCCTCACCACCTCATCCATCACCGCCTCCATCGACGGCGGCTCAAACAACAAATCGGCCAGCGACACCACCCCGTGCCCCCGGATGCCGCACGGCACAATGCCCTCGAAGTAGCTCATCTCCGGCGCGACGTTCAGCGCAAAGCCGTGCCGGCTCACGCCGCGCGCGTCCACCTTCACGCCGATGGCGGCAATTTTCGACGGCGCCTGCCGCGCCGAGGGCGGGCAGTGCGGGCAGCGGCTCGCCACATCGGGCTGCACCCACACGCCCGTCAACCCCGCTATTTGCCCGGCGGCCAGCCCAAACCGCGCCAGCGTGCGGATGATCATTTCCTCGACGCGCCGCACATAGCCCACGTAGTCTGCCTGCGGGATGTGCCCCGCCGCGCCGGTGGGCTTGCCCAGGCTGAGAATGGGATAACCGATTAACTGCCCCGGCCCGTGATAGGTGATGTCGCCGCCCCGGTCCACCCACTCCACCGTGATGCCCCGTTGGGCGCATTGCGCCTCGCTGAGCAATAGATTCTCCGCGTGGCCGCTCCGCCCCAGCGTGTACGTGTGGGGATGTTCGAGCAGCAGCAGCGTATCGGGGATGGCCCCGGCAGCGCGCTCGGCGGCGAGGCGCTTTTGCAGCTCCCACGCTTCACGGTAGGGAACAAGGCCCAGACGGCGAATCTGGCCGGCCGCCATTTACGTCACGCCCAATTCTTTCAGCACACTCATCTCGTCAGGCAGTTCGCCGCCGTCGGGCCATAGCCATTCGGCGCGCAAATAGAAGCCCGGCACGGCGGACGAACGCAAGACATTATCTTCCATAGCCACTTCATTCAACCCGGTCTCGCCGCGCTGAAAGAAAGCCGAACCATCCAGGCCGTTCGGGTCAATGAGCCACAACTCGCGCGCGCCGCTTTGGGCGTACACCCGGCGCTTAACACCCCAATCGTAATTGGCCGTTCCCGGCGAGAGCAATTCAACGACCAGATCGGGCGCGCCAAAGATGCCCTCGCGCCTGACAATCTGCGCCCGATGGGCTGCGACAAAGAGAACGTCCGGCTCGTAGTTCTCACCGGTTTGTAGGTGAACGGCGGTGTGAGACCCTCGCACCACACCCAGCCGTTTATGCCGGACGTACGCCCGCAGGATAGTAATGAGAAATCCTTGCCGGTCTTCATGCGGATCAAAAGCGGGTGATGGCATCACTAATACCCCTCCAATCAATTCGGCCTTGCGATCTTCGGGCGCGAACTCGAAGAACTCGTCATCCGTCATTCGGTCGCCCGGTGCAACTTTCGGCAAAATTATGTTGTCAGATTCTTTGAGCATGGAGCCGCCTCCTGTCTTTCTGCCTCACATCCCGGCACTGCACTCATGATAGCAGATTCTCGGCAAAGAACGCCTTCGCCCGCTCCCATGCATCCTTTGCCGCTTCGGGCTTGAACACGCTGGGGTCGCTATCGCGGAAGAAGGCGTGGCCGGAGTTGGGGTACACCTTCACCTCGTGGGGAATGCGGTGCCGGGTGAGCAACTGCTCGAACTCCTCGACCGTGCCCACGGGGATGGATTGATCCTTGTCGCCGAACAGCCCCAGCACCGGGGCCTTGAGGCCGCCCAACTGATCGAACAACTGCTGCATGCCGCCGCCGTAAAACGTGCACACCGCGCTCAGCGGGCGGCTGAGGCCCAGGGCCAGCGACATGCGCCCGCCAAAGCAAAAGCCCACGCTGCCCACTTTGCCGGTGCACTCGGGAAGTTGCTTCAGCGCGTCGAATGCCGCCGCCAGTTCCGCCGGGGCGTTGGGGCCATACTTCTGCACTAGCGCCATAGCTTTATCGCCGTCGCCCAGCGCCGCCAGCTCGCCGTGGTACACGTCGGGCGCAAAGGCGAGGTAGCCTTCGGCGGCAAAGCGGTCGGCAATGCTTTTGGTCTGGGCATCCAGCCCCCACCATTCCTGTATCACGATGAGGCCGGGCCAGGGGCCGTTGCCCGACGGGCGGGCGAGGTGGCCGGGAAGAGAGCCGAGGGTCGTTTGAGTCATGGTGTCCTCCGTTGAATGGGCGCCCTTCGACTTCGGCCTACGCTTCGCGTGGGCCTCCGCTCAGGGTGCTCACAGACTACTGACAATAATTTTACGCAATCGCCACCATCCGCGCTTGCCGCTTTTCAAAATAGGTCAGGTGCGTCAGTCCGGTGGCTCTGGCAACATCCAATGCGTCGGCGAAGTCTGCGCCGACGAATTTTGGCTGGTGGGCATCGGAGCCGAGAATGGCGCGGTCGCCGCCCATCTCCACGTACCATCGCAAAATATCCTGCCCCGGCGTGAGCACGTGGCATTTGCTGCGCAGGCCTTTGGTGTTGAGGTCCAGCGCAATGCCGCGCTCGATGCAGTTCCTCAGCACCGGGCGGATGTAGGGCTCGAAGGGCCGGGGGTCGTAACGACCATACACGTTGAACGAGGTGCGCGCGGGCACGTCAAAGTGGCTCAACACATCAAAGCCGCCGGCGCGGGTCATGCGCTCCAATTCTTCATAAAAAAGCCGGTAAGCCTCGTCCGGCGCGCGGCGAAAGTAGTTCGGATCAAAAATGGTTTCGTCGCCCACCCAGTGCAGCGAGCCGAGGACGTAATCGAACGGGTAGCGCGCCAGCATGGCCTGCGCTTCGGCCTGATAGCGGTGCGGCTCGCCCAGTTCTATTCCGGCGCGGAGCGTGAGCCGCCCGTCGAACTCGGCGCGGCAGCGCTCCAAATCCGCCGCCCACGAGTCCAGCCGGAACCAGTCGCGGCACGATTCGGCGGGGACGAGATCGTAATGTTCGGTGAAGCCGATTTCGGTGAGGCCGTTGTCAATGGCGCCCCGGCACATCTCGGCCATCGTTGCGTGGCAATCACAAGAGAAGTTGGAGTGAAGGTGATAATCAGGGAAAGGCATGTTTGAGTTTTGAGTTTTGAGTTTTGAGTTTTGAAGTTGGAGGTTCGCTATTTCCGGCTCCACGTCTGCCCGTCTTTGCCGTCGGTCACCGCAATGCCGAGGCCGGCCAGTTGGTCGCGCAGGCGGTCGGCGGTCGCCCAGTCCTTCGCGGCGCGGGCGGCGGCGCGCTCGTCCAGCAACGCCCGCTCGATGGGAACCAGCGCCTCCACCGGGGCGGCCACCATCTCGCCCAGTCCCAACCCCAGGACCCGATCCCACCCCAGCAGCAGCCCGGCTTTGGCCGCCGGGGGCAGATCGGATTTTGCCATATCCCACACCAACGGCATCACTTGCGGGAAGCGCAGGTCGTCGTTGATGAGGGCGTGGAATTTCCGGCGATAGGCGGCCAGCGCCGGTTCGTGCGAAACGTCAGTGAGGCGTGTGTCGGCGCTCCAATCGACGGCGTAACGGCGCAGGCGCTCCAGCGAACCTTGCGCGGCGCGCAGCGAGTCCCAGGTCACATTCATGTGGCCGCGATAGTCGATGCCCAGGCATAGCAGGCGAAAGGCCAACGGGTGGATGCCTTCGGCCTGCAAATCCTTGAGCCGCAGCACATTGCCCACCGAGCGCGACATCTTTCGCCCCTCGGCCAGCAGGTGCGCGCCGTGCATCCACAGGCGGACAAAGGGCTTGCCCGTGGCCCCCTCGCTCTGGGCGATTTCGTTTTCGTGATGCGGAAAGACGAGATCTTCGCCGCCGGTATGAATGTCCAACTGCGGGCCGAGGTAGTGCATGGCCATGGCCGAACATTCGATGTGCCAGCCGGGGAAGCCCGGCCCCCACTTCGAGTCCCATTTGACCGTGCGATGCTCGCCCGCCGTGCGCCACAGCAAAAAGTCGTTGGGGTCGTTTTTAGTTTCGTCGATCTCCACCCGGTTGATGCCCGCCCGCAAATCCTCCGGCGCGTGGCCCGACAGGCGGCCATAGGCCGGGAACTCGGACACGTCGTAAAACACCGCGCCCTGTTTTTCGTAGGCCAGCCCCTTGCGCTCCAGTTCTTCAATGAGCGCCAGCATTTGTGGAATGTGCTCGGTGGCTTTGGGATAGCGCTGCGCGGGCTGGATGTTCATAGCCGCCAGCGACTCCAAAAAGTCGGCGGTGTAAAAGGCGGCGATCTCGGCGGGGGTTTTCTTTTCGGCGGCGGCGGCGGAGAGCACTTTGTCTTCGCCGGGCGTCACGGTGAGCGAGTCGTCCTCGGCCATGTGTCCCACGTCGGTGATGTTCATGATCTGCGTCACGGTGTAGCCGTTGAACTCCAGCACCCGGCGCACCAGGTCGGCCATAAGCCACGTGCGCAAATTGCCGATATGCACGTAACGGTACACGGTGGGGCCGCAGGTGTACATCTTCACTTCGGTGGGCGACAGCGGCTCGAATTTGTCTTTGGCTCGTGTCAGCGTGTTGTAAAAATAGACATCCATGGGTCCCCCGGTTCGCGGCTGGTGGTTGGTGGCTGGTAGTTGGCATCCAGTTATCAGTCGTCACCATTGTTCATTGTTCATTGTTCATTCTTCATTGTTCATTGTTCATTGTTCCGTAGTATAACATCTGCATGAAACGTCTCGCCGCCGCTGTACTGGCTTTGCTCGCGCTGCTCAGTTGTAACACGCTCACGCGGGGCCTCGCCCCCACCCCTACGCCTGCGCCGACCGACACGCCAGAGGCCACCGCCAACCCCGCCGCCCAGTTCGGCCTGGAGCGAATTCAAAGCCTGCCCGACGATTGCAAAGAGTCGCCTTTGAGCCTCGCCGCCGACAAGCTGACGGAAGTGGCCTACCTGCCGACCGGCTATTGCTTCAACGGCGAGATCGATCTCATCGAAACGGGCGGGCGCGTGTACACCGTGCAGTCGCTGGCCTTCGAGGCCGCCTTCTTCATCGCCGACGTGACCGACCCCGCCCACCCCTCCCCGGTGGGCGCATGGCGGTGGAACGTGACCGCCTACACCGCCGACGTGAAAGCGTTCCGGCAAGGCAGCCGTTGGTATCTGGCCCTGTCACTGGAGCCAGACAACAACATCGTGTGCGGCGTGGCCGTGGTGGAGGTGACCGACCCGGCGCAGCCGAAACTGGTTGATTTGTATTCCTCGAAGAACACCGGCTCTGCCGTGCCGTGGTGCAACACCCACACGGCCGAGATCAGCGCGGACGCCGAGGGCAACGGCGCTTACATTTACGTTTCCAACATTTCCACCGGCGACCTGCGCGTGCTGGATGTCCGCGACTTGTCGCGCGTGCGCGAGATCAACCGCTACACCGTGAGCAACGCCGACCCGGATCACTTCGTTCACGACACCACCATCGTGGGGGCTCGGGTATACGTGGCCTACTGGTCGTCGGGGTTGATCATTTTGGATCGAGCGCAGGTGGAGGCGGGGCAGCCCATCACCCCGCTCAACGCGCCGGGAAGCATCGCCCCCGAGGGGCTGCAAATACACAAAGCCTACCCCACTGCCGACGGGCAATTTGTGTTTGTGGAAGACGAGGTCAACTACCGCCCGCCCCTCAGCCAACTGCGCCTGTACGACATCCGCGATATGGCCGCGCCCAAAGAGGCGGCGGCTATTGCGCTGGACAGCCAATACTCCTCGCCGCACAATTTGCTGGTGGCGGGCGACTTGCTGTTTGTGGGCTGGTACACCGACGGCGTGCGCGTGTTCCAATACGACACGCACGACCCCGAACATCCCACCGTGACTCCGTTTGCGTTCAAAGCCGTGCGCCCCACAAAGACCAAAGGCGTTTTCGGCAGCGACATATTCGACGGCATTTGGGGCGTGCGCCTGCGCGCCTGCACTGTGGCCGGCGAGGCGGCCACCTGCGTGTATGCCGGCGACCTCACGCGCGGGCTGATCATTTTGGCGATGAAACCGCCGCTGCCCTTCCCTCTCCCGTGACCGAGCCGCTCTCCATTATCGTCATCGGCGGAGGGGCCGCCGTCACTGCCGCCGAGGCCCGCCCCGGCTGCCGGGTGCTGCTGCTCGAACACAGCCGCCGGCTTTTAGCCAAAGTGCGAATCTCCGGCGGCGGACGGTGCAACGTGACCCATGCCACCTTCGACCCCGCGCAACTCGTTGGGCACTACCTGGCTCCTGCAAGAGCAGGACGCGAAAATGCCAGCGTGTGGATGGGAGGGCGGAGGCGGTGTAGTAGCCAAAGGCCGTCAAGTTGACCGAAATCAGCGCCCTTCTGACCGCTTGAGACGGGTGGAGAATGCTCTGGCGAATGATTCGGGGGTTTGAGACGTACTGGATTTTGCTCAAACTGCCAAATAATTCTCCCGCATCTCGGCGGCCTCCGAGAAAACTTCGCTACGCCCGTCATAGCGAGCTTCGGAGAAACGTTTTCTCCCCGTTTTTACGCCCAAGCGGCTGTTCGAGCTTGTAAATTCGTCCAAAGCAGAACATCAGTTTTTAGTTTTGCCAAAAGTCCAATTGCAAGGAGCTGGCCCTTTCAATCGGCCTCGTTTCTTGGCCTGATCGTAGTATGATGGGTATAGCATCTCATCCCTTATCTCGCACGCTCTCACAGGGACCACGATGAGCACTGACCTACCTCGTCATACCTCCACTCGCCTGCAAGGGAGCTGGCTCGGTGCCGCCCGCGTGGCGCAATTGGCGATCATGGTGCTGACCATGATTCTGTACGCGGCAGGCATCACCCCGACCTTTACCGAAGTACGCCGTGTGGTCCTTGGATACGAGGATGCGCTCTTGCAGTTCAACCTCTCGGTTGACTCCTTCGCTAATTATTTCCTGATCCTTGAACTCGCCAAGATGGCGGCGTTCCTCACCACTGCCGCGGTGATCTTCTGGCGCAGGTCTGAGGATTGGATGGCCATCTTTCTATCGCTCATGTTAGTAACATTTGGGGCAAACGTTGTCTCCGGGGTCATTAGCACCCTGGGCGGGGGTCAGCCCGCCTGGCGCTTGCCCGCTGACTTCGTGGTTGTGTTTGGCCAGGTTTCGGTTGTCGTGTTCTTCTTCCTCTTCCCCGATGGACGATTCGTACCCCGCTGGACGCGCTGGTTGGCACTCATCTGGGCCGGATGGATGTTGATTGCGATTTTCTTCCCCCCGGCCGGTCCGAGGACGTGGCCGTTTCCCGTCATTTTTCTGGTACTGCTGGTCGCGTATGGCAGCGCCCTGCTCGCCCAGCTTTACCGCTATGTTCGCCACGCCAGTCCTCTCCAGCGTCAACAGACCAAGTGGGTCGTATTTGGATTAGGGGTGGCAGTCTTTCTGGGATGGATCATCCCGCTCTTACCGGGGGTGATTTTCCCCGCGCTCAGTCAACCGACTTCACCAGGGCTCCTTTATATCGGGATTTCAAGCACGCTGAGTGTCATCTCCGTGAGTCTCATGCCGATCTCTCTGGGCTTTGCCATCCTGCGCCATCGCTTGTGGGATATTGATTTCGTCATCAACCGTTCGCTTGTCTATGGTGCACTCACCATTGTATTGGTCGCGCTGTCGGGTGGCAGCCTCTTACTCATCTCGCTTGTCTTTCAAAACCTCGGCGGCGGGCAACAATCCGTTATTGCATTGGTCTCTGCTGCCTTGATTTTCGGGGCGGTCTTTCAGCCCATCCGCCGCCGTCTACAAAGCTTCGTGGATCGGCGCTTCTACAGCATCCAAATTGACTACCAAAAAACGCCTGCGCCCGCTGCAACCAGCGTCACCAGTGTCATCAAGCAAACTGGCTTTGGCGAATATCAAGGGCTTGAACTCATCGGACGGGGTGGCATGGCTGAAATCTATAAGTCCACGCATCCTACGCTTGGCGTACCGGTGGCCATCAAAGTTCTTCCCGCACATCTCACCACCGACCCCGACTTCCGCAAACGGTTTACCCGCGAAGCCGAAACTATGGCGAAACTACAACACCCTAATATCATTCGTGTTTTTGACTTTGGTGAATGGGGCGGCACGCACTACATGGTCATGGAATACGTCGCGGGCAACGATTTAGGGCATCGCCTGACACAACAAGGCCATTTGCCTTTTACCGAAGTTGTTTCGATTCTCAAGGGCGTTGCCAGCGCGCTGGATTATGCCCACGCGCAAGGCTTGGTACATCGAGATATTAAGCCTTCCAATATCTTGATTGAAAACGCTCCTCCCAATCTCAACCCCAAACTGACGGATTTCGGTATTGCCAAAATCATCGGTAACGCCACACGCTACACACGCACCGGCGGCGTATTGGGCACGTTTGATTACATTGCGCCTGAGCAAATTCGGGGCGCGGCAAATATTGACAGGCGAGCTGATATTTATGCTTTCGGAATTGTGACCTACCAAATGCTCACAGGGCAACTTCCATTTCAGCACAACAACCCCGGTGCGTTACTCATTGCTCACATGACCCAACCGCCACCTGACCCGCGTGACGTTGTGCCAGAGATTTCAGTTGAGACTGCCCGCGCCATCCGTCGCGCAATGGCAAAAAATCCCGATGAGCGTTATTCTACGGCTGGAGAGTTTGTCAATGCGCTCCAATAAGCAAGGTGGCCGCCCAACCCTGCATGCACCTGACTCGCGCTGGTGTATGAATTGTATGGGCTGACGGAGGAGGAGATACGAGTGGCGGAGGAAACATAGATCGCCCTCACCCCGGCCCTCTACCTCCGGGAGAGGGCCGGGGTGAGGGCGTAATCCAAACATGCCTCGAAAACACGAGTTGAAAGAACACTACGTCTACCCTCCCCTTCTTCAGCGCGCCCGCGAAATGCGCCACCCGCTCACCCCCGCTGAAGCCAAAATCTGGGCCGCCGTGCGGAACAATCAACTGGGAGTCAAAATCAGGCGGCAACATCCTATCGGTCATTTCATCGCCGACTTTTGCTGCGCCGCGACCAAACTCGTCATCGAAATAGACGGTGACACGCACGCCGAACCCGGGCAGGCCGCCTACGGCGCGGCGCGCACAGCCTGGCTGGAAGAGCGCGGTCATCGCGTCGTTCGCTTTACCAACCACGACGTGCATCACAATCTGGCCGCCGTGCTGGAAGCTATTCACGCTGCTTGCATCGCCCGCCACCCGGAAGCAGACCAACGCGCCGGTCGCACCACATGAGTTGCCGCAGGGGTGATGGGGGAGGGCCGAGGTAGGGATCGCGCGGATCGGTTCGCTCTCGGCTATAATCGCCCTCATGGCTAGCGACCCGCGCGACGAACCCACTCAACCCTACGAACCCGAGCAGCCCGCCAACGGCCTGCCGCCCAAGCTGCCGCCGGTCTCGCGCCGTGTTGACCTCAACACCGACTCGTTCCCCCTGCCCCTCCCCGCCCCCGAACGCGACCCGCTCGCCACCCGCGCCACCGCGCGCGCAGGCGACAGCGGCCCGAATCGGGCCAGCCCCGAAGTCCGCCCGTTCGTGGCAGGCAAAGCCGCACCCGCCACGCCGCCGCGCCGCCGCGTCCTGACGCGAAGCGTGTCGAAGGGCAAACGCGTCCTGCGCTTCATCCTCGTCAGCCTCATCGTCATTGCCGTCCTCGGCCTCGTCGCCGCCATCATCCTTGCCACTTACGGCATCTACCAGTATTACCAGATCGCCAAGACCCTGCCCGACATCAACGACATCAACAGTCGCGCCGCGCAATTTGAATCGACCTACATTTACGATTCCGGCGGGGCGCTGCTGTACGAGATCAACGATCCCAACAAGGGCCGCCGCACGCGCATCCCCCTCGACAAAATATCCCCGGCCCTCGTGGCCGCCACCATAGCCACCGAAGACCGCGACTATTACAGCCACCCCGGCTTCGACGCGCTCGCCATCCTCAAAGCCGTCTATCGCGCTTACCGCTACGGCGGCGAGTTCACCGGCGCATCCACCATCACCCAGCAGCTCACCCGCGCGCTCTACCTGCGCCTGGCCGAATGCGACAAGCCCGACGCCCCCACGGCCTGCTACGAGCATTCCTTCGACCGCAAGCTGCGCGAGATCATTCTCGCCGCCGAAATCAATCGCCGCTACACCAAAGACCAGATTCTCGAACTGTATCTCAACGAAATTTATTACGGCAATTTGGACTACGGCATCGAAGCCGCCGCCGAAACTTACTTCGGCAAAGACGCCGCCTCGCTCACCCTCTCCGAGGCCGCCTTCCTCGCCGGGCTGCCGCAAGCCCCGGCCACTTACGACGTTTACACCAACCGCGACGCCGCCCTCAACCGCCAGAAGCAAGTGCTGCTGCTCATGCTCGCCGCCGGCGGCGACTGCTCCGCGCCAAACAGCGGCATCGCCGTTTCCAATTCGGCCAAGCCCGTCTGCGTCACCCCGTCCGACGCCGCCACCGCCATCCTCGAAATCCAGAGCCACACTTTCACGCCGCCGGTCAACGACGCCAAATACCCGCACTGGGTGGATTACATCCGCCTGCTCCTCGAAACCCGATACGGCCCCGAACTGTACCGCTCCGGCTACCGCGTCTACACCACGCTCGTCCCCGCCCTGCAGGATTTGGCCGAAGCGGAAGTGAAAAAGCAGGTGGATTCTCTCGCCGACTCACACGTCACCGATGCGGCCCTGGTGGCCATCGATCCGCCCACGGGGCGCATCATCGCCATGGTCGGCTCCAACGATTACGCCGACCCGGTGGACGGGCAGATCAACATGGCCATCCGCCCACGGCAACCCGGCTCATCCATCAAGCCCCTTACCTATGCGGCCGCATTCCAAAAAGGATGGACCCCCGCCACCCTCCTATGGGACATCCCCACCCGCTTCCCCGACGGGGCCAACCCGCCCTACGAGCCGCAGAACTACGATAGCCGCTTCCATGGCCTGGTGCGCGTGCGCGACGCCCTGGCCAACTCCTACAACATCCCCGCCGTCAAGGCGCTGCAATTCGTCGGCGTGTACGACGACCCCAAAACCCCGCAGCCCGATGGCCTCATCGAATTTGCCAGAGCACTCGGCGTCACCACCCTCACCCGCCCCGACTACGGGCTGGCCCTCACCCTCGGCGGCGGCGAAGTGACGCCGCTGGAACTCACCGGCGCATATGCCACCTTTGCCAACGGCGGCAAGCGTGTCTTCCCCGTCGCCCTGGCCCGCATCCAAACTTCCGGCGGCGCGGTGGTGTGCGATCAGTTTGCCAACCAGACCGCGCTTGATTACAAGCCGTGCCAGCAGCCGCCGGACAACTGGAATCATCAAGCCATCCGGGCCGAGCACGCCTACCTCCTCTCCGACATTCTGGCCGACAACCACGCCCGTTCGTTGGCCTTCGGCCCCAACTCGGCGCTGCGCCTCAGCTTCCCGGCCGCCGTCAAAACCGGCACCACCAACGACTACCGCGACAACTGGACCATCGGCTACACGCCCAACCTCGTCGTGGGCGTGTGGGTGGGCAACGCCGACTTCACCCCCATGGCGCACGGTGTGAGCGGCGTCACCGGGGCCGGGCCCATTTGGCACAACGTGATGGAAGGCGCATGGGCCGCCCTCGGTACGGGCGTTCAACTGAACGCCCCCGCCCCCTTCGCCCCCCCGCCGGGACTCATCACCGCCAACATCTGCGCCGTCACCGGGGCCGCCGTGAACGACTACTGCCAAACTTTGGTAGACCCGCGCCGCCCCAACGAATCGCCCGTCATCACCGAAACCTTTGCCGCCGACCAGCCTCCCCTGACCCCCGGCGCCGACCTCGTGGCCAAAGCCTTCATCGACAAATTCTCCGGCCTGTTCGCCAGCAATGCCTGCCCCAACGATTGGGAAGAAAAGGAAATCGTCAACATCTCCGACCCCGCCGTGCTCGACTACCTCGAACACAACGGGGCCGGGCAGACGTGGGCCGCGCTTTTGCAGATCACTTTCCCGGTCACCCTTGCGCCCCCCGGCCCCTGCACCGAAGCGTCGCCGCGCGCCGTCGTCTCCCTCGTGTCGCCCTCCGAGGGGCAAACGCTCGATGGCGTCATCCAAATCTTCGGCCTCGCCGACGTGACCCACGGCGACTTCGATCACTTCATCGTGGACTACGGCCTCAGCCACGACCCCGGCGGCTGGGCCTCCGTGCTCGACCCCAACACCACGCGCTTCCCGCAGGCCGCCTACATGGGCGACTGGGACACCGCCGCTCTGCCCGACGGCCCGGCCACGCTGCGCCTCGTGCTGTTTGATAAAGCCGGGCACTCTGCCGAAGCGCGCATCCATGTGACGATCCAGCACCCCACCCCGGTGCCGCCTACCGAGCCACCCCCCACCGACACAGCCATCCCGACCGAGACGCCCACCGTGACGCTCACCCCGCCTGCCTCGGCCACCCCGACCGACACCCCGGCGGCAACGGCAACTTCGACTTCAACTTCAACTCTGCTCCCATCCGACACACCGACCCCGATGCCCACCGACGCCCCCAGCCCCACGCCCACTGATACGCCCATACCGTAAGCAGCAATCAGCTTTCAGCTATCAGCCACCCGAACGCATCGTTCATCGTTCATCCTTCATCATTCATCATTTCCCATGTCCCGCACTCGCCTTGTCCGCCGCGTACTGCTCGTCACCTTGGGGCTGAACATCGCCATCACCGCGATCAAGCTGGTCATCGGTTTTGCCACGGGCGCGCTGTCGGTCATCGCCGACGGCTTTCACTCCACCGTAGACTCGTCGTCCAACATCGTCGGACTGGCCGGGCTGTGGATGGCCTCCTGCCCGCCCGACGACGACCACCCTTACGGCCACCGCAAATATGAAACCGTCGCCACCCTCGGCATCGGGGCCATGCTACTGCTCGTCTCGTGGGAAATCGCCAAGGGCATCTTTGATCGCCTCACCGGGCACGCCGTGCCCGTCGTCACCCCGCTCGACATCGCCATCATGGCGGCCACCTTTTTCGTCAACCTCTTCATCGTCTTTTACGAAACGCGGCAGGGACGCGCCCTGCGCTCCGAAATCCTGCTGGCCGATGCCACCCACACCCGCACCGATCTTTTCATCACGGTGTCGGTGGTCGTGTCGCTCATTGCCACCCGGCTGGGCATCGCCTGGATCGACCTGCTGGTCGCCGCCGCCGTGGTCGTCCTCATCATCCGCGCCGCCTTCGCCATATTACGGCAGACCTCGTACGTGCTGACCGACGCCTCGGCCATTGATCCCCGCCTCGTCGAACGCACCGCGGCCGCCGTGCCGGGGGTGACCTTTGTGGACGGCGCCCGGTCCCGCGGCCCGAGCGACGCCGCCTTCGTCGATGTGCACGTCACCGTGGACCCGGCCATGTCCACCACCCAGGCCCATGCCATCGCCACCGAAGTGGAGCGGAGGCTGCTGGCCGACGTGCCCGGCGTGGTGGATGCCGTGGTGCACATCGAACCCGGCAGCGACCCCATCCAATCGGAATGGAGCGCCCTCACCGTGCGCGCCCGGGCCGAAGCCGATGCCCTCGGGGTGAGCATCCACGATCTGCACGCCCACGAGGAAACCTCCGGCGGCTACACGTTTGAAATGCACGTCGAAGTGCCGGCGCACCTTACGCTGGGCGAGGCCCACGCCATCGCCGACACGCTCGAACGGCGCATCCGGGCCACTATTCCGCGCGTGGGCGCGGTGACCACGCACCTCGAGCCGCTGCCTGCCGCGGTGCCGGGGGAGGAAGACCCCGCCAGCACGCACCACGCCGCGCTGGCCCGTCGCATTGCCTCCCTGGCGGATGACGTGACCGGATTGGGCACCGCGCACGACGTTCAACTGCACCACTTGGGGGGGCAGTTCACCGCCAGCATCCACATTACCCTGCCGGCCGGCAAACCCATCACCGAGGCCCACGCTCTCGCCGAAGCCGTAGACCATCGTATCCTCACCACCGTGCCGGAGATCAAACGCGTCGTCGTCCACGTGGAGCCGCCGGAGTAGTGGTTAGTGGGCGGTGGTTAGTGGTTAGTGGTTAGTGATCAGTAGTCAGTAGTTGTCAGGGCTCAGGACATCGCTAACAGTTTTATCTCGAAAAAGGCTCAAGACATCGCTAACAGTTTTTTGAGCGCTGTTCCATAAGTCGACTTTGATCCATGCTGTCTTCAAAAAGGAGACAGCATGGATGAGAAACAGGA
>JACRBQ010000045.1 GCA_016213135.1 Chloroflexota bacterium | reverse complement strand
ACGCCGCCGAGTTCATGGCCCTGGCGGCGCAGATTCCGGTGCGCACGCACGTCACGACGTTTGCATTGGCCGAAGCCAATATCGCGCTGGCAATGCTCAAGCGCGGCGAACTGCAAGGGGCCGGGGCGCTCGTATTCGATTGAGACCGGGGAGAAGGATGTCCACATCGCTATCGACGATCAAGACGCTGTACGAATACAACCACTGGGCAAATGCGCGCATGCTCAACGCGTGTCAGGCTCTCACACTGGAGCAATGGGATCGCTCGCTGGGTCATTCGTGGGGCAGTGTGCACGGGGTGCTCACGCACATGTTCGCCGCCGAAACGATCTGGCTGGCTCGCTGGCAGGGCAATTCCCCGAAGGCCATGCGCCAGGCGGCGGAGTTCACCACCTTTGCCGATTTGCAAACGGCGTGGATGCGCGTTGAGTCTGAGATGAAAGATTTTTTGGTGACTTGCACCGAAAAGGCTTTGGGCGAGCCGGTGACGTATACCAACACGCGCGGTGAAACACGGTCGATGCCGTTGGGCCAGTTGATGCTGCACGTTGCCAACCACGGCACCCACCATCGGGGCGAACTGGCCGCCATGCTGGCCGTGCTCAACGTGCCGCACCCGGAAGACGACATGCTGTTGTACTTCCGAGAAAAGCCATGACCAAAGACTATTACAAGGTTTTGCAGGTGGCGCCGGATGCCGAGGCCGAAGTGATTCAGGCGGTGTACCGCCGCCTGGCCCGCAAATACCATCCCGATACCGGCGGCGACAAAGCCTCGGCTGAAAAGATGAAGCTGGTCAACGAAGCGTACGCCGTGCTGTCGGACCCGGCCAGCCGCGCGAAATACGACCGCGAGCGCGGCCCGAGCGGCGAGCGGCCCGTTGCCAGGGCGAGCAAAACACTGGTCTGGCAAGACGACTTGCACACCAAGGCTTCCGGTTGGCCGTCCCCCAGCAAAGACGAGGATTGTGAGTTGGACAGGCGCGGCGGCTTCCTGACCATCGGGGTGACGCGGCCCAATTGGATGAGCGTGCACGACGCCCCGCCCAAGCTGTCGAGCTTCGAGGCCAAAGTGCGGGCGCAAATTCCGCGCACCAACGGCCCGGAGGCCGAGTGCGGACTGGTGTTCTGCAAAAACAACGCCGGGCATCTCAAGTTCTCCCTCAGGCGCAACGGCTACTACAGTCTCTCGGTTCACTCCGGCGCGCGCGAACGGCGGCTGCTCGAGTTTCAATTCTCCGATCTCTTCAATGCCGACAACGAGCCTAACGTGCTCATGGTCAAAGTGGTCGGCTCGCGCATCAAAATCGGAGTCAACGGGCATCTGTTGGCCTCGGTGGAAGTGGGTAGCGTGCGCGAAGGGCGCGTGGGGTTGTTTGTGGCTTCATCGGCCGCCGATCAATTCGCCAACGCCAAATTCCGCGACTTCACCATCTATGCCATTGAAGGACACAAATAAGGCGCACTGCAATGACTGACTTTTACGCACTGGCGAAATCTCTCGAACCGGAAATGATCGCCCGCCGCCGCGATTTTCATCGCCATCCCGAGCTGGGCTTTCAGGAAGTGCGCACGGCCGGCATTGTGGCGCAGGAACTCAACCGGCTGGGGCTTGAAGTGCGCACCGGGGTGGGGCGCACGGGCGTGGTGGGGCTGATGGAGGGCGACCAACCCGGCCCCACCGTGCTGCTCCGCTTCGACATGGATGCCCTGCCCATCACCGAGGCCAACACCGCCGATTACATTTCGGAAACATCCGGCGTGATGCACGCCTGCGGCCACGACGCCCACACCGCCGTGGGGCTGGCAGTTGCCAAAATGCTTATGCCCATGCGCAAGCAAATGGCGGGCACGCTCAAGTTTGTGTTTCAACCGGCAGAGGAGGGGCTGGGCGGCGCGGCGGCCATGGTGAAAGATGACGTGATGGCAAGCCCTGCGCCCGAGCGCTCGCTGGCCCTGCACGTGTGGAACGACAAGCCCGTGGGCTGGGTGGCCGCCACCGACGGCCCCTGCATGGCCGCTGCCGACAAATTCACCGTGACGCTGTTCGGCAAGGGCGGGCATGGCGCCTCGCCCTACCAAACGCAGGACCCCCTTGTGGCCGCGGCGCAGATCGTCAGCGCCCTGCAAACCATCGTGTCGCGCAACGTGGACGCGCTGGAAAACGCCGTGCTGTCGGTCACCTCCGTCAAAGGCGGCGAGGCCTTCAACGTCATTCCCGACTCGGTGACGCTCATGGGCACGGTGCGCACCTTCAAACCCGAAGTGCGCGCCCGGGTGCTGCGGCGCTTCGACGAAATTGTGCAGGGTATCGCGGCGGCCATGCAGTGCCGCGCCGAAGCCGTGTGGCAAGTGACCACCCCTGCCGTGGTGAACGATGCCACCATGAGCGCCGCAGTGCGCCAGTCGGCGCAGTCCATGCCGGGCGTCACCCACGTGTCCGCCGACGAGCGCACCATGGGCTCCGAAGATATGGCCTACATGATGTCCACCGTGCCGGGGTGCTACTTCTTCGTCGGCTCGGCCAATGCCGAAAAAGGGTTGAACTTCCCGCACCATCATCCGCGCTTCGACATTGACGAACGCGCGCTGGTGCAGGCCGCGGCGCTCATGGCCACCGCCGCGGCGAAGTATGTGTTGAAATAGACCGGGATAGGGCCAATGACCCAGCCTCGACTCCCCGTCAACCGCGTCCTCGTGGGCGACTGTGTCGCCACCCTCAACGCTCTCCCTGAGAAGTCGGTGGATTTGATCTTCGCCGACCCGCCGTACAACCTGCAACTGCAACAGGAATTGTGGCGGCCCAACATGACCAAAGTGGACGCGGTGGACGAGGCGTGGGATCGCTTCGATAGTTTTGCCGACTACGATGCCTTCACCCGCGAGTGGCTGGCGGCCTGCCGCCGCGTGCTGAAGGACACCGGCACGCTGTGGGTCATCGGCTCGTATCACAACATCTATCGCGTCGGGGCCCTGCTCATGGATTTGGGCTACTGGATATTGAACGACGTGGTCTGGATCAAAGCCAACCCCATGCCCAACTTCAGGGGCGTGCGCTTCACCAACGCGCACGAAACCCTGCTGTGGGCGCAGAAGGAACAGGGCGCGCATTACACCTTTAACTATCAATCCATGAAGTCACTCAACGACGATCTGCAAATGCGCAGCGACTGGCGCTTGCCAATTTGCTCCGGCATCGAGCGGCTCAAAGTGAACGGCGAAAAAGCCCACGCCACGCAGAAGCCCGAAGCCCTGCTCTACCGCGTCATCCTCTCCAGCTCCAATCCCGGCGACGTAGTGCTCGACCCGTTCTTCGGCACCGGCACCACCGGGGCCGTGGCAAAAAAGCTGGGACGCCGCTGGATTGGCATTGAGCAAGACAGAAAGTACGCCCGCCTAGCCCGCAAACGCATCCGCACCATTCAGCGCGAGCTGCTGCCCGTAGACGCCTACTCATTCGACAACAAGCGGGAGCGCCCGCGCATCCCTTTTGGCAACCTGCTCGAACGGGGGTTGCTTTTGCCCGGTCAAACACTGTATTTTGGGCGGACGGGAAAGATCACGGCCACGGTGCTGGCCAACGGGCAACTGCGGCACGGCGCAGTCACCGGCTCCATTCACGCCGTGGGCAGCGCCATCCAAAACGCCCCCTGCAACGGCTGGGAGCATTGGTATTATGAAGACGCAGAAACCGGCGAGCGAGTGGTGATAGATAGGTTGCGAGAGAGAGTACAAAGTGAAAGATGATCCCGTTTAGCCAATGCCCAATTTGCGGCGGCGAGGTAGATGAACGCGTGGTTGAAAAGCTTCTGCGGGGGGGCGTCAATACGGCCGTGGTGAATGCTCGTGCAGAAGTGTGTCTGCGTTGCGGCGAACGATTGTATTCCCAAAAAACCGTCAGGGAGTTCGAGTTGATCCGCGCAAAGCTGGAGCGTCAAGAGGTAACGGAGTTTCAGCCAATGGGTCAATCGTTTCAAGTCGAGAAATTGGCTTAATGTCTCACGGCATCTACCGCGTCACTGCATTTGAAATATCGGCGCCCTATGCGTTGCGCGTTCAGTTTGATGATGGCACAAGACAAACGATTAATTTCGAACCGGTGTTGGCAGGGGAACTGTATCAGGCCTTGCGCGATTTAGACCTGTTCAACCAAGTTCAAGTTGATCCAGAAACCCATAGAGCTGAAGAAAGGGACTCATGTTCAAGTCAATCGCCGACGTAACCGACGGCTTGCTTAAACAGCAATATCTCTCCTCCAACGATATTTCCACCGTGTTGTTTCTGGCCGAGCGGCTGGGCAAGCCGGTGTTGGCCGAAGGCCCGGCCGGCGTCGGCAAAACCGAACTGGCCAAGGCGTGGGCGGCGGCGGCCGGGCGCGAACTGATCCGCCTGCAATGCTACGAGGGGCTGGACGAAACTAAGGCCCTCTACGAATGGGAATACGCCAAGCAAATGCTGTATACCCAACTGCTGCGCGACAAACTGCAATCGCTGCTCACCGACTCGCAAACGCTGGCCCAGGCCGCCGACAAGCTGGCCTCCGAAGAAGACGTGTTCTTCTCCGAGCGCTTTTTGCTGCCGCGCCCTTTGCTCAAAGCCATTGTCGCCGACAAACCGGTGACGCTGCTCATCGACGAGGTGGACCGCACCGACCCCGAGTTTGAGGCTTTTCTGCTCGAAGTGCTTTCGGACTTTCAGGTGAGCGTGCCGGAGATCGGCACCCTGCGGGCCAGGCACATGCCGCTGGTGCTGCTCACCTCCAACAACACCCGCGAGCTTTCCGAGGCCCTCAAGCGCCGCTGCGTTTACCTGTTCATTGACTACCCCACCGCCGAGGCCGAACTGCGCGTGGTGCGCCTCAAAGTGCCGGACCTTGCGCCCGCCCTCGCCAAACAAGCCGTGGACCTCGTCCAGCGGCTGCGCCGCCTCGACCTGAAGAAAAGCCCCAGCGTCAGCGAAACCATCGACTGGGCCAAGGCGCTGGTGATGCTCAATGCCCAGCATCTCGACAAGGAAACGTTGGACACCACCCTGACCCTGTTGCTTAAACACGAAGCCGACGTGCAGCGCGCCCGCGCCGCCCTCGACGACTCCCGGCCCGCCTCGCGCCGCCGGCCATCGCCCGGCCCCGACAGCGGCGACATTTTTGACGGAAACATCCGGCCTTTGAAGAGGATTTGAACAATCTACCGATGAAGGTCACGCCGTCCCACTTCTTCATCCCTCTTGTTCCTCTCGGCGCCGGAGCGTTGTTGTGTTACGCCGGATACGGTTTGGGGTGGGGCGCAGTGTGGGTTGCGGGCGGCGGATATTTCATCACCGTTGCCGTCGCCGCCTGGCTATTGACTCTTGCCTGGGTCGCGCCCGATCCCATCGGCGCGTTTCTCCGCCATCCAATCGTGAACATCGTTATTCTATTAGCGGTGCTCGGCATGTTGGTTTACACGGTGGTATTGGGCGTGATCGGGTTGATGTCGTAAACGTAGTCTGGCCCCTCGTGGGCGAGTGAGCGTGCCATGGAAGACCGCATCGTTCAATTCATCGCCGGGTTGCGCGCCGCCGGGGTGCGCGTGTCGTTGGCAGAATCACAGGATGCCATGCGCGCCACCTCGCACATTGACATTGCCGATCGGGGCCTGTTCCATTCGGCGCTCAAGGCCACGCTCGTCAAAGAGCATGCCGATGGCGCCATCTTCGACAAGCTATTCCCCCTCTTCTTTTCCGCCGGAGGGCCGCCGCTAATCCCCTCCTCCGACATGCTCTCGCCCGACGAGCAAGCCCTATTGCGCGATGCCATGCGCGCGCTGGCCGGCGAACTCAACGACCTTCTGCGCCGGCTACTCGACGGCCAAAACCTGACCCCCGAAGAACTGGCGGCATTGGCCCGCCGCATCGGGGCCGACCGTTCGCGCCGCCCCGAAAACATCCGCCAGCTCACCCGTGAAATGATGCGGCAAATGGGGCTGGGCGAACTCATGGAGCAGATCGAGAAACTGCTGGCCCAGTTGGCTGCGTTGGGCATGTCGCCGGAGGCCCTGGGCGAACTGCGCCAATTGCTCGAGGCCAACGCCGAAGCCCTGGCCCGGCAGGCTAGCCAGTATCTCGGCCAGTCGCTGGCCCGCCGTTTGGCCGAGCAGCCGCCGCAAAAATCGCCGGTGGAAGACCTCATGGATCGCCCCTTTGGCTCGCTTTCCGAAAGCGAAGCGCGCGAACTGCGGCGCGAGGTGGCGCGGCTGGCCGCGCGGCTGCGGTCGCGGGCCTCGCTGCGGCAGCGCAAAGGCAAAGGCCCCACGTTCGACGCCAAAGCCACCCTGCGGGCCAACGTGCGGCACGGCGGCGTGCCGTTTGAAATGCACTGGAAGAAACGCCGCCTCAAGCCCAGGTTCGCCATCCTGTGCGACGTGTCCACTTCCATGCGCCCGGTGGTGGACTTCCTCCTCCGCCTCATGTACGAAATGCAGGATCAGGTGGGCAAAGCGCGGTCGTTTGCGTTCATCGATCACATCGAGGAAGTGACCGGCGAGTTCACCGAGGCTCGGCCCGAAGTGGCCGTGCCCATTGTGCTCTATCGCCTGCCCTCCGGGCACTACAACACCGACCTCGGCGGCAGCCTGGAGCAATTCGTCAAGGAATTCTCCGACGCGGTGGATCGCCGCACCACCCTCCTCATCTGCGGCGACGGGCGCAACAACTATAACGACCCGCGCCTCGATCTCGTCGAATTCCTTCGCCGCCGCGCCCGGCGGGTGGTTTGGTTCAACCCCGAGGCGGTTGACGAATGGGGCACCGGCGATAGCGACATGCTCCAATATGTCCCGGCGGTGGACGTGGTGCATCAGGTTTCAAACTTGCGGCAGTTGACCGACGCGGTGGATAAGCTGTTCGCCAGATAATCCGGCTCGCTATGCTATAATCGTTTTCGCAAGCAAAAATTCGCAAGGAGCATTCCCGATGTCCGGTCATTCCAAATGGGCAACCATTAAACGCAAGAAGGGCGCGGCTGACGCCAAGCGCGGCCAAGTGTTCACTCGCCTCGCCCGCGAGATTTCCATGGCCGCTCGCGAGGGCGGCGGCGACCCCGATTCCAACTTCAAACTCCGATTGGCAGTGGACAAAGCCCGCGCCAACAACATGCCCAAAGACAACGTCGACCGGGCCATTAAGCGCGGCACCGGCGAAGGCGCCGATGGCGCGGTTTTGGAGCAGATCATGTACGAGGGCTACGGCGGCCACGGGGTGGCCCTCCTCATCGAGTGCGTCACCGACAACCGCAACCGCACCGTGTCGGACCTGCGGCGCACGCTCACCCGCGCGGGGGGCCACCTCGGCGAAGCCAACTCGGTGGCCTGGCAGTTCCAGCGCAAAGCCTACTTCTTGTTCTCGCAGGGAGAACGCAGCCAGGACGAGTTGTTTGAAATGGCCGTGGATGCCGGCGCCGACGATGTGCTATTCACCGATGGCGAGGTGGAAATCTTTGCCGCGGTGGAAGCGTTCAAATCCGTGAGCGACCGTTTGCGGGCGGTAGACATCACCCCCGAAGACGCCGAACTGCGCATGGAGCCGACCACCACGATCGAGCTTTCGCCGGACGATACGGTGAAAGTGATGCGGGTCATCGAAGAGTTGGAAGAACTCGACGACGTGCAAAAAGTGTATTCCAACGTGCACGTGACCGACGAGGCTGCCGAGTTGATGGCGGCCTGATAATGACGAATGGGAAATGACGATTTTCGTCATTAGTCATTTTGCATTCGTCATTCGCCATTATGCTGGTCATCGGCATTGACCCTGGCACGGCCACCACGGGCTACGGGCTGGTGCGGGAAATCGAGGCGGACTCCGCGCTGGAATGTGTGGCCTATGGCGTGGTGACCACCCCCCCGGACGAAACGATGCCCCGGCGGCTGCAAAGTATCCACCGGGAACTGAAAGGGATCGTTACTCTCCACCGCCCGGACTCTGGCGCGGTGGAGAAATTGTTTTTTCAAAAGAACGTCACCACAGCCATGACCGTGGCGCAAGGGCGGGGGGTGGCTCTGTTGGCGCTGGCCGATTGCGGCCTGAGCGTGGGCGAGTACACGCCGCTCCAGGTGAAACAAGCCGTGTCGGGCTATGGTCGCGCCGACAAGCGGCAAATGCAGGACATGGTGCGCCTGCTGCTCAACCTCGAGGCTATTCCCAAGCCCGACGATGCCGCCGACGCGCTGGCCGTTGCCATCTGCCACCTCTATTCGCTGAAGATGGAATCGCTGATCTAACTTCAAACTTCAAACTCACCGCCCCATGATCTCCTCGCTCCGTGGCATCGTCCAGCACATCGAAACAGACTTCCTCATCGTCGAAGTGGGCGGCGCGGGGCTAAAGGTGTTTGCGCCGTCGGGTGTGCTGCAAGGGTTGGATGGGGTGGGGCACCTGGTCTTTCTGCACACCCACCTCGTCGTGCGCGAAGATGCGCTGACGCTCTACGGCTTCGCCACCGAAGAACAGCGCATTCTGTTTGAGACCTTGCTCGGCGTGAACGGCGTCGGCCCCCGGCTGGCGATGGCGGTCCTTTCGTACGTCTCGCCCGACAACCTGCGCCGCGCCGTAGGCAACGACCAGCCCGAAGTGCTGGACCGCGTGCCCGGCGTGGGCAAAAAGACCGCCGAAAAGATTGTGTTTCACCTCAAAGACAAGTTCGGCGCGGGCTTTCCGCTCGGCCCCGGCACGCCCTTCTCGGATTTGGATACGGAGATTGTGGGCGCGCTCACGGCTCTCGGCTACAGCATCGTCGAGGCGCAATCGGCGCTGCAATCCATCCCCAAAGACGCGCCGCGAGACACCGAGGAGCGTGTGCGGCTGGCGCTGCAATATTTCGCGAAACCCTGATGAAAGTGAACAATGAATAATGCGACAATGAACAATGGCATATTGAAATTGTTCATTTTTCATTGTTTCATTGTTCATTGAGGATTCCCATGTTTTCCAATGTGACGATTGCTTTCATCGGCTCCGGATCGATGGCCGAGGCCATGATCTCCGGCCTCATTTCGCAGAAGCTCATCGACCCGCAATCCGTCGTGGCCTCCGGCCCCCGGCCCGAGCGCGGCCAATACCTGCGTGACAAGTACGGCATCTGCGTCACCGCCGACAACGGCGCCGCCGTTGAAGGGGCGGGCGTGGTGGTGCTGTCCGTCAAGCCGCAAATCCTCTCGGTCGTCATGCCCGAACTCAAGGGGCACATCCCCACCGGCGCGTTGGCGTTGTCCATCATCGCCGGGGCGCGCATCGAAACGCTGGCCCAGGGCTTGCTGCACACCGGCATTGTGCGTTCCATGCCCAACACGCCGGCCCAAATCGGCGAGGGCATCACCGTGTGGACTGCCTCGCCCGAAGTCACTGCCGCGCAACGGCAGCAGGCCGAGGCCATCCTCGGCGCGTGCGGCCAACAAGTGTTCGTGGCCGACGAAGACTACCTCGACATGGCCACCGCGCTCTCCGGCAACGGCCCGGCCTACGTATTTCTGTTCATGGAAGCAATGGTGGATGCGGGCGTGCATCTGGGCTTTTCGCGCCACGTGGCCGAGCAGCTGGTGCTGCAAACCGTCAAAGGCTCGGTCGATTACGTCCTGCACTCGCCCAACCACCTCGCCCGGTTGCGCAATCAGGTCACCTCTCCCGGCGGCACCAGCGCCGAGGCGCTCTACTACCTCGAAAAGGCCGGCTTCCGCACCGCGCTCTCTCGCGCCATTTGGGCCGGCTACCAGCGCTCGGTGCAGTTGGGGCGCGGCAAAAAGCGCAGCCAGCTTGCCGACGGGGAAAAATAGGCAAAAGCCCGTCACCGCCTCTGCCGTGATACTCGACAAAGGGCTTTGCCCCTGAGCGTGGCCGCGCGCCGCTGGAAATGCGTCGGCAGGTCGGCGGCCAGTTCAGTCGGGCGCTCGTCAGCGCGGGCCGGCGTTGCCCGGCACGGCCGGCGTGACGTGTTGGGCGGCATGGCGGAGGTGAAAGTCATTCCAACTCGGCGCGGTGGCGAGTGTATTTCTGTTGGCGAAAGTGGAAACGGTGAAACGTTGATTGAATTGAGGGCGTTGACGCGAAGCGCCGCAATCAGCGTTCTCAGTGACATCAGCGATTCTATCTTTTTGCTTCTCTAATCGCCCGGAAGCGGCTTCTCGGTCCCGAATGTTTCTCTGCCTGCGCTCATCCGGCAGAGAAGGGTCAGCTTTGGGTAACGGTTGGCGGGCGAATTAGACCCAAAAAATCGCCCTCCAAAAGTGCGCGAGTGGGGAGATTGAGCCGGTGGGGTTTTGCCTCTACATGTCTTCTTATGCTACAATCTTTGGCGTGAGGCCGTTATGAAAACCTACGAAGTTATCGCAACAGTCACTGAGCGCGGGAAATTGATTATCCCGGCCCCGCTTCGCAAAGCCGGAGCGCGTTTGAGATTAGTGGTGACGTGGGAAGAAACAGCCGGCCTGCGCTCGCGGGCGCGGCCAGATCGCGCCGCATCAATCCGAAAACTGCGCGGGTCATTGAAGAATAAACTGAAAATGAGCGTTGACGAATGGAATCAGCACAAGCGGGAGATTTGGTAACACCGGTTGTTCAGTACGTGCTGGACAGCAGCGCCATACTTTGTTTTCTCCGCGATGAGGCCGGCGCAGACGTTATCGAGCCTCTGCTGATGGACACGGACGCTCATCACTTTCTTCATGCTATCAACTGGGTAGAAGTTCGCTATCTCGAACAGCGCGGCCAGCTCCCCGAAGACAACCCCTTCCGCCAATTCATCGAAACTGTCGGTGTCGAAATCTCGACTGAAATCAGCCCGACCTATCTCGAGAGGGTGGCTTTCCTCAAAGCCCACAATCCGCCGATTGCGTTGGGCGACTGTTTTGCAGTGGCCCTTGCTCAAACACTCGGCGCAATGCTGATCACCACTGATCGCGGCGAACTGCAAAAAATCGCGGACAAAAAGGAGTGCGCGATTCTGTTCCTACGTTAACGCTCAGATTTCCGTCAACGAATACCCACCGGCTTCGCGTCGACGAATGATCCCGCCCGCGCGATCATTCGTTGATTCGTTTTGCGAAGCAATTCGTTGACCGGCTCGTTCCTCCCATGCCTCCTCACACCTTTCTCTCCTCCCTCCCAATCCGAATCGCTGACTCACTGAAAAAACTGATGCCGCTGACTCAGCGCAATCAGTGCCCCTCAGCGTCTCAGCGATTCTATTTCCTCCACTCGCCCAACCACCTCGCCCGGTTGCGCAATCAGGTCACCTCTCCCGGTGGCACCAGCGCCGAGGCGCTCTACTACCTCGAAAAGGCCGGCTTCCGCACCGCGCTCTCGCGCGCCATTTGGGCGGGCTACCAGCGCTCGGTGCAGTTGGGGCGCGGCAAAAAGCGCAGCCAACTTGCCGACGGAGAAAAATAAGCCTCGCCCGCCGGCAGGGCGGATCTAAATTTAGAAAGTGTAGAAAAACGAGCCAACCCTAAAGTCCTGTTGAAACCCCATCCTTTTGTAGACGGGCAATCCCATTGTTGACGCTTGAAGTATTCCCACGCGATAGCCCATTTTCCGCGCGTCGAGCAGGGGCGCCAACGTGACTGCCGCTCCGAAGCCTTTGCCCCGCGCCTCGGCCACGGTGGCAACGCTATAAATCCCCGCCACTTCCTCCCCGAAAAATACCGCCGCCGTGGAGACGGGCTTCCCTTCCCAATAAGCTACGTAACTGCGGTAGGGGGTATCCTGCCCCAGGCCAATCAAGAAGTCGATGGTGATGTCTTTCCAATCCGGGGGAAAACCATATCCGTAGATAAGAACTTCGGCGCAATCCCGCACGCTTTGCTCATTGCTGACGGCTACGATCTCCGCCCCGGCCGGGATTTGGCCGGTTTCGTTGAGTCGATTCAAGTCCACGCTCATGCCGGCCGGGCCATCCTCCAGCCTGAAGCCGCGCGGGGTGAGCAGGGTTTCCCAACTGGCCAAGTTCACGCCATCTTCCAACCAGCAGGTGATCTCGGTTGTGTTTTTGGCCTTGAAATAAGCCAGGCTGTCTTCGATGTAGGCGCTATCGGCAGGGGTGGCATCGCGTGCGCCCAGGATGGCGTTGAACCAGGCATATTGAAAGGTACAGCTCCACCGCGATAGGCCATCGCCTTTGGCGAATTCCATATAGGGTGATTGTTCGAAAGAGCGGAAAAACTCATATAGATTGGCCCGGTTGGCCCGCACAAGGGCGGCTGGCGAGAAATCGGTCAGTTTATGGCTCATGGAGATACTCCCGCTGTTTCTTAGAACGTTTTGTTGGTGCTTTCGCGTTGCCGAGCCTTGCCATGGCCTTTCACCGGTGCCGCAGGCGCTGCCATTCAAATTTCAAACTATATGCGGCAACGAGTACTGCTCGGCGCACTTGTCTCATAGGACTCAATGGCGACAGATGAACGTAATTCCTCCGCAAGTAGGCCAGTTGGAACCCGCTGCGCAGCATGTTGCGATAAGAAGGGTTGGGATCTTCAGGCGTGTCTTCCCCGGTTTCGGCGACAAACCGCTGACAGCCAAGCGCCCGCCCATCTTCGATCAGGCGGGCTAACAGGGCGCCTTGTCCGCCGCGCTTGCGGTAGGTTTTAAGTGTGCCCGCAAAACCATACCAGCCCACCTCACCACTGACGAACATGGCTGCGGCGGAGGCGGGCTTTTCCCCAGCGAAGGCCAGATAATGGTGCCATCCGGGCTGGCCCACAGCGCCTTTCACCAGCGGCGCCCAGCGGATGGGGTATCGAAGGCGGGGAGCACCACATCGGCAAAAGCATCCGCCTGGTCTCTCCCAATTTTTTCCACGCGCAGATCAGTGGAAATGGCCGGTGCTGGTTCATTTCCCCGATAAACTTTAGCCCAATTCCGTCCCGGCTTGAAACCATGGGCAGCAAGCCATTCCAAGCATTGAGCGGGCTGCGCCAAGGGGCTGACCTGCGCGATATAGTTTGTGCATCCAGCGTTCTGGAGAAAAGAAATCGCCTCATCCAGTATGGATTCGGTCGCGGGTTCGCCCATGCCCAATCCCAGGATCCGGTTGTAGAGGGGGTGATCGAACTCCGGGATCATGGTCACCCACATCGAACCGAAGCGTTTGGCTTCCAGCCGAAAGGGCCGGGCGAATTCCGGCGGCGCGCACAGGAAGTAATTCGCCTGGGCTTCTGCTTCTCCAAACTCATTGAGCGCAGCAATCTTTTCGGGGGTCAAATTGGACATGGGTTTGCTCCTCTGATATTCTTTGCTGGAAAAGTTTTGGCCGTAAGGCCGCGACAGGGCCAACGGTGGATCTTCCTGCTACTGTTCCTTCGGCGCCACACAAAGCTCCTGGAAACGCTGGATGCGCTTCTCGATCAGCCCTAGGCTGGCTTTCCAAAAGCCCGGTTCACTCAGATCGATTCCAAACCGGGCCGCCAATTCAGATGGCATCACCTCGCCGGTGCTGGCAAGCAGCGCTTCAAATTCGGGGATAAAGGCGCTTCCGCGTTGTTGATATTGGGCATAGAGACCGAGGCTGAAAAGCAAGCCAAAGGCGTAGGGGAAGTTGTAAAACGAGATGTTGGACATGAAGTTGTGGGGTAATGCTGTCCAGGCATATGGGTGGAGATGGCTGGGGTCTAGGCCATCTCCAAAAACAGCAACCTGACAGCGTTGAGAAATCTCGCATAATTCGTCGGCGGAAAGCTCCGCTTTTTCGCGGCGTTCAAATACTTCCTTCTCGAAGAGATAGCATTGCGTCATGTCAACAACCATTGCAAAGGCCATAGTACCGAGAAACGTATTGAGTATGGCTAATTCTTCCTGCGGGCTGGCGGCATTGGCAAGCGCTTGGTCTGTAACCAGAGTCTCGCAAAATAGCGAAGCCGTTTCATTCAACGTCATCGGTGATTCGCATTGTTGGCGGGTTTTGCCAACTTGACAATGTGCGTGATAAGCATGGCCCAACTCGTGCGCGATAAAAAAGACTTGCGCCAGCGAACCATCGAAGTTGCAAAGGATGCGAGCTATTCCCGCGTCGGGCACATAGCGGGTATATGCCCCGCCTGCCTTTCCGGCGCGCGGTTCGGCATCAATCCAGTTGAGTTCAAAGGCGCGGTTGGCATACTTGCCCAACTGAGGGCTGAAGCGCTCGAATTGAGTGGTGATAAAGGCCTGTGCTTCAGAAAATGTATAACGGCGATCCACCTGGCCCATGGGCGCGTATACGTCCCACCAGGGCAGAGTCTCCTTACCCAGCGCGACCGCTTTTGCTTTTAGATACTGACGGAAGGATGGCAAAGAGTCCTGGATCGCAGTTAAAAGCACATCGAGTGTAGCCCGGTCAATGCGCGCCTGATCGAGCGCGGCATGTAACGCGTCCGTTCGCCCACGCCGCTTGTTCAATGTCACCTTCGCGCCGATAACGCCATTGAGCGCGGCGGCCAATGGCTCGCGCATACTTGCCCATCCAGCCACCTCTGCTTCCGCCGCGCGCTGGCGCACATACCCATCAGGATCAAGCGATGCCAGGTTTTGAATCTCGGCCATGGGTAACTGTTCAACTTTGCCGTCGCGTTCAAGCGGGATCTTGAATGTTGACCATAGTTTTGAATGCAACTTGGTCCAGGCTTTCATGCCGCTGGGAGCCAGTTCCGCCGCGAGCGATTCTTCGGCATCGCTCATCAGGTAGCGGCTTTGTTCTGCGGTTACCTGTAAGTAGAGGGTATGCGCCCGCGCCATCTTACTCCTGGATAAAACCTCTGGAAGCAAAGCGCTTTGTTTTCCCAGCCAGCTTTGGAAGTAAGTCATTTGTTGTTGAACTCGGACGATGTATGGATCCGATTCGGATGACCGGCGCTGTGCCAGATCATTGGATGTGTCTGTATCCACGCTGCACAAAACGTACAGGCGCAGTAGACCGAGGGCGCGTCTGCAGGAGTTAATCCGCTCCAAATAGCCCTCGATGGCGCTTGTTACGGCATCAATATCGGTTGAAGCGGATGGTGGAGGGGCGATTTGTTGCTCGACCAGAAATTTGTCGAGATCATCCAGCCGGGCGACCAATTCGCGCATGGCCTGGTGAAAAGGCACGGAATCCAGCCCGGGGAAAATGCTGTCCAGATCCCAATGAGGTAACTTTCCTAGACTGTCTGTGGTTGTCATGAAAATCCTCCTTATCCGGAGTTGAACTAAGCCACGGGAGAACTTTGGCTTGGCGCACCGAGTCCTAAGTTTAGGTCAATTTGGTAGTTGGGGAAAGTCGTCTATCAAACGGCGTGGCACCAGCGCCGAGGCGCTCTACTACCTCGAAAAGGCCGGCTTCCGCACCGCGCTCTCTCGCGCCACTTGGGCGGGCTACCAGCGCTCAGTGCAGTTGGGGCGCGGCAAAAAGCGCAGCCAGCTTGCCGACGGAGAAAAATAAGCAAAAGCCCGTCACCGCCTCTGCCGTGATACTCGATAAAGGGCTTTGCCCCTGAGCGTGGCCGCGCGCCGCTGGAAATGCGCCGGCAGGTCGGCAGCCAGTTCAGTCAGGCGCTCATCAGCGCGGGCCGGCGTGACGTACATCCCGAGCGGAGCGAAGCCGAAGGAGCAGCGCAGCGGGTCGAGTGCATGCTGTGTTGGGCGGCATGGCGGAGGTGAAAGTCATTGCAACTCGGCGCGGTGTGCGAGGTGGTAAGTGTATTTCTGTTGGCGAAAGTGGAAACGGTGGAACGCTAGTGGCGTTGAGTATGGCACAGATTACGCCATGCTGTTGCCCAATTTGTGCGATTTCAAGGGCAACAAATCTGCTATCTGCACTTTGCCAGGTCTGTCGATGGCGGCCACATCCCAGTGACCTTGCATAGTAGTCACTATAACCCATGCTTCTGGATTGAAGTCACTTATGACTTCGCGGCACCTGCCGCATGGAGGCAGTAAGTAATGTTCGCCGTTTGAATCCCTCCACACCGCCGCGATAGTATCCAAGTCGCGATGTCCGGCAGAAACCATGCAACAGATTGCAGCAATCTCCCCACAAACATTTGCAAACCCAGTAGACGTCTCGAAATGTATTCCAGAAAAAATTTGTCCTGTTGTTGTGCGGACTGCTGCCCCGACCTCTTGAATTCCTCTCACATAAAGGCGATTCGACGCTTTAATGGCATGCCTCAGTACTTCTGTGTCTTGTTCGTTTAGCTCCGTGTATTCCATTGCATAACTCCTGATGAAGCACAACGCCCAACGGTCGGTTGTAATCTGGTGTTATCACGCCCTCTGCTCTGAATGCGGGCGCTATATCGCAGCAAGCCGCGTGTTTTCTCCTGCTTCATGCCCGATGATAGCAAATCAATTATTGATTGGTATTTTCCATTCAGCCCCATCGAATTGGAGTAGGTCAGACACGGTAACGATAAGATAGTCAACGGCAGGATCGGTCAAATCGCCCGCGAAGCCAACACGCCAGTATTGGTATCCATAGCCGGACGGAAAGTGTCCACCAGGTTCCATTTCGCCGGAGAAGACTCCATCATAATTGGCGGGGCAGAGTGAGGGAAAGTCAAGCCCTGTGCGTTGCCATATGTGGCCTAGATTATCTTCTACGCTTACTTGGCTGCCACGTACAGTCACAATAATGCTCGAAGATGCTAGGTTTTCAATCCTAAATCCGAGGCCCACATTGCAGGAGGCACTACTGTAGAGAAGAAGATTTCTCTCGGCCAACGTGAGGAGAATGTTATCTTGTCGCCAACTCTGACCTACTTCGAGTATAGAGCCGGGCGGTGTGTTTAGTGACTGTGTTGGTCTTGGAGTCTCTGTAGGGAGAGGGGGGGAACTTGGTGTGGCAGTGGAGCCAAGAATAACTGGGCTGGACTGCGGTAGCGCAGTGTGGGTGGCAGTAACTGGGACGGGTGTCGCGGTAATGACAATCACGATGGCGGTCGGGGTCGTGACATCCGCAGCTGAATAGGAGGTGTAAGTAGGAGATGGTGTATAGGTTGGCGGAGGGGCTTGAGTCAGAGGGGCGTGTGGAAACAACCATTGACCAAATGCCGGGATCAATTCAATAGCTGCGATTATCACTACAATGATAGGGGCAAGTGCTGCAAGGGTCCTTAGTGTTCGCATTGGAGCTCGTTACTCAGACGAATGGCAGGTTGACATGTGCTAGCAGGACAATGGCTGACATGCTGCGGAAGCGGGCCAACAGCAGCTTAGGCTGCCTCGCGTCAGCGTTTCCTATTACTCCTTTGAGTTCGTTTCTCTTTCGGCGATCCACGTCTCAATTTCCGCCAGCACTTTCCTGACATCTTGCAGGGGTTGGCCTGTCAGCGGCGACTCGGTGACTTTGTTATGCTCGGTGTGAAAATGATGCGGGGCGGTGGCGATGTGAGGAAAGTGTGGTGCATTGTCCCAGCGTAAGATCGGCTGGTCGGCGAAAAACTGGTAGGCGTAGTCTTGCGAGTCGTCTGCCTGGTGCAACCAGATTTGAAGCTGATAGTCTTTGACGAGTCGGCAACGGATCTTCAGTTCCAGGCTGCCGGCGGGAGTTTCATCGTGGCTGACGATGCGGACGCTTTTCACCCATGGGTGATCCCGCGCGAGTTTTACCAGCCCGTCAACGAGCTCGCTCATTCAGCAAATCCCGATAGGCCTTTCGCCAATCAGCCAACATCCTGCGCGCCGACTTCCACGCCAGCCAATCATCTTCTTCAGCCGGAGTGGCTCGCCCCTTCAAGTGAATGGTGAAAGAATCGAAATCTGTGTGGTATTTGCGCTCTAATTTGCGAATGCGGCGTTGATAATAAATGACCTTGTTCCGCACTGTTGTCAGTGCAAGCTCCCATAACGCTTCTTCGATCGTCGCATATTTTTGCGTGGCGACCAAAGAACTGGCAACTTTGTTCAGTATAGTGGTTGATGATGTGGTGACCGTCATAAGTTGAATCCCTTCACAAGACGATTCTACGTTGTTTCAGGGATTTGGCAACGGCGGGGAGGCCACGGCTTTCTCTGCCCTCTTCTCCCGTCGCGTGCGCGTGTCGGCGGGGGTGGGCGGGGCGGGGGGCGGGGGCACGAGGGGCAGGGGCGCGTCGGTGAGCAGGCCGGATTTGAGGAGGCGAAGCAATTCGGTTTGGGTGGCGGGGTCGGTGGCGACGGGGGCATAGGCGGCCAGGCGCGAGTCGACCTCCTCACGCACCCGGTGTTGCAGAGTCCGGCTGCCCTCTTTTATCCATGTTTCCCTGTTCACTCGATCAAACACCGGCCCAGGCAGATAGAGTTCGCGCGGCCAGTGCTTGAGCGTGTGCTCGGAGGTGAGCATGTGCTGTTCGCTGAGCAAGTGACGCACGAGGTCGAGCGTGGGCAGATCGTCGGTGGGTTGCAGCTCGCGTAAAAAGTGCAGCGCCTGCCCGCATAGCTCGTTGTCGAAGACGAGCTTTTCCAGGCTGAAGACGAGGACGTAATCGAGCATGCCCGGCCCGGAGACGGAGTTGACTCCGGCGAGGGCGGCGAGGAGGGCGCTGCCGAAGGTTTCGGCTCCGGCTTGCGCGTCGAGGAATTTTCCTTCGCTGAGGGCCATATAGCTCTGCGTGGGCAGGCCGAGCGATTTTGCCACGGCGATGTAGGCCACGTCGAGGTGCATGGCCTCGATGGCGGCCATGGGCGAGGAGGCGGTTTTCATGTGGAAGGTGGCGGGCGCGCCGCCGAAGAGGACGGGCGCGCCGGGTTTGATGATCTGGGCCATCGTGAGTCCGGCCAGCACGTCGGCAGTGTGCATCACGGTGGCGCCGACGAGGGTGACGGGGGCGATGAGGCCCATGAGGGTCACGGGCACGATCTCAATGGGGATGCCCCATTCCACACAGTCGAGCAGGTTCTGGCACGAGTCTTCGCCGTAGCGGAACATGCCGGTGGCGGTGATGGTGAAGATGGACAGGGGCCGGGCGATGAGGTCGGCTTTGTCGCGACGGAAGAGTTGCATCATTTCGGCCATGCGCGGCGTGCCGTGCTCGGTGAACGCGCCCGACACCACGGGCTTGAGCGAGTTGAGCAGGCACAGGTACAGCCGCCAGGCGTCCGAGACTTGCGGCTCGATGTCGTTGGTGGAGAAGGCGGTGGCCAGATAGGCGATATTCGGCAAGCCGTCGGCGAGGCGCACATAGTTTACAAAGTCCTGAGTGTTGGCGAGCCGCGTTTCGCCGCTGCGATGGTCCAGCACTTTGAGGCCGCTGGAGCCGGGGACGAAGTGAACGCGGTCGCCGCCGAGGTGGGCGTGGGGCGCGCCGTCGCGGGTGTAGAGGGTGATCGAGCGCGGGGCGCCGGCGATGGCGGCGTCTACCACGTCGGGCGGGAAGAGGAGGCGCTCACCGGCGGCGTCGAGCTTGAGGCCCACGCCCGCGTCGAGCAGCCGTTGGCGCAGCCGGGGCCCGCGCACTTCGACGCCGATCTCGGACAGGATGCGCTTGGCCTCGTCCAGCACCCGGGCGATGAGATCGTCATTCATGATTCGGAGTGAAGGCCTCATGCGGGTTCTCCTGAAGAAGTCGGGACGCAGATGAACGCAGATTTACACTGATACAACCTTCGATCAGCGTTTTCAGCGTGTACACCTGCCCTTGCGGGCGGTGCAAGGGTCTGTGTCCAAAGAATCTAGCCTGCTCGCGCGTACGGCGCGACGTAGAGCCAGATGAGGATGAAGTGACTGAGGCACCCGGCGATGACGAACAGATGCCACACTTCGTGGAAGCCGAACACGCCCGGCACGAAGTCCAGTTTCTTGGTGACGTACACCACCGCGCCCACGGTGAAGAATAGCCCGCCGAGGGCGAGCCACACCATGGCCTCCACCGGCAGCGTGCGGATCATTTCGCCGAGGCCCAGCACGCCCAGCCAGCCCATCAGCACGTACACGCCCGCCGTGAGCAGGCGCGGCGTTTTGATGAACGCGATCTTCAACCCGATGCCCGCCAGCGCAATGCCCCAGATGATCGCCAGCAGCCCCCAGCGCCAAAAGCCGGTGAGCACGTTGAAGCAGATGGGCGTGTACGTTCCGGCGATGAGCACGTAAATGGCCGAGTGGTCGATCTTGCGCAGGAATTGAATCCGCTCCGGCGAGCCTTTGATGAGGTGATACGACGCGCTCGCCATCAGCATCAGCGTCAGGCTTGCGCCGTAGACAGCCAGCGAAAGCTGTTTGGCCGCGTCGCCGCGACCGGCGATGAGCAGCAGCGGCAGGCCTACCACTGCCGCGAGGGCCGCAAAAAAATGGGTCAAGCCGTTGACTGGTTCACGCATTTGAGCGCCTCAACATTTCCCGCGCCGCGTTGCGCCCCGCCGCGCTGGGGAGGCCGCCCGGGTGCGCGCCCGCGCCGCACAAATATAGCCCCTCGATGGGCGTGCGATACTGCGCCCAGCCCGGCACGGGGCGCATGAACAAAAACTGATCGAGCGTCAGCTCGCCGTGATTCAAATTGCCCTCGGTGAGTCCATACGTTTCTTCGAGGTCGAGCGGCGTGAGTACCTGCCGGTGCTCTATGGCGCTTTTGAGATTGGGCGCATACTCTGCCAGCGTGTCCACCACCAAATCGCCGAGCGCCTCGCGCTGCTCCGGCCACGCGCCTTCCTTCAGCCGGTACGGCGCATACTGCACCAGCACCGACATCACGTGCTTGCCCGCCGGGGCCGGCGCCGGGTCGGTCAGCGTAGGGAGGATCGCTTCGAGATACGGCCGGCGCGAGAGGCGGCCGTACTTCGCATCGTCGAAGGCGCGCTCCAAATAATCGAGGCTCGGGCTGATCGAAATCGTGCCACGCAGGTTGTCCGCGCCGCTGCCCGCGAAGTGGGGCAACTCGCTGAGCGCAAGGTTCACTTTGGCCACCGCCCCTTTGAATCGGATATGGCGAACGGCGTTGACAAATCGGGCCTCCAATTCAAACGGATCGACCAACTTGAAAAACGTGCGCCGTGGGTCGGCGCTGGACACAGTGATCCTGGCCCCGAACTCCTCGCCATTGGCTGCATGCACACTCACCGCCCGCCCGTCCCGAACATTTATCCGCGATACGGCTACCCCGGTGCGAATCTCCGCGCCGTAGCTTTTGGCCGCCGCGGCCAGCGCCCCGGCCAGTTGGCCCATGCCGCCGCGCACCAGCCGCGCCGCGCGGAACGCGCCCTCCTCGCTGCCCACGTGGTGATGTAAAAACATATAAGCCGTGCCGCCGGCGCGTGGCCCCTGAAAGAGTCCGGTGATGCCGCCGGCTCCCAAAGTGCCCTTCAGCAAATCGCTCTCAAACCAATAGTCCAGCAGGTCGGCCACGGGCATGGGTAGTGTGCGCAGCGCCTCGACCATGTCTTTGTCGCCCAGCCCCTTGAGGCCTAATCCCAGTTTGCCCAGCGTCATCAAATTACCCGGAGTCATCTCGGTGGGCAGGGGCGGGGCGGCGGCGTACACTGTTTCGAGGAACCCGGCCAGCCGCGCCATTTGTTTGCAGAAGGCGGGCCACTTCTCCGCATCTGCGTTTGAGAACTTGCGAATCGCCTCGACCGATTTGGCCCCATCGCGCCACAGCGTCAGCCCGTCACCGCCGACCTGTGGGGCGAACACCGCCGGGTCGGGGCTGGCGATCGCCAGCCCGTGCCGGCCCAGGTCCAAATCGCGGACGATCTGCGAACTGAAGCCGGCGGCGCTGTGAGTCACCGTGTCGAATTTGAATCCGGGGAACACTTCCTCGGTGGCCGCCGCGCCGCCGAGCACATCGCGCTGTTCCAGCACTAGCACCCGCCGCCCGGCCCTGGCGAGGTAAGCCGCCGTCGTCAGCCCGTTCAATCCCGCGCCGATAATGATCGCGTCATATTGAGGCATGTTGTTCACCCCTTCAAAATTTCCAGCGCCGCCAGCCGCCCGCCCGCGCCCATAATGCCGCCGCCGGGGTGCGTGCCCGAGCCGCACTGGTAATACCCGCGAATGGGCGTGCGGAAGTTGGCCCAGTCCGGCGAAGGCCGCAGAAAGAAAAGCTGGTTGAGGGCCAGATCGCCCTGAAAGATGTTGCCCTCGGTGAGGCCTGTGGTGCGCTCGATGTCCAGCGGGGTGATCACCTGCCGGTGCAAGATGGAACGCTTGAGGTTGGGCGCATGCTCGGCCAGCACGTTCACCACCGCGTCGCCAAAGGCCTCGCGCTTCGCGTCGGTCCAGCCGCCGTTCAAATGGTAGGGCGCATACTGCACAAAGCAACTCATCACGTGTTGCCCGGGCGGGGCCATGCCGGGGTCAATCATCGAGGGAATGATCGCGTCCACGTAAGGCCGCCGCGCAAAGTCGCCGTACTTCGCGTCGTCGTAAGCGCGCTCGATGTAATCCACGCTGGGGCTTATCGAAACTGCGCCGCGCAGGTGCGGGCCGAAACCGGGCATGCAGGTGAAGTTCGGCAGCTCGCTCAGCGCCAGATTCACTTTGCCCGACGAGCCGCGAATCTTGAAGCGGCGGATCGACTCGATGAAGTCGGTTGGCAAGTCTTTGGGATCGGTCAGCTTGAGGAACGTAAGTTTGGGATCGAGGCTGGACACGACGACGTTGGCGTACAACTCGTCGCCGCCCTCCAACGCCACCCCGACCGCTTTCCCGTTTTTCACGATCACCTGGGCCACGCTCGCATTGAGCCTGATCTCTGCCCCGAAGCTTCGGGCCGCGCCGGCAATGGACTCGCTGATGCCGCCCGTGCCGCCTTTGGCAAAGCCCCACGCCCGGAACGCGCCGTCGATCTCGCCCATGTAGTGATGCAGCAGCACATACGCCGTGCCGGGCGAGCGCGGCCCCAAAAACGTGCCGATGATGCCGCTGGCCGACTTTGTTCCCTTGAGCGGCTCGCACTCGAACCACTCGTCTAAAAAGTCGGCGGCGCTCATCGTCATCAATTTGAACAGCGCGTAAAAGTGTTCCTCGCCGAGGCCCTGCATGTGCCCGCCGAACTTCAGCAGGCCGCGCAGATCGTTGGGGCTGAGCGAGGTGGGGTCCGGCGGGATCATGCTGAGGATGGGCCGCACCGCCTTCGCCATGTGATACATCAAATGCCCGAACTCGTCGTAGGCCTCGGCGTCGCGCGGCGAGTGGCGGTATATCTCGCGCCGTGTTTTGTCGTGGTCGTCCCAAAAGGCAATGTAATCGCCGTTAGGCAGCGGGGTGAGCGTGCTGGGCAGGGGCAAAATCCGCAGGCCGTGTTTGGGCAATTCAAGATCGCGGATCACTTCGGGTCGCAGCAAACTGACGACGTAAGAGAACACCGTGTACTTGAAGCCGGGGTAAATCTCCTCCGTCACTGCCGCGCCGCCCACCAAATGCCGCCGCTCCAGCACCAGCACGCTCTTGCCCGCCCGCGCCAGGTAGGCGGCGTTCACCAATCCGTTGTGCCCCCCGCCGATGATGATGGCATCGTAATTCTTGCTCATAGCTGTGTCCCTTCGCCTCATGCCTTCTTGCGCTGCGGATCAAAGAACGGCAGTTTCGCCACGGCAGCCGCCGCCTGCCGGCGCTGATGTTCCACCGTCACTTCCATGTTGACCGGCGTGCCCGGCCTGGCGTGTTCGGCCCGCAAGTGCGCCAGCGCGATGTATTTCTTGAGGATGGGCGACCAGCAACCGCTGGAGGCGTACCCGACCTGCACCCCTTCGACGTAAATGGGGACGCTGGTTCGCCACGCTGTGGCCGGCACTTGCGGGTGCAGCCCCACCTGCGCATACACCTCTTCCAGTGACACCCAGTCCACCTCCACCCCGGCCAACCGCCACTCCGGGGCGCGCCGCTTCTCTTCAACGAGCGCCTTTCGCCCGATGAAGTTCTCTTTCTCCAAATCCACTGCCCAGCCCAACCCCAATTCCAACGGCGACGATTTCTGCGCCGCAATGTGCGCGCGCTTGGACGAGGTGTAATCCACGTCGATCATGATCAGCCCTGCTTCCACGCGGGCGATGTCGAGGGCCAGTATCCCGGCGGGGGTCAGCCCGTATGCGTCCCCCGCAACAGTGAGGGCGTCCCACGCCGACACTGCGTCTTTGGCGTCGAGCCAAATCTCGTACCCCAAATCGCCGGTGTAGCCCGTGCGGCTTACGGTGGCCGGGATGCCCGCCAGCGTCGTCTGCGTCAGCCGGAAGTATCTCAGCGCCTCCAGCGGGGCAGGGCACAGTTGTTGCAGGATGGCGCGGGCGGATGGGCCTTGCAGCGCCAGTGCCGCCGTTGTGTCCGACACGTCATCAATGGTCACGGCGAGGCCGAGGGCGTTGTGGTGCAACCACAGCAGCCCCGGGTCGGCGGAGGTCAGGCGATACGTTTGCTCGTCCAGCCGCGACACCGTGCCATCGTCGATCGTCTTGCCGTCGTCGTCACACCACGGCGTGTACATCACTTGACCCACCGCACACTTCGACACGTCGCGGGTCACGATGCGGTTCAGCAGGCGGCAGGCGTCCGGGCCGGTGAGGCGGTACTTGTACAGCGGCGTGATGTCGATGAGCGCCGCGGCGTTGCGAATGGCCCAATACTCGCGCTCGTGCGTCAGCTCGTACGAACCGACGATGAAATAGCCGGCCCAGCGCCGCCAGTTTTGGGCTTCACAGAGGGGGGAGGTGCGGGAGTGGAAGGGGGTGGTTCGAATCATGGTTTGTGTCCCAGTTGCTTGGAAATTCTCTCCGCCGCCGCTTTGACCAATGCCGCAATTTCGGCGATGCGGTCGGCGGGCATGCGGTTCTTCGGCCCGCCCACGCTGATGGCGGCGATCACTTGCCCGTTGTGGTCGTGCACCGGCGCGCCGATGGCTACAAAGCCCGGCTCCAGTTCCTCGCTGGCCACGGCGTAGCCCTGCCGTCGCACTTTGGCCACCTCGGCGCGCAGTGTCTCGCGGTCGGCAATGGATTTGTCGGTGGGGGTGGGCAGGCGGCGGGGCAGAGCGGCGTTGAGCAGGTCGTCGGGCAACGCGGCGAGGATGGCCTTGCCGGTGGAGGTGGTGTGCGCGGGCCAGCGAGTGCCAATAGAGGGCGTGCCGCCGATCATGTGGCGGCTCAAGACTTCGTCGAGGATCAGCGCGTCGGAGTCGGTGAGCACTTCCAGCGTGGCGGTTTCGCCGGTTTCCTGCGCCAGCGCTTCCAGCTCGGCGCGGCTCACGGCGCGCAGGCCGTTGGCGCGCAGGGCGCGCCCCCCCAGCACAATGGCTTCGGGGCCGAGGCGGTAAGCGTCCGTCTGCGGGTTGCGGGCAATCAGCCCCTCGCTTTCGAGCGCGGCCAGCAGGCGAAAAGTGGTGGTTTTGTTCAGCCCGGCGGCCTGCGCCAATTCACCGAGGCCCCACTCGGGCTGGGCATCGGTGAAGGCTTTGAGCAGGCCGATGGCGCGGGTTACGGCTTGCGCGCCGGGGTAGGGATCGTTGGTCGCCATTTATGGAATTTCATTTCATTATATGAAATCCATATTAGCCTCCCGGCGGACGTTTGTCAAGGATTTTTTGGCTGAGGGCCGGTGATTTCGGACGACCGCTATCGACCCGACGTGAGAAACGCGACCAACGCCCCGTTCTCCTCGTCGCTTAGCCCGAGCGTAGGCATCTCCGTGCCGGGCTTGATGGCAGCAGGATTGTCCAGCCACTTCGCCAAAAAGTCCGGGCTGCCTTTGTAGTTGGTCAGAACGGGCGCGCCGTCGAGGGTGAAATCGAACTGACGCTTCACATCTTTTGCCGCATCGTGAATGTGGCACACCACGCAGCCCTTGGCAACGAATAGCTGCTGCCCCAGCATTAGCCCGGTCGGCGCCGGCAACATGCGGGCCTTTGGCTCCGCCACCGACACGCCCGCCGCCGAGGCGAAGCCCACGCCGCTCACCGTGAGGGCAATGAGCAACAACACTGCCGCCCAGGGCCGGCGCGTGTGCGCCAGCGCCAGCAATCCGCCGGCGGACACCACCAGCCCGGCCAAGCCGACGGCCGTGGGCAAGTTGATCGCGCCGCCAGCCGGGGCGGGTGTGTTAGCGGTTCCATCGGGCGCGGAGGCCAACACGGTGAGCGGGGGCATGGGCTGACGGTCGGGATACAGACCCGATTCCACGCCCCAACTCCATGTGCCATCACTGGGGAATGTGAGGACCGCCGAGTAGTGGCCCTTCGCGCCATCTTGCCTGGCGTCGAACGAAAGCGTTGCGCCGCCGCCCTGGCGAGCGGCCTCCACTTGCACGCGGTCAAACTGCCACGGCGTTTGACCGTGCTGGCGGATCATGAAACTGACGGTGAGTGGTTGGTTGGCCACGGCATAGGCGGGCAGCGAGTCGAGCGTGACCACCGCCCAGCCGCCTGCCAGCGCCGGGGCGGCCAGCAGGGCCACAGCGGCGACGAGGGCGAGGGCGACGGGTAATCGGTAACGGATGTTCATTGGTAGTTTTCCTCCATAGACCGACGCGATCTTCAAGACCGCGTCGGTCTCGAATAGCAGTTATCGAACCGACTCGGCGATCTTCACCGCCTCCTCTAGTGAGGCATCGGTTTCCACGCGCAGCGTGATGCCATACTCCTGCCAGATCAACACGTGCCCTTCGATGAGGCGGCGAATATCCATATCGCCCGAACGCAATTGCATGAGGTATGGCCCCTCTGTCCAAACTGCCGGTTGGCTATGCACCGTGGATTGCGCGATCACCTTCGGCTCAAATTTCTCCCCGGCGTACGAGTCCGGCCCGAACTCGTGCAGGCTCAACCGCACGCGCTCCGGATGATCGGGGTCGAGCCACACCAGCACCACCAATGCCCCGCCCATCTCCTGCACAAACACGCGGTCGGGTGGCCCGAGGCCGGTTGGGTACGACGGCAGGCGGATGGTGAATCCGGCGAGGGACTGGGCCCCGGCCAGTGTGGTTTCGCCGGCCATATCCAGCAACGCGGGCAACTGGGTGGCCGTGGGCGGCGACGTGCCTGTGGGCAACCGGGTGGCGCCGGGCGTGAGGGGCGGCAGGGTAGCCGTGGGTGTGGCGGTCGGGGGGACGAGGAAGATGCGGATTGCGCCCACTTGCAGCACTTCCAGCAGCCCGGCGCGCACCTGCGGCACGGTCAGTAGCACAGCCAGAGTCGCCAACGCGATCACGGTTGCCCATGTGACCCGGGTCGCCATCCGGGTGGGACGCCGACTCGGCGCCAATCGGGAACGAACGGCCCCCGCCACATCGGGGGTGGGCGGGTAGGGCAGCGCCGCCGCCGAGGCGCGCAATCGCGATTCGATCTGTTCCAATGAAAGCTCGCTCACGGTCTTGTCCCTCGACCCCAGCCCTCTCGCAAGGTTGGAAAATCATTCGCCACCACGCTGCGCAGCCGCTCCAGTGCCCGGTGCGTGCGCGATTTGACCGTGCCCGGGGCCACGCCGAGCGTCTGCGCCGTGTCGGCCTCCGACATATCCAAAAAATAACGAAGGTAAATAATCTCGCTGTCGGTCTGGCCCAGTCGCTTTACTGCCTGCCATACCTCGCGCGCTTCCGCGGCGGCGCTATCAGCGGGCGCGCCCACGTGAGCCTCGGGGTCGGCGCGGGCGGCGCGCTGCAACGCGGCGAGGTAGCGGCCCGCCGAGCGCAGGCGGTTGCGGGCCAGATTGGCGACGATGCTCAGCAGCCACGGGCGAAACGGGCGGGCGAGGTCGAACTGGTTCAGCGCGCGATAAGCGCGGATGAATGCCTCCTGCGCCACATCGTCGGCGTCGTCCGGGTCGCCTAGGATGAGATAGGCCAGCCGGAAGGCGGCCTCCGCATAGGCGCGTGTGAGCGTCTCCCAGGCAGCCTCGTCGGCGCGCCGGGCGCGGGTGACCAGCTCTGCGTCGTTCACCAGCCTCTCCGGAAAGGTCATGCACTCTATATACACCGCTTCAGGCAAAAAGGTTCCGGGCTGTTTTGGCTCTTGACGAGCAGTCGGGGCGGAGTATAATGGTGTCCGAAAGACACTAACTGGCGAACGACGAGCATCTCGAAAGGAGAACCATCATGCTGGGTATTCAATATCTCAAGACCGGGCCGACGCAATATGCCATTCACTACCAGAACGGCAAGGTGAAGCGGGCGGGGGCGGGGCTGGCGTTCTTCTATTACAAGCCGGTATCGTCCATTGCCGTGGTGCCGGTGGGCAGCGCCGACGCGCCATTCATCTTCAACGAGGCCACCGCCGATTACCAGCCGGTGACGGTGCAGGGGCAACTGACGTACCGGGTGGCCGATCCGAAGGTGGTGGCCTCGCTGCTCAACTACACGGTGGACGGCGCGGCAGACAAATATGTATCCGACGACCCGGAGAAACTGCCGCAGCGGTTGGTCAATCTGGCGCAGGTGCTCACCCGGGCCGAGGTGCTGGCCCGGCCTCTGCGCGCCGCCATTGCCGCGGCGGATGCCATTGCCACGGCGGTGCTGGGCCAACTGGCCGGCAGCGCGGCGCTGAAGGCGCTGGGGGTGGAGGTGCTTACGCTATCCATCCTCGCCATCAAGCCCACGCCCGAGAGCGCCCGCGCGCTGGAGGCCGAGGCCCGCGAAGCCCTGTTGCGGCAGGCCGACGGCGCGATTTACGACCGGCGCAACGCGGCGGTGGAACAGGAACGGCGCATCAAAGAGAACGAACTGAACACCGAGATCGCGGTGGAAGAGAAGAAGCGGCAAATCCGCGAGACCAAAGTGGCCGCCGACCTTGCCGTGGAGGCGAAGGAACAGCAGATCCGCGAGGCGAAACTCAACGGACAGGTCACGCTGGAGGAAGAACGCAAGAAGCTGGTAGCGGCCCGCGCCGACAACGCCCGCTCTGAGGCCGACGCCCAGGCGTACGCGGTGCAATCCTCGTTGCGCCCTCTGCAAGAGATGGCCCCCGAGGTGCTGCAACTGCTGGCCATGCAGTCGGTGGAGCCGCGCCTGATGGTGAGCATGGCCCTGAAGGAGATTGCCCAGAATGCGGGGAAGATCGGCAACTTGAACATCTCGCCGGATTTGCTGGAGATGTTGATGAAGAAGGAATGAGGCATGGGGCGGGAGGCGGCGATGGATTACGAGAAGATTGTGCTGGTGACGCGCAAGACGCGGCTGGAAGGGTTGATCGAGCGGTTCAACACGCGGGCGCAGGCGGCGTTTTACATCGGCCACAGCGGCGGCGACTTTGCCCTGTTTGAGCGCGAGCACGAAACGTACCAGGCCGCGCTGAGCCGGCTGCGGCGCGGCTTGCAAGGGCTGGCGAAGCTGCAAGTGATCGAGCGCGAGTTCCTGCCGAACTTTCTGTTTGCCGAGAACGATCTGGTGGTGACCATTGGCATTGACGGGCTGGTGGTGAACACGGCCAAGTATTTGCGCGGCCAGCCGTTGGTGGCCGTGAACCCGGACCCGGCCCACATCGACGGGGTGCTGCTGCCCTTCTCCGTGGCTGATGCGCCGGCGGCCGTGCGCGGCGTGCTGAAGAATCAGGCCACGGCGCGGCTGGTGACCATGGCCGAGGCGCGGCTGAACGACGGGCAGTCGTTGTTGGCGTTCAACGATTTATTCATCGGCGTGCGCAGTCATGTATCGGCGCGGTATTCGATCCGGGCCGGGGATCGGGAGGAGCATCACTCCTCCAGCGGCATCATCGTATCCACAGGAGTGGGGGCCACGGGCTGGCTGAGCAGCATGTTCAATATGGCGAACGGCATGCTGGCGCAATTCGCTTCCACGGAGGCGCCGCTGGAGCGCCCCCGGCCGGCGTGGGATGCCGATCAACTGATGTTCGTGGTGCGCGAGCCGTTCGTCAGCAAAACATCCGGCGCGGCGGTGGTGTGCGGGGCGGTCACGCCCGGTGCGCCGCTGGTGATCCGCTCTGAGATGCCGGACGGCGGGGTGATTTTTAGCGACGGGGTGGAGGCGGATTTTTTGGCGTTCAACGCCGGGGCCACGGCTACCATCGGGTTGGCGGCGCAGAAGGCGCGGCTGGTGGTGGGGTGATTGAGTGCCCACTCAGTCGGCGGCCGCCCGGCCAGGCAACGGGCCAGAGGAAGCGTCACGGGCCTGGGTGCTGCGGAGCGCGACTCGGACGCGCCGCCATAGCCACACGGTCTGCATAGCCGTGCCCACGCTGAAGGCGGTCAGTCCCACGTACAATCCGCCGAATGTCCCCAACCACACCCCGGCCACCATTACGGAGACGCTGGTGAACATGAAGATGGCAATGGCCTCGGTGATGCCGCGTGTGCGGCGGCTGTGCATGAGGTTGCCCTGATACCAACTGGTGAGCACAGCCAGGCCGGGCATGGGCAGCGCCAGCCACAGGCCGCGCCGGGCCATGTCGGTGAGGGCGGGCGACAGGCCCAGCACGCTCCCGAACCACAGGGCCGATAACGGGGTGGCGGCCATGACGAGCATGCCGGCGGTGAGGGCGACGAGCAGGGCGTTAGCAAAGCGGCGCAAGCTGCGTGTGGCGTGGGGGCGATCCAGCAGGGCCACGACGACTTCGTTGTAGGCCACGCCGAGGCTTTGCAGCATGAAGATGAGGCTGGAGATGACGGGCCACACGGCCAACGATTGCAGGGGCGAGGGCATGCGGCTGAGGGCGGCGCTGCCGATTGGCTGGACGAGCAGGCTGAGCAACGAAGTCATTGCCAACGGCACGTAGAAGCCGATGAAGGCGCGGAAGGTGAGCGCAGGCTCGACGGGCGCCGCGAGGCGAAGCTGGTTGCGCAGGATGGGCTGCACGGGCAAGCCGGAATAGATGGCCTCGCTCATGACGGCGGTGATGGTGGCGCCGGTGGCGATGACGATGCCCGGCAGCGTGTGCACGAGATAGCCGATGGTGAGCACGACGCCCAACGTGCCCAGGCGGATGGCTGTGCCGATGCCCACGGCCTGCGATTGCTCAAAGCGGATCATCACGCCCTGATTGAAGCGGCGGTAGGCAATGGCCCACGACCACGGGACCATGATCATGAAGCCGATACGGGCCGGTTCGATGATCTCCGCCGGCGCGCCGATGACCTTGGCGGCGACGAAATAGTATAGCGGCGTGAAGGCGATGAGCATGTGCAGCAGGGTGAGCGCCAGCCCGGCGCGCATCATGAACTGGCGCAGTTTGGCGTAGGAGGCCCAGTCTTTGCTGAGGGCGGTGGAGGCGGCCAGCAGCATGATGATGGGCGATTCGACGATGAGGGCCAACGGAAAGACCACGCCGCCGTAAGCGGCCAGGTTGATTTCGGGGTGGGGCAGGCGGGCCACGACGGCGCTGACGGCGGGCAGCTCGGTGGCCATGAGCAGCCAACTGGCGGCCAACGGCCACCACGTGCGCACTATGCGCCCGGTCGCCAACTCGGGCGCGGAAGTCTCCGGGGAAGTCATTGCGGTATTATCCCTCCAGCACGATTCCGAAGTGTTCGCGCAGGGCAGCGGTGCAATCGTCATCCGTCGCCAGCTCGCGCTCCTGCCGCCGGCCGTTGCGGGTGATGATCAATTGCCGGTTGCTGAGGCTGATGCGTCCGTCGGGCGTGGCGCGGGAGCAAATGCGTTTTTGAGTGAACATGGATTGGGGCGAGGTCTGGTGGTAGTGACACATGCCGGCGTAGTCGCCTGGTTGGCGCGGCTGGAGGGTGAAGGCAAACTCGTCGGCCCACTCGCCGCCCTCGCCGCGCGCCGCCATGCGCCACTCGTCGCCGTCGGTGGAAATGCGGTAGCCCTGGCCGTTGCGAATTTGCTCGCCGCGCTCGTCGAGCAGCAGCGGCTCCACGAACGAATCGCCGAAGCCCACATCGGCCAGCCAGCGCTGTTCGAGCTGCACCAACAGCGCCATGTGATCAAACTCCGGCCCGCCGTGCGCGCGCGCCGAGAGCAGGGTTACATCGAAACCGAGCGCCCGCAGCAGCGCCGCGAACAGGCCGTTAAGCTCGTAGCAGAAGCCGCCACGGCGGCGGCGCGCAACTTTGTCGTAAAGCGCGGCCTCGTCCAGCACAATGGGCCGCCCCAGCCAAATGTCCAGATTCTCGAAGGGCACCGTCATCATGTGCGCCCGGTGCAGGCCGCGCAGAGTTTCGGCGCTCGGCTCCAGCGGGCTGTGATAATCGAGGCGTTGAAGGTAGGTTGTCACATCCATCGGTTCGCGTAGCGGAGCACGAGTCCATCGCCCAAATCACGCGGCAAGTTCGTCTGTGCTAAAGTTGTTTGGAGGATTCCAGACTGGAGACTCGTCGTGGTATTCCTCTCATTCCGTTTTCACGTAATCAAGGTACTTGTTCACAATCTCAAAGCCAATCGATTCATAGAGTTGAAGTGCAGGCGTATTCGATACGCCGGTGGAGACGCACACGCGGTCCATCCCGCGCGCCTGCATCCGGCGCAACCCCTCGAGCAGCACGGCGCGCGTCATTCCTTGCCGGCGGTAAGCCGGAAGCGCGCCGACCGGACCAAAATCGCCGATCCGGTTGACCGGGTCAATCCAGCAATTCACATATGCGGCGATGACGCCGTCCGACGTGATTGCAACCACATCAAGATCGCGATGGTAGCCGGGCAGCCGCATCAAGCGCGCGTAATCGTCGTCGCTGACGTTGCCAACGGTCCACGGCAGCCACACAGCGCGCTCTGCTCCAGCACGGTTTGAAGTATCGCCGGTCTCAGCCAGTGCGCGAACCTGGCAACCGGGGGGTACCACGGTTTCGGGAATCGGTTCGGCCAACGAGCGCAGCGTATTCACCTCGGCAAACTCTCCGCTGTACCGGAACCCGTGCTGCTCCAGAAACGCAATTCGTTTTGCATCGTCCTGCCGGGCACCGGAAACAAAATTGCCGCTCCAATGTTGCGCGTCACGTTTGCGGAGCTCGCTTATACGCGTTTCCGCCCAGGCCATCGCCTCAGCCTCGATCCCGGACCATTCATACTCCGGCAAGACCTGGCAGTCGAAGGACGGATCTTCGCCGAGAATCGCATAGGCGACTAACTTGCCCTGATCATCATGCCAGAGTCGAATGTATTCTTGTGGATTCAAGTGGCAAGCCACCATAAAGAATCCCCACATCAATTCGCCGACGTGAGAATAGTGCCAGTCATTGGTACGCGAACGCGCCTCCATCAGCAAACCCTGCATCTGCTGTAAGTCATGTTCGGTTTCGTAGAACCGGGTTGTCAACGAGCGTCCGGGTGCGGCGTGATAGTGATTCGAATTCATTGGTTGTCTCCACCATTGATTTCTTCACATGGGCATGCGCTTGACAGGCAGGCTAACAGGACTCTATGGCGCGGAAATAGCGCTCCGCCGAACGGGCCACTGCCGCCCGCGCGTCGGCGGCGAGCACGCGGCCAAACCACGCGCTGTAAATGCGGTCGTAGGGATACGGTTCGATAGCTTTGAGGATACGGCGGATGGCAGTGGCCCCCAACGGAATCAGGTTGGGGTAGCTGTACATGAAGCTGACGTAGCGGCGGTCAGGCACTACCATCAGCGTGTCCCCGGTGAGTAATGCCCCCTTGCCGTTGCTCCCGGCGGCCCAGTGCAACACGGTGCTTCCGGGGAAATGGCCCCGCAGCGGATCAGCGTCAACCCGTCGGCCAAGGCGTGCGTCTCGCCCTCCCAAAACACAATCGCCGGATCGGGGCGCATCACCCACTCCCGGTTGTCGGCGTGCAAATAAATCGGCACACCGCCGAAGGCGCGGCTCCACTCGACCATGCCGGTGTAGAAGTGCGGATGCGAAATGGCGATGGCCGACAGCCCGCCGCGCTCGCGCACGGCCTGCACGGCGGCCTCGTCAATCAGCGAAGTGCAATCCCACAGCACGTTGCCGGTGGTTGCTTGCACCAGCAGCGCGCGCTGGCTAATGGCAAAATCCGGCTCGGCGCCAATACCGGTGAGGCCGGGTTCTTCCTCGCGCACAATGTTGTGGTGCGCGGCCTTCAGCGCTTCGGGCGTGATCCACTGCCGGCCCTTCGATCCCACGTATTGCCGCTCGTCGTCGCAGATGGGGCAGCGGTCGGGCGGGGCGGGGGTTTCGGCGAATTGCGCGCCGCAGGTGACGCAAAAATAATTTGGCATGGCATTGTCTTAGCGCATGGGTTGCGCCACTTTCAATCCCCGTCTTGCCCTGTTATGAGCGAACGCGAGAGATAGATGCTCTCCTCGTCCCGATGATATTCGCTGAAGCCGCACCGTTGATACAGGCGGATGGGATCGTACCAATCATTATTCGTTTCGACAATGACGCGGGGAAGCCGCCGTTGGCGGGCAGCCTCTATAAGGTGGCGCACCAGTTCGCGGCCCAGCCCGTGACGCCGGAGCGCCGGGGCCACCGACATGCGCACAATCCGGCCGCCGCCTTCCACGCCCACCAGCAATGCGCCCGTGCCGGTCAGTTCGCCGCCGGGATGCGGCTCGGCGACGACGAACACGTGGCCGCGCGCGAGGTAGTGCGCCGCGATGTCGGCGAGGTCGGGGTTGCGCGTTTCGTCGATCCAGCCGAAGTGTTCGCCCAGCCCGTTGAGGATCAATTGGCGCGCCGCGCTTTGGTCGCGCGGCTCGAAGGGTCGGATGTGCATGCGGCCATTATACGAGAGACGGCGGGGCAGGGAATCGGGCCGGGCGGGGCGCGCGACACGCGCCCAGGCAGAGGCGGGCGGTTAAACGAAACGTAACTGCTCACGAGAAACCTTAAAGAACACCACATATGGGCCTGCAACGCCAATTTTTCGGTATTCGGTCATATCTGCTACGGCTATATGCGACAAGATTGACGTGGTTTGCTCCGCTTTGCCCATATCTGGCGCTTGTTAAGAAAAGTCGTGAGCAGTTACAACGAAACGAGCCGGAGGGGTTTTCCGGCTCTAGGGTTGCCACCATGATTCCTACGCCGCTACCGGCGCGACCAATTTCTCTATCCGGGCTTTGATCGTCGGATGGGGGGCCGCACCGACCATGCGATCGACAATCTTGCCATCGCGCACAAACAGCATGGTGGGGATGCCCTGCACGCCGTACTTCATAGCCCACTCGGGGTTGTCGTCGGTGTTGACTTTGGCGACGATGATCTTGCCGTCGTATTCGGCAGCGAGTGATTCGAGGATGGGGGCCACCATGCGGCACGGGCCGCACCACGGCGCCCAGAAATCCACAACGACCGGCGTTGGCGATTGCAGAACGGCTTTTTCAAAAGCGGCATCGGTGACGTGAACGGGTTCAGACATTTTGTATTCTCCTAAATCGGGCCGGTGGCCCGTGTTGGGGCGTTCAATTGAACGCCCGTACTTGGTGGCTGTTGGGGCATTCACTTGAACGCCCGTACGGTCAGGCGACCGCAGCTTCGGCGGCTTCCTCCTCGATGCGATAGCGGCTATTGATTTTCACGCCGCCTTTTTCGAGCATGATGTTGACCGAGCAGTATTTGGTGAGCGACAGTTCGATGGCGCGGGCGACGGCGGTTGGGTCAATGTGGCGGCCGCGCACGACGTATTCGAGATCGATCTCGGTATACAACATGGGTGGCTCGGCGTTGCGGGTGCCCACCACGTTGACTTCGAAGCCGGTCACGTCCTGGCGTTTCTTGCGCAGGATGTCGATGACGTCGGAGGCGGTGCAGCCGCCGGAGGCCATTACGATGGCTTCCATGGGGCTGCCGCCGTTCGGGCCAGCGGGGTTGCCAAAGTGAATCGTGTGGCCCGAGCCGCCCGTGGCGGCGAAGGCCAGGTCGTGCCCTTCCCAGGTTAGAGTTGCCTTTTTCAAGTTGTAGCTCATGTAAGTTTCCTTTGCCGGGCTACTGGGCTTTGCCCATGAGGCCCAGCAGATCGCTGATGAGAGTCTCGCGCGCTGCTTTGTCGTCGGTGTCCATGTTGACGAGGCAGTCGGAGGCGTATTCGCGCATGAACAGCACGCTGGCGCCGTGGACGGCCGAGCGGATGGCTGCAAGTTGCTGGATGATTTCGTGGCATTCGCGGTCTTCGTCCAGCATTTTCTGCACGCCGCGCACTTGCCCCTCAATCCGGCGCAACCGCTTTTGCAGGTCTTCTTTTACGGCTGT
>JACRBQ010000042.1 GCA_016213135.1 Chloroflexota bacterium | reverse complement strand
GTTTTTCGATGGTCACTTGCTGCGGATCCACGCGGTTGTTCACGGCGGCGATGCCCACGGCTTCGTGAATCAGCCCGGCCCAGAAGTATTGCGGGTTGCGCGCCTCGATCACGTCGGTGAGCACAATGCCGCCGGTGATGACCGCGCGCCGGTTGGGCATGAGGTAATAGTGCGTTTCGCCGTCCTCCATCAGCGCGGTGAGCGTATCGGGCGTGCCCAGCCCCCAGCGCCAGGGGTAATCGCGGATGCACGAGTCGCAATCGATGCCCACGCGCCACGCGCCATCCTGTTCGTAAAAGCCCAGCGTGTTCGAATTCTGCGATTGCTGATACACGGTGTCCGACCACGGTCCAAAGGTGCGGATGGGCGCGGTGCCGTAGTTCTCAACCGTCAGTGTGAAGTAAAGCGTTTGCCCGATGGTGACGGCGGACGACGAAAACTTAACGTCGCCGTTGACGATCTCGGCCCGGGGGTAGCCGCCGTCCTTAATGGTGATGGTGGTCTCGGTTTCCACTTGCTGGCCGATGGCGTCTTCGGCCTCGGCCACCACGGTGTACGTGCCGTCGGGCGGCGGGTTCACGCCGAGATCGATGCCGCCATCGTAATCGTAAGTGTGCAGCCCGGCCCGCCCCGGCAAAATGGATGAGCTGCCCTCGCCGATGGGAAACTGCTCGCCACCGGGTCCGATGAGCGCCACGTGCAGGCCGCTTTCGGGAATGTCTTTCGCCAGCCACACGTTGATCGTAGCCCGGTCGGCGAGGCCGTCCTGATTGGGGGTGAACACGGCGGGGCTGGCGGTGAGGTGCGAGAGATCGGGCAACGTCGTGTCGGCCTCTTTAACGGTGAAGGCGCCCTGCAGTTGGGCCTGGTCGCTGCCGGTGGCCGCCTCGATCACCCAAGTGTAATCCCCGTTGGGCAGCACGCGTTTCAACACCCGGGCCTGGTGGCTGTCGCCCGGCCGATCAAAGCCGTCCACAATCCCCGAAAACAGCAGCGTGTGCTCGCCGGAGTCGCGCGGGTTGCCGGTGCGGAAGTTGTAACGCGCGCCGTCGGCGGCGATGAAATATATGGACACGGACGCCGGCCGGCGCAGGCGATAGGTGACGGGGGTGATGTCGTCGAGGCCGTCGGCGTTGGGGGAGAGGGTGCGCAGGCTGAAGCCGCCCGAGGTGAGCGCCGGGCCGCCGGGGCTGAGCGCCAGCGCCGCCGCGCCCAGCAACGCGGCCAGCAGCACGATGGCGATGAGAGTGGTGATTATGGGGTTGAGGCGCACGATTTTATGGAGGCTGCGGCCTATTGAGGTTGGTACAAAGTCGTGTGGTCGGTGTCGAGAACGTAGTTCACGGCTGAACTCAGTTGCGATTACGTGCGCGGTGGTAGGTTCTCGTCGCGTTGACGAAGCGCTTGAAGGTGGGGTCTTGCCGGAAAGCTCCGAACGTCTCTGCGTATGAGGCGGGGACGAGGGATTGCGGAAGCGGTAACTCGATCTCAACCAGTTCGCCTCGCGCGACGAGCCCGGCCAAGATTGCGCGAATGCGTTCAAGCGCCTCAACCCGGGTAGCGGCTTCGGCCACAAATTCCGGCCAGCCCAACGCGGTGGCAACATAGCCGCCCTTAGCTTGTTTGCGGATGAGAATATTGTAAGTCATCGTTTGTTCTGCCTGCGAATAGTATACCTGCTTCTCAGTAGCCGGGCAATTCCTTCTCGTATGCTTTGCTAACTTCTACCGGACAACGACCTGTCCAATGGTTAGGGGGCCTGGCCCGTCCATGGCGCCGCTCACCGTGTCGTACACGCCGAGTTGAATGGTGTACGTTCCTGCCGGCGTGCCGGGCGGAATGAGCATGCCCCGCAATTCGTCGCGAGCCGCGCCCGGCTGCCAAGCGCTCACCGGGTCGAGGCCGTTGCGCGGCTCGGAGTCGCGGCCAAAGGCCAGCGAGCCGTCGGCGGCGAGGGCGTGCAAAAAAACCGTGGCCCGGTTCGAGACGGCGCGGGTGGCCTCCCAGCGCAACGACAGCACGAGCGCATCGCCCGGGGCAAGTTGAGCATGAAGTTCGGGCGCGATCAAGCGCAACCCGTTGGCGAACGTCGTATCAATGGTGGCGCCGGTTAAGCCCGCCGTGGCCTTGAGCGCGAACAGCGCCACGTGCGCATTGCCTGCGCCGGGCCACTCGTCGTACACCAGCGCCGCGCGCTCGCCCAGCCAGCGGCCCGCCGGGTTGCGCACGTCGAACTGATCAATCTTGTAATCCAGCATCCATACACGCGCCCGGCCCGTCGTCAGCGCCGTCAACTCCGGGTCCAACGATTGCGGCGTGAAGAATCCGAGTGCGTAATCGGGGCGCGGGGCAGGGGGCAGATAGGCGTCGAGGTAGCCGGGCATCCAGCCCCAACCGTAAATTGCCAGATCGCCGGAGCGCGCCAGTGGTCGCATGGCGGCCACCACCGGCCGCCAGTCTTCCAATGGGTCGCCGGGAGCGGCGTAATGGGCGGCGAGAGTCGGAATCCAGAATGAGACAATGAAGAAGGAAACAATGAACAATGAACAATGAGACAATGAACAACGAGACGATGAATAATGAACAATGAGTGGCGATGGGCGACGATTCGCGGCGCGTGACAGTTGATCCGTGATACGTGAGAGGCCGTTGGCTGCCAGCACCATTAGCGCGGGGACGGTGTACAGCACAAAGCGCGGAAAGAAAAATTGGTGATATGCGTTGAGGGCAAACCCCAGCAACAGCGGAATGGCGACCCACGATACCAACTTCCCGCTTCCCACTTCCCACGTCCCACTTCCCACGTCCCACTTCTCAATCCCCGTCACCGCCAGCGCCGCCACCACCAGCGCCACCGCCCACGCCCACGGCCCCTGCGCCGTCGGCCCCTGCGTCAGCTCGATGAGATGCCGCCCGAAGAACTGCACCGGGCCATCCAGCCCGGCAAACAGGCCCGTTTGCCCTTGCACCGCAGCGCTGGTGCCGCCAAAAGTGGCCAGCACGAATGGCAGCAGCGCGGCGGCGGCCAACGCCTGCGCCCCGGCTTGCCACGCCCAGTGCGCCAGCCAGCGCCGCTCGTTGCCGCGCCAACTCCGCGCCGTGAGCGCCAGCGTCCACAGGTTTTCGACGGCGATGAGGAATACGGAAATGTAGTGCGAGCCGACGACGAGCAGGAGCGATGCGGCCCACGCCGCCCACAGCGCCGTCCGCCGCCAACCGTTGACTGCCGTTGACCCTTTCCCGGCTGCGGCGCTTTCACCGCCTCGTGGGAGGCCCCGATGCAAGCCCAGCCAGATCAGCACCGAGGCCGTGCCCGCCGCCGCGACGAGACTGTAGCCCTTGGCCTCCTGCGAATAATAGATGAGCATGGGCGAGGCGGCGCACAACGCCATGGCCGCCAGCGACACCGCGCGCGAGCAGCGCAGCCGCCGCGCCAGCGGATACACCAGGGCCACCAGCGCCACGCCGGGCAACACCGAGAACAGCCGCGCCGCAAACGCCGACCATCCCGCCATGCCCAGCCAGCCGCCGAGCAGCATCCGGTACACCGGCGGATTGGTGTCGGCCAGCGTCACGGCCATGCGGGTGCCCTCCCAAAAACTCAGCCGGGCAAAGAACAGGCTCAGCCCCTCATCCCACCACAGCGCGCGGAAGTCGAGATGATAGAGGCGCAGCGCAGTGGCCAGGAGCAAAACGAGAAGGGGTGCGGACTTTCGCAAATCAATCCTCTTGGAATCGCATCACAAACTCGAACTCGAACGGTTGCCGCAAGTCTACCATTCTTACCTATCGGTGGTAAAATCCCGCCCTCCATGAACTATCACGAAACGCTCGACTACATTTACAGCTTTGTGGACTACGGCCTCAAGTCGCGGTACAAATACTCGCCGGAGACTTTCGATCTTACGCGCATGCGCATCCTGCTGGCGCGGCTCGGCGATCCGCAGCGGCGCACGCCCTCGGTGCACGTAGCCGGAACCAAAGGCAAAGGCTCGGTGTCGGCCATGGCGGCCTCGATGTTGCAGGCGGCAGGCTTTCGCATGGGCCTCTATACTTCGCCGCACCTCGACGACTTCTGCGAGCGCATACAGTTCGACGGCCATCTGATCCCCTCCGACGAACTGGCGGCCCTCACCACCGAACTGCGCCCGCTCTTTGACGCCACGCCGGGCATCACCACCTTTGAGCTGACGACCGCGCTGGCGCACGTTTGGTTTGCGCGGCAGCGCGCCGACTTTGCCGTGTTGGAAGTGGGATTAGGCGGGCGGCTCGACGCCACCAACGTGCTGTTGCCAAACGTGTGCGCCATCACCTCCATCAGTTTCGATCACACACACCTGCTGGGCGACTCCCTGCCCGAAATCGCCGAAGAGAAATCGGGCATCATCAAACCCGGCGTGCCCGTGGTGTCGGCGCCGCAAAAGCCGGAAGTCGCGGAGCGCATCGCGGCCGTTGCCCGCGAGCGCGGCTCAAGGCTGATTGTGGCGGGCCGCGACTGGCTCTTCAGGCGAGAGTCGTATTCGCTGGCCGGGCAGACGTTTACCGCCCGGGCCGCCGACGCCCCGCCGGAACCGGTCACGCGCTTTGCGCTGCCGCTGCTGGGGCGCCATCAAATAGAAAACGCCACCGTGGCCCTGGCCGTTGTCGATCAACTTCGGCAGCAGGGCTTCACCATCCCGCCCGAGGCTGCCGCTCGCGGGCTAGCCTCGGTGCAGTGGCCGGGCCGGTTCGAGGTGATTCAAAAAGAGAAGCCCATCGTGCTCGACTGCGCCCACAACCGCGACTCGGCGGCGCGGCTGGCCGCCACACTGGTTGAAATGTTTCCCGGCGCGCGGCCGGCGTTGATCTTCGGCGCCTCCGACGATAAAGACGTTCACGGTATGTTGGCCGAATTGTTGCCGCTGTGCAACCGCGTCATCACGGCGCGCGCCGATCACCCGCGCGCCGGCGACCCGGAACAATTGGCCGCCGCGGTGCGGGCCGTTGGGGTTGCGCTTTCGGTCAATGTAGCCCATACTGTAAGCGACGCGCTGGCCGAAGCCCGCCAGGGGCCTGAGCCGCTGGTGCTGGTCACGGGCAGCATTTTCCTCGTGGCCGCCGTGCGCGCCGCGCTGACTGCCAGGGTCGATTGAAGATTGGCGATCCCCGATTGAAAGTTAGTCGGCCATTGCTAATCGGCAATCTTAATTGTGATGAAAGATCAATCTTCAGATTTTGACGAGTACGACCCCATGTACAACGACGGCCAGATGAACGACTGGATGTTGCAGGCCGAGTTGGCAGAAACCATGCGCGGCCGCGCCGAAGAACTGGCCGACGTGCCCGAAGCGCCTATGAACGACGACGGGCTGATCGAATGCCCCGTGCTGCCCCTGCGCGATATGGTGCTCTTCCCGCACATGATCACCCCGCTGCTGGTGGGGCGCGAGAAGTCGTTTGCGGCGGTGGCCGCCGCCAACGCCAACCACGAAACCGTCATCGCCGTCACGCAACTCGATCCGGATTTGGGCGACCCCGGCAGTGAAGACCTGTACGCCATTGGGGCCGAGGTGGCCGTGGGCCGCATGTTGCGCATGCCCGACGGCACCACCTCGGTATTGGCGCAGGGGCGGCGGCGCGTGGAAATTGTGGAGTTCATCCAGACGGAACCTTACGTCCGCGTGCGGGCCCGTCCCATCCCCGAACCCATTGCCAGGACGCGCGAGTCCGAGGCGATGATGCGCGCGGCGCTGGCCCTGTTTGAAAAAGTCGTCCACCTCAACCACAGCATCCCCGAAGAAGCGTACGTGTATGCCCTCAACGTGGATGACCCGGGCTGGCTGGCCGACCTGATCACCTATACCCTCAACACCGGCGTGGTCGAAAGCCAAACGGTGCTCGAAGTGATCGACCCGCTGGCCCGCTTGCAGCGCGTGAGCATGCTGCTGGGCAAAGAGCTGGACGTGCTGGAGCTGGAAGATCAAATCAGCTCGCAGGTGCAATCCGAAGTGGACAAGTCGCAGCGCGAGTTCTATTTGCGCGAGCGCATGAAGGCCATCCAGTCGGAATTGGGCGAGGGCGACATGTGGGGGCAGGAGATCGGCGAACTGAAAGACAAGATCGCCGCGGCCCAAATGCCCGAAGAGGCCAACAAAGTGGCGCTCAAGGAATTGGAGCGCCTTCAACAAATGCCGCCCATGTCGCCGGAGACGGGCATCATCCGCACTTACCTCGACTGGCTGATCGAACTGCCGTGGCACACCCGCTCCGACGACAACCTGGATATCTCCCACGCCCAGGCCGTGTTGGACCGCGAACATTACGGCCTGCCGAAAGCCAAAGACCGCATTCTCGAATACATGGCGGTGCGCTCGCTGGCGAAGGACAAGATGAAGTCGCCCATTCTGTGCTTTGTGGGGCCGCCCGGCACCGGCAAAACGTCGCTGGGCAAATCCATCGCCGAGGCGCTGGGCCGCAAGTTCCTGCGCGTGTCGCTCGGCGGCGTGCGCGAC
>JACRBQ010000034.1 GCA_016213135.1 Chloroflexota bacterium | reverse complement strand
GATTGGAAAAGACGAAGGTTTGGACGAACTGTGGATCGGCGAAGACTTCCGTGTAAGCTAACGTACTGACGACGCCGCGCTTCATCCGCAGCGAGAAATCCAGCGTGCCGTAAAGCGGCAAGAGGAAATAGACCGCGCCGAGCGCGTACCACACCCAACTCATCAACGGAATGCGGCGTTTCATCGCAACCACCTTTCTGTCTGGCGTTGTAACCAGGAATACCCGGCCAACGAAATGGTCATAATCACCACCATGCCGAAGGCCAGGGCGTAACCCAGGTTCGGGTTGTGCAGAACGTCGCCGCGCATCTGCGCGCCGATTTGAATGGTCACCAAATTCAGCGAACCGCCAGTCAAGGCATAGGCGGTGGCATACGCGCCGAAGGCATTGCCGAACAAGAGAATCATCGTGCCGAGAATGGAGGGCAAGAGAATAGGCAGGGCAATGTACTGCCAGTATTGGAATGATGACGCGCCTAGATTCTCCGACGCCTCGCGCCACTCGCGCTTGAGGCCGTCCAGGGCCGGCGCCATGATCAACACCATCAGCGGGAATTGAAAGTACATGTAGGTCAAACTCAAGCCGGCGAAGCTGTAGAGGTTAAACCCGTGCTGGTAAATGTTGAAGTCGAAGAAATTCTTGAGAATGGCCGTAATGAAGCCCGTCCGTCCCAGCACGGCCACGAAGGCAAACGCCAGGGGAACGCCGGCAAAATTGGATGCCACGCCTGAGAACGTGACCAGGGCTGATCGGAAGGGAGTCGGCAAGCCGCCGACGGTAACCGCATAGGCCAGCAGAAATCCGAGCAGGCCGCCGCCGATGGCCGTCACCGCGCTGATGCGGATGCTCAGCCAGTAAGCCGCCACAATCGTGGGTTCGGTTACCAGGCTAATAACGTTGTCTAAAGTAAAACTGCCTTTGAGGTCTTGAAAACTACCGATGAAAATGAAACTGGAAGGAGCCAGCAAAAAGGCCACGACAAATGCGAAGAATGGGAGTAGCCCCAGCCAGGCCCACGAAACCCTCCGTGTGGAGGAGAATGGCCACCAAGGCCTCAGGCTTTTTGGCGCGGCTGTAGTTGGCGACATGGATTCTCCTCTTGCGCCCGGCAGACCGAAAGTGAGACCCCGCCTTTCGGCAGGGCCTCACCTTTGTCAACACTACTTCGAGAAACTACGGAGCTGCCTTAATATCAGCGCCCACCACCGAGTCCCAGTTCGCGGTAATGAGCGTCTTGGCCGCCGTGAGTTGGTCAACGGTGGGGAACACCGCGCCCGATACGTCGGGCAGTTTGCTCAGCAGGTCCTGAGGCACCACGCCGCGCGCGCGCAGGTCGGCTTCGCGGATCGGGTGGCAGTAGCCCTTCATCCACTCGATTTGGCCTTCGTCCGAGTACAGGTATTCCATCCACAACTTGGCCGCGTTGGGGTGCGGCGCATAGGCGCTGATGGCCTGCACGTACACGCCACCGAAACGGCCCGTCTTGGGAATAACCACTTCAACCGGCGGGTTACCGGCGAAGGAGTCCGCGCCCGCCAGGGCGTTGTAGTCCCACGTGATGCGGATCGGGACTTCACCCTTAGCCACCAGGCCGTTGTTGGCGATCAACGGTACCAGGTTGCCGGCCGAGTTCAAGTCGGCGAAGAAATCCAGGCCGGGCTGCGCATCGTCGAGCGAGCCGCCGTTGGCCAAAGCAGAAGCGTACACCGTCTGAATCGCCTGATTCGACGTGCGCGGGTCGCCCGACACGCCGACGCCCGACGCGTATTCCGGCTTCAGCAAGTCGGACCAATCCTGCGGTGTATTCGCCACCACGTCTTTGTTGACCATGAAGGACAGCACGCCGTAGTAGTCGCCGTACCAGTAACCGTCGGCGTCTTTCACGTCGTTAGGGATCGTGTCCCAGGTCGAAACCTTATACGGTTGGAGCAAGGCTTCGGCCTTGGAAGACGGGCCAAAAGCGAAGCCGACGTCAATCACGTCGGGCGCCTGCGGGCCTTTGTTGTCTTTGTTGGCCTTGATGGCTTCGACCTCGTCGCCCGAACCCGCATCCGGGTTCAGTTCGTTGACGGCCAGTCCATACTTGGCCTTGAAGCCTTCGATCGCTCCACCGTAGTTGCACCAGTCGTGCGGCAGGGCGATGGTGGTCAGCGTGCCTTCGGCTTTCGCGTCGGCCACGAGCTTGTCCATCGCGCTGATCGCCGGGGCGGAGGTGGCCGCCGGGGTGGCCGCGCCGCCGCAAGCCGCCAGCAGCAGGCCGACGATGGTCAGAGCCAGGCTCGCCTTGAACAAATGCGATTTATTTGTAGCCATTTCTTCTTCTCCTTCAACCTATATGTGTGTAGTTAGAGCAAAGCGCGATTCGAATTGCGGGAGAGCGGTTAGCTGGTTTTCTGCGCGCAAGTCACCCCCTTTCGTGGAGGATGGATAATACGGGATGGACTCTGTGGAAACAATGTGCCCGCGACGGTAGACCGGGGGGCACGTTGGGCGACCAGATTGGAAGAGTATAGACGTATCCATATGACAAGTCAAATTAAGTCCGATTAACCCCGCCGTGGGGCTTCGGCTTATAATGCGGCACGGGAGTGCCGGTGGCCGCATCCTCGGGCCGTGGCCCGGCGCTGCTCATCCGGCCCCTTGTGCCCATCCCACACAGCCTGCCCCGCCGCTGGGAGATTGTATATGCCTCGGTCGCTTGACACCGTTCTCAACCGTATTCCGCTGTTTGCCGGACGGGCCGATCTGCGCGTCACGCCTCTTTCCGGCGGCATTACCAATCACAACTACAAAATCGAGATGAGCGGCGAGGCCTACGTTCTGCGCGTGGGCGGCAACGACACCAACCTGCTGGGCATCGACCGGCGGGTGGAATATGGCTGCACCCTGGCCGCTTCGCGCGCCGGGGTGGCCCCCGAGCCGGTGGCCTTCGTGGAGCCGGAGGGCTACCTTGTCACCCGGTTCATCAGCGGCGCGGGCGTCCCCGCCGAAGCGGTGAGCCGGCCGGTCATCCTCCGCAAAATCGCGCAATCGGTCCGGCGCTACCATGCGCTTCCCGGCTTCCCCGGCGAGTTCTCGCCGTTTCGCGTGGTCGAGTCATATTACCCCACAGCGCGGGAATTGCAAGCGCCGCTGCCGTCGAATATGGAATGGTTCTTGTCCGTGTCGGGCGAGATCGAAAAAGCCCTGCTCAAGGCTCCCGCCGGACCCGTGCCGTGCCACAACGATTTGCTCAACGGCAACTTTATCGACGACGGCAACGCCATCCGCATTTTGGACTGGGAATATGCCGGCATGGGCGACCGCTTTTTTGACCTGGGCAACTTTGCCGCCCAGCACGGCTTTGGCGAGGCGCAGGACGAAGCGCTGCTACGTGAATACTTCGGCGAGGTCGCCCCGGCCCAGCGCGCCCGGCTGGCGCTGATGAAGATCATGAGCGACATGCGCGAAGCCATGTGGGCCATGGTGCAGGTCAACGTGTCGCAAATCGAATTTGATTACGTGGGCTACGGGGCGAAGTATTTTCAGCGGATAGAGGCGGCGGTGAAGGGGGAGGAATATCGGGAGTGGCTGCGGGAAGTCGGTTCGTAAAAGGAGATTTATCATCATGCAATCTCACGCGCACGCGCAAGCGGTCATCATCGGCGGCGGCGTCGGCGGATGCAGCATCGCCTACCACCTCACCCTCATGGGCTGGAAAGACGTGGTCGTTGTCGAGCGCCACGAGCTGACCAGCGGCTCCACCTTTCACTCGGCGGGGCTGGTGGGCCAACTCCGCACGTCGTCCAGCCTCACCCGGATGATGCGCTACAGCACCGACCTGTATCGGCGGCTGAAGGACGAAACCGGCGTGGACCCCGGCTGGCGCGAAGTGGGCAGTCTGCGCCTGGCCTCCTCTGCCGAACGCATGGAGGAACTCAAGCGCACCGTGGGCTACTCCAAAGCTTTTGGCATGCCGCTCGACCTGCTCACGCCCCGGGAGTGCTACGACCTCTTTCCGCCCATGTCGCTCGACGGCGTGCAGGGCGGCGTGTATCTCAAGACCGACGGCTACATTGATCCCACCGGCCTCACCAACGCGCTGGCGGCGGGCGCGAAGAGTCGCGGCGCGAAGTTCCTCACCGGCACGCGAGTCGAGTCGATCACGGTCAGAGACAACCATGTGACGGAAGTGGTGACGGACAAAGGGACGATTCAAACAGAAGTGGTAATGGATGCCGCCGGGATGTGGGGCGGCGATGTAGCCCGGATGGTGGGCGTCAATCTGCCGATCATCCCCATGGCCCATCTCTACCTCATCACCAAACCCATCGCCGGGCAGCCGCTGGGACTACCGACGATGCGCGACCCCGACCTGCTGGTGTATTACCGCGAGGAAGTGGGCGGCCTCATCTCCGGCGGCTACGAGCGCCGGCCTGCGCCGTGGTTCCTCGGCGGCATCCCTCGCGACTTCAACTTCAAGCTGCTCGACCCGGACTGGGATCGCTTTACGCCGCTGATGGAAAGCGCCATCAAACGCGTGCCTTCGCTTGAAACGGCGGAGATCGTGCAACTGCTCAACGGCCCCGAGGGCTTTACGCCCGACGCCGAATTCTTGCTCGGCCCCACGGCGGTGCGCGGCTTTTGGGTGGCCTGCGCCTTTTGCGCGCACGGCCTCGCCGGGGCGGGGGGCATCGGCAAAGCCATGGCCGAATGGATCATCGACGGCCACCCGGAGTGGGATATGTGGCGGCTGGACGTGCGCCGTTTCGGCTCGCAGTATGGCAGCCGCGACTACACCCTCGCCCGCACCATCGAAACGTACGCGCAGTACTACGACATTCACTACCCCGCCGAAGAGCGGCAAACGGCGCGGCCGCTGCGCCTCTCGCCTGCGTATCACCGGCTGAAGGAACTGGGTGCGGCCTTTGGCGAAAAGGGCGGGTGGGAGAGGCCAAATTGGTTTGAAACCAACGTAAGGGCAATTCATGAATTGCCCGTGCCCCAACGATACGAACCCAAAGGCTGGGCGCGGCACAACTGGTCGCCGGCCGTGGGCGTGGAGCACCTCGCCACGCGCGAGCGCGCCGGGCTGTTCGACGAAACCTCGTTCAGCAAAATTGAAGTGCTCGGCCCCGGCGCGTGCGCCTTTTTGCAGCGTCTGTGCGCCAATGATGTGGATAAGCCAGTGGGCAGCGTGGTCTACACCCAAATGCTCAACCCGCGTGGCGGCATCGAATGTGATTTCACCGTGACCCGCGTGGCCGCTGACCGGTTCATGATCGTCACCGGCACCGCCTTTGGCGCCCACGACATCACGTGGATCCGGTTGAACGCGCCCACGGATGGATCGGTGTACGTCAACGACATCACTTCCAGCCGCACCTGTTTTGGGCTGTGGGGGCCGCGCGCCCGCGACATCCTGCAGGAGATCACCCGCGACGATGTGTCCAATGCGGCCTTCCCGTACATGACCGCCCGGCAAATTACCATCGGCCATATTCCGGCGCTGGCTTTGCGGGTGACCTACGTGGGCGAGTTGGGTTGGGAATTTTACGCGCCAGCAGAATACGGTCGGCAGTTGTGGAACACGCTGTGGGAAGCCGGGCGGGAGTTCGGCATGGTGGCCGCCGGGTACAAGGCCATCGACTCGATGCGGCTGGAAAAAGGCTATCGCTACTGGAGCGCCGACATCACCCCCGACTACACGCCGTACGAGGCCGGGTTGGGATTCGCGGTGGCGCTGGGCAAGCCGGTGGACTTCATTGGCAAACAGGCCCTCAAAAGGATGAACGCTTCGCGTGAAGGCCCCTCCGGGAGGCAAAAGTTGTGTTGTATGACCCTGGCCGATCCGACCGAGGTTTGTTTTGGCAGCGAGCCGATTCGGTCCAATGGCAAAGTCGTCGGCTGGGTCACGTCGGGCGGATACGGCTATTCTGTCGGCAAGAGTATCGCCTACGGCTATCTGCCTATCGAACTCGCCAAGCCGGGGACGAAGCTCACCGTGGAATGCTTCGGGGTGGAGATTGATGCGGTGGTGGAAAAAGAGCCGCTGTTTGATCCGAAGGGAGAGAGGATAAAGAGATAGGGCTATTCCGGCTTACCGGGATGGCGAAGCCTGTTAGCCACAAATTACACGAATCGGCACGAATGTTTCGCCCGCAGAAACCAATTCGTGAAAATTAGTGAATTTCGTGGCTGACTTTCTCGAAATTGTGCATTGAGCCTTGTGAATTGTGCATTGAAAGGACATCCATGAACGAAAAATTCGCCGAACTGAAAACCCGCCTCGCCGAAATTCACGACATCGACAAGATCCACTGGGTGCTGAATTGGGATCAGCGCACGATGATGCCGCATGGAGGCGCGGCGGTGCGCGCCGAGCAACTCGCCACGCTGGAAAAACTTCGCTACGAGAAGTTTGGCGCAGACGATCTTGGGCGGCTGCTCGACGACCTGCGCCCGTACGAAGAGAGTCTGCCCTACGACTCGGACGAAGCCGGCCTCATCCGCGTGGCCCGGCGCGACCACGCCAAAGCCCGGCGCGTGCCCCCCGAGTTGCGCGCCGCCATGGCCCGCACGGCCTCGGTGGCCTCCGAGGCTTGGATTGAGGCCCGCAAGCAGTCCGACTACTCGCTGTTCCTGCCGCACTTGCAAAAGAACGTCGAACTCAAACACAAATACGTCGAATGTTTCGACGACGCCGATCACGTATACGACATCCTGCTGGACGATTTTGAGCCGGGCATGAAAACGGCAGAGGTGCGGGCGGTGTTCGACGACCTCAAGAAAGACCTCGTGCCGCTCATCGCCGCCATTGCCCAAAAATCGGACGCGGTGGACGACTCCTGCCTGCACGGCCAATTCCCCGTGGACAGGCAGCGGGAGTTTTGCCTCGCCGTCATCAAGCGATTTGGCTTCAACGCCAACTCGTGGCGGCTCGATCCCACCGTGCATCCCTTTGCCAGCAACTCTTGCACCACCGACATCCGCATCACCACCCGCTATCACCAAGACTTCATCAACGCCGCGCTGTTCGGCACTATGCACGAGTGCGGGCACGGCCTGTACGAAAACGGCGTCAGCCCGGCGCTGGAGCGCACGCCGTTGTGCCGCGGGGCCTCGCTGGGCCTGCACGAATCGCAAAGCCGGATGTGGGAAAATCTGGTGGGACGCAGCCGCCCGTTTTGGCGATACTTCTTTCCCAAACTGCAGGCCGCATTCCCCTCCCAGTTTGGCGGGGTCAGCATGGAAACGTTTTACCGCGCGATCAACAAAGTGCAGCCGTCGCTCATCCGCGTGGAAGCCGACGAGGCCACCTATAACCTGCACATCATTTTGCGCTTCGAGCTGGAGCAGGAAATCATGGAAGGCAAACTGGCCTTGCGCGACCTGCCCGAAGCATGGAACGCGCGCATGAAATCGTATCTGGGCCTCGACGTGCCCGACGACGCGCAGGGTGTGCTGCAGGATATCCACTGGTCGAGCGGCATGCTCGGCTATTTCCCCACGTATTCATTGGGCAACATCATCTCCTGCCAAATCTGGGAAAAGGCCCTAGCCGCCATGCCCGACCTGTACGACCAGTTCGAGCGCGGCGAGTTTATGGCCCTGCGCGAATGGCTGCGCGAGGCCCTGCACAAGCATGGCCGCAAGTTCACCCCAACCGAAACGCTCGCCAAAGTGGTGGGCGGGCCGATTTCCGTGAAGCCCTATGTCAACTACCTCCAGAGCAAGCTCGGCGACATTTACGGACTCAACTGATCAGCCGCGCGGCTCCGGCTGCCGACTCACTCGAGGACTCGCATGACCACTGCATCCAAACTTCAAACCCTCAAGGCCCGACTGAACGAAGCGCACGACCTGCAAATGGTATCCGACCTGCTCGACTGGGATCAGCAGACGTACATGCCCCCCGGCGCGAGCGAAGCCCGCTCGGAGCATTACGCCACGCTCAAGCGGCTGGCGCACGAAAAATTCGTGGCCGACGAGGTCGGCCTGTTGCTCGACGCTCTCGCTTCCACGGAGGTGATGGCCGACCCTGACTCCGACGACGCTTGCCTGGTGCGTGTGGCGAAAGATGAATACGACCGCAAGCGCCGCTTGCCCGCCGCGCTCGTGGGCGACATTGCCCGGCATCAGACTGTGGCCCACGAGGTTTGGGTCAAGGCCCGCAGCGAGAGTAACTTCGAATCGTTCCGGCCCGCGCTGGAGAAGATGTTTGATCTCAAGCGCCAACAGGCTGAGGCGCTGGGCTACACCGAGAGCATTTACGATCCGCTGTTGCACGAATACGAACCGTTCATGAAAACGGCGGCGGTCAAAGCCACCTTCGACGGCTTGCGCTCCGAAATTGTGCCGCTGGCGAAGGCGGTTAGCGCGCGCGCCGATGCGGTGAGCAATGCCCTGTTGCGCCAACCGTTCGACGTGGATAGCCAGCGCCGGTTTGCCGTTTCGGTCATCCGGCAGTTCGGGTTTGACTTTGACTGCGGGCGGCTGGATGTGGCCGTGCATCCGTTTTGCAGCAACTTCTCACCCACCGACGTGCGCCTCACCACCCGTTTCGACCCCAACTTCCTCCACCCGGCCCTCTTCGGCGCCATGCACGAATCGGGGCATGGCATGTACGAGCAGGGAGTGTCGCCGGCGTTGCAGCGCACGCTGTTGTGCGCCGGGGCCTCGCTCGGTATGCACGAATCGCAAAGCCGGATGTGGGACAACCTGGTGGGCCGCAGCCGCCCGTTTTGGCGACACTTCTTCCCCAGGCTGCAGGTCGCATTCCCCTCCCAGATTGACGGGGTGAGCATGGAAACGTTTTACCGCGCGATCAACAAAGTGCAGCCGTCGCTCATCCGCGTGGAAGCCGACGAACTGACGTATTCGTTGCACATCATGCTGCGGTTCGAATTGGAGCAGGAGGTGCTGGAGGGCAAGGTGCGGGTGGCCGATTTGCCCGCCGCGTGGAATGCAAAGATGAACAACTACTTGGGCATTGCGCCGCCGGACG
>JACRBQ010000038.1 GCA_016213135.1 Chloroflexota bacterium | reverse complement strand
TCAACGTGCCGCGCGCGCGCATGGCGTAGTCAATCAGGGAGGCGCCGCCGATCAGCCGGGCCTCTGGAATCAGGTCTTCGGGTTTGATTTTGCGCACGCTGGCGGTCTGCGTGCAAACCTCGACCCGCACGCCCATGTCCAACGCCTCGGCGATGCGCGAGGCGATGGTGGGGCCGCCGGCCGTCGAGGTGTCCTTTTCGGCGGCGTCCTTGCGGGCGGCGTCCGCGCCTTCCTGCACGCAGTAAACCACCGTGTTCTGCCCCATGGCCGCCGCCAGCGCGGCATACATGAAGGCGGCGCGCACCTGGCCCGGCCTATCCAGCCCGCTGCACAGGACGACCACAAATAAGTTGTCATCCTCTGAGGTTGTCTGAGTCTGTGGGGCGGTGGCCGGCCCCTTTCGGACAAGGAAACTGTATTGGCCGTCGTGTTGCGGAGTGATTTCCAGAAGTACGGAGTTAATGCGCTCGGCCCAGGTTTCCAGGTCGGGCTTGGTGTTCGCATCGTTCGAGAGCACTTCCAACACCTGCCCGGCCGGCATTTCTGCCAATTCCTGCTCGGCTTTGAGAATGGGAACGGGATACTTCAAGTTCCGGCAATCGAGCGTTCGGTCGGCCTTCGGCATGGTCATAGCAATCTCCTAGTTAATGAGGAAGAGATGAAGGGGATAGACAAAAACATAATACTCTGGCCTTATGAAAATGGCAAGTGTCTTTTACGGTTTGGTGGTAAGCCCCTGTTTGCCACTGTAGCTGCGGGCCTTGTGCCCGCCCACAAGGGGCGAAACTACGGCCTGTGCCGAAGCCACTGAGTTGAATTGCGCCCATCGGAGGGTCTTTCCAAAGTCCATTGACAAAGGGCCATGCCTGTGCGCGTGGGAGCGGGTTGCACCCGCGATGGCATGGAATTGCGGCAGGCCCGCTCGCGGCTACAAGCCGCTCCTACCATTTCATGGCCTGTCGCCGACTTTGGAAAGGCCCTCGCGCCCATCGCCACAGGGGTTTGCCTTGAGGCAGTATTACTGTATAACTGAGGTAGCTCCATCGGCATCAGATCAACACCCCTATGCCGTCGGCCTCAACGCCTTTCTCAAAGCCGCCTGAGATTTATGATCAGGCCTCACTTAATCAGGAGTGACACCGAGTGAGTCTCCGTGAAACGACGCGCACGATTTTGAAACTGGTTGAGGAAACCTCCATCGCGTCGAGGGCAAGACCTGGTTGGAACACGGTTGTATCGTCTTCAGCCAATACTACGACACCGCCTTTTGGGTAGCTTCGGAACTAGCAAAGATTCTCCCGGCAGAAGCCGTGGCTGTCAAACGTGTCATCGCATTCCAAATTGGTCGGGAGATGCAACGTCGCAAGCTCACCAAGACCGCTATGGCCGGCCGGATGAACACCAGCCGGGCTGCGCTGGAGCGACTCTTGGATCCAACCAACACCTCTATCACTCTTTCAACCCTGGAGCGGGCAGCGCTGGCTTTAGGAAAGAAGCTAAAGGTTGAATTGGCTTAAACGAAAAGCCCCCAACAAAGGGGGCTTTCTTGTTTCCTGCGGACCCGACGGGATTCGAACCCGCGATCTCGGCCTTGACAGGGCCGCATGTTAACCGCTACACCACGGGTCCAGTGATAACGCGGGCAGATGATACCATACGGGTTTAAGGCTGTCAATCAACCGCCGCTGCGCCGAGGGCCTTTCCAAAGTCGGCGACAGGCCATGAAATGGTAGGAGCGGCTTGTAGCCGCGAGCCAATCCGCCTTGATACTTCCTCCCCCGCATGGTAAAATCCCCGCAGTGCCCTCGTAGCTCAGTGGATAGAGCATTTGCTTGCGGAGCAAAGGGCCGGGCGTTCGAGTCGCCCCGAGGGCGCACACTAACCGGCAGAGAGTTTTCCTCTCGCCGGTTTTTTTTGTTCCGCCCCGTTCGTGCTTGTGCTACAATCACTCAGCGACCCGTTCCCTTCATACATATAGGTACCCGCCGCCCATGACCTTCGTCTTCGTCCACGCCCGCATTTCGTCCATCGCCCTCATCTATTCTGCCGCCGTCGGCCTGTGGGCGCTCTATACCGCCTATCAAAAGCGCGACCTCGACTCCAACTTCTGGGGCGCGCTGGCCATCAACGAGCTGATCTTTGTCGCCCAGACCGTCATTGGCCTGCTCATGGTGGCCCAGGGCGCCCAACCCGCCCGCGCCGTCCACTACCTCTACGGCGCTGTCGGCATCCTCACCATCCCCGCCGCCTTCGCCTACACCCGCGGGCAAGGCGCCCGGCGCGAAGCGCTCATCTACGGCCTCATCTGCCTCTTCCTCGCCGGAGTATCCATCCGCGCCGCCGGCACCGGCGCAATCGCGCTCCCCTCGCCGTAAACACCCGCTCGCCGGCCATACTTAACTCAAACTCGGAGTAGAATACGCCGGCGGCCTTGCAGACGCGCCCTCCTCATGCCCCCCAAAACCCTCATCGTCGACGACGATCCCGAAACCTGCCTCATGTTGTCGCATGCCCTCAAAATGCTCGGCTTTGAAACCGACTATGCCCTCTCCGGCGCGCAGGCCCTCGCCAAAATCCACCAGAACATGCCCGACGCCATGATCCTCGACCTCATGATGCCCGACACCGACGGCTTTGAAGTCATCCGTTACCTGCGCGCCGGCCCGGCCACCGCCGGCCTGCCCATCATCGTCGTCACCGCCATTGGCGCCCCCGAGGCCGAAGAACAAAGCATGCAAGCCGGCGCCACCGCCTTTCTGCGAAAGCCCGTCAGCATCCACCACCTCGGCGAAACCGTCCGCGCCCACCTGCCCCACTCCGTCACAGGTCAACCATGATTGCTCCCAGCGAAAAAACCATCGTCGTCCTCGAAGGCGACCAGACCGGCCAGGAACTACTCGAAGAAGCCCTGCGCGTCCTCGACCCCGCCGTCACCGGCGCGCCTACCCGCTTTCAGCGATTCGATCTCTCGCTCGAAAACCGCCGCGCCACCGCCAACGCCGTGGTGCGCGAAGCCGCCGCCGCCATGCGCCACAGCGGCCTGGGCCTCAAAGCCGCCACCATCACCCCGGAGATCACCGGCGACGTGGGCAGCCCCAACGCCATCCTGCGCGAAGAGATCGACGGCAAAATCATCCTCCGCACCGGCCGCCGCATCCCGCACGTGCGCCCCATGGGCGGCGTCCACGCCCCCATCGCCATCGTCCGCATGGCCGTCGACGATGCCTACGGCGCGAAAGAGTGGCGCGAAACCGGCCCCGACGGCGACGAGATCGCCTACCGCACCGAGCACATCAGCCGCGTCACCTGCCGCGCCGTGGCCGAGTTCGCCTTTCAGTACGCCGAGCGCACCGGGGCCAAAGTGTTCGGCGGCCCCAAATACACCGTCAGCCCGGTGTACGAGGGCCTGTTCAAAGAAGAAATGGACGCCGCCGCCAAACGCCATCCCGCCGTGCGCTATGACCCGCAACTCATCGACGCCACCTACGCTCTCCTCCTGCGCAACGACGGCGAAGCCCTCGTCATCCCCTCCCTCAACCGCGACGGCGACTGCCTCTCCGACCTCGTGCTGCAAATGTTCGGCTCCATCGCCGGTTCCGAATCGCTGGTCCTCGGCTTCGACGAGACCTCCACGCAAGTGCGCGCCGTAATGGCCGAAGCCCCGCACGGCACCGCCCCCGGCCTGCAAGGCAAAAACGTCGCCAACCCCATGGCCATGATCCTCGCCGGGGCCGCCCTGCTCACCTACTACAAAACCCCCGAAGCCGATCGCGCCTCGCGCGCCATCTACGAATCCGTCTTCGAGGCCGTCTATGAAGGCCACGCCACCTCCGACCTCGGCGGCCAGGCCTCCACCACCGAGTTCACCGACGATGTCATCCGCCGGGTGAGAACGAAGTTGGAAGTGTGGGGCTCGCTGGCATAAGGCCACGCCCACACCCGGCCCGGCGCATCGTTCACCTCGCCTCCGTCAACGTGACGCTGCAACCCCGGCACGGGCGGCGCCGCTCCACGCAAACACTCACGGAAACTTAAGACTCAACGCTTGTTTGGCGATGTAATCCGCATTACAATCGCATTCAAGGAGAACCTCCCATGACAACTCCCTCGCGTCGCGCCCCGTTCTACAAAGACGTGCCCGACGAAAAATGGAATGACTGGCGCTGGCAAATGTCCAATCGCCTCAACACCGTGGCCGAACTGGCCAACGTGCTGGAGCTTTCGGACAGCGAACGCAAAGCGCTGGAAGCCAAAGACCTTTTCCGCGTGGACATCACGCCGTATTTCGCCTCGCTCATCGACCCGCGCGACCCGCACGACCCCATCCGGGCGCAGGTCATTCCCACCGACCGCGAGATGGCGCCCTTCACCTCCATGATGGAAGACTCGCTGGCCGAAGACCGCCATTCGCCCGTGCCCGGGCTGGTGCACCGCTACCCCGACCGGGTGCTGATGCTCGTCACCACCCAGTGCGCTTCGTATTGCCGCTACTGCACCCGCTCGCGCATTGTGGGCGACCCCGGCCAGACTTTCTCGCGCAAAGACTTCGAGGCCCAGATCGATTACCTCCAGCACACGCCGCAAGTGCGCGACGTGCTGCTCTCCGGCGGCGACCCGCTGGTGCTGGCGCCCAAGCTGTTCGAGGAAATCATCAGCCGCCTGCGCGCCATCCCACACATCGAAATCGTGCGCCTCGGCTCCCGCGTGCCGGTGTTCCTGCCCATGCGCATCACAGCAGAAATGTGCGACATGCTCTCGAAGTATCACCCGATCTGGATGAACATCCACGTCAACCACTCCAACGAGATCACCCCCGAACTGGCCGCCGCCTGCGACCGCCTCACCCGCGCCGGCATTCCGCTGGGCAACCAGAGTGTGCTGCTGGCCGGGGTCAACGACTCGGTGCACATCCAGCGAAAACTGGTGCACGATCTCGTCAAGATTCGCGTGCGCCCCTACTATCTCTACCAGTGCGATCTGGTCGAGGGGGCGGGCCACTTCCGCACCACCGTGTCCAAAGGCATCGAGATCATGGAAGGCCTGCGCGGCCACACCTCGGGCTATGCCGTGCCCCAGTTCATCGTGGATGCCCCCGGCGGCGGCGGCAAAATCCCCGTCAGCCCCAACTACGTCCTTTCGCAAGCGCCGGGCAAGGTCATCCTGCGCAACTACGAGGGCTTCATCACCACCTACACCGAGCCTGAGGATTACAACCCGCACGCCGTTGCGCCGCTGGAGGCGCAGATCAAACACCGCCCAGAGCCGGGGCAGGAAGGTGTGCTGGGCCTGCTGGAAGGCCACGACATGTTCATCAAACCGGCCAACTTCGAAACCGTTCACCAGCGCGGCGGCGGCATGCACCGCCTGAAGGCCAACGAGCAAAAGTGGCAGCCGCTCGGCATCGGCCAGCCGCCCGAACTCATCGAAGGCGATGCGAAAGAAACCCTGCCCCTCATTTCATCCGGAGATGATAGCAAGTGACGTCCACTGATTCTGCCGACCCGCTTTCTCAACCCCCTCACCCCAACCCCTCTTCAAATGGAAGAGGGGCGCCTCCAAGGCGGCGGGGTGAGGGTCTCCGCATCGCCCTGCTCTACAACCTTGCCCAAAACGCGCCCGCCCTCGGCGGCGACGCCCCCGCCGACGCCCTCGACGAGTTGGACACGCAGAAAAACGTGGAAGCCTACGCCGCCGCGCTGCGCGCCGCCGGCCACACCGTCTTTCCAATGGAAGGCGATGTTTCCCTGGCGGCTAGGCTGCGCCGCCTGCGCGTGGATGTGGCCTTCAATACTTGCGAAGGCTACGTGGGCGACTCGCGCGAGGCCCAAGTCCCGGCGCTGCTCGAAATGCTCGGTATCCCCTACACCGCCGCCGCCGTGCTGGGCCTGTCGCTCACGCTGGATAAAGCCATGACCAAGCGCGTGCTGGCCTACCACGGCCTGCCCACGCCGCGCTTTCAGGAATTCTGCACCGCCGACGACCCGCTCGACCCCACCCTGCGCTTTCCGCTATTCATCAAACCCAATCGCGAAGGCACCGGCAAAGGCATCACCGGCAAATCCATCGTCAACTCTCAGGCCGAACTGCGCCACTACGTGGGCTACCTGCTCAAGCATTATCGGCAATCGGTGCTGGTGGAAGAATATATCGATGGCCGCGACCTCACCTGCGGGTTGGTGGGCAATCTGGCGACTGCCGCCCTCAACGCGCCCATCCCGCTGGACGCGTTGCGCTCCAAAGACGGCGTGGGCGTGGACTACGCCGGGGTGCACTTCTTCCCCATCTCGGAAGTGGATTACACCGTATACGAGCCGGGCACCGAGCCGGTGTATAGCAACCGGCTCAAAGTGGAACTGGCCGATCGCTATCGAGGCCTGTGCCCGGCCCCCCTGGCCGAGGACGTGGCCGCCGAGATCCGCCGCCTTACGCTGGAAACATTCCGCCGCACCCAATCCGTTGATGTGTGCCGCGTGGACTTCCGCCTCGACCGCCAAAGCGGCCCGCACGCCCAGCCGCAGATTCTCGAAATCAACTCCCTGCCCGGCCTGACCCCCATCTCCGACCTGACCCTGTGCGCCGAGGCTGAGGGCTGGAGCCATGCTGATCTGATCGTGGCGGTGATGAATGCCGCCATTGGCCGCCACCGGTTGACGCCCAAAGCCAACGGCAAGGCCGCCGGGCGTGCCACCCGGGCGGCCCAGGTCGCACCCGGCCCGGTCGTCGAGTCAAGCTTCTAGCCCTCCCTGTCCGCCCCCTCAAGCGTTAGCGCAGGAGATTTCCATGTCTCGCACTCTCAAAGTCGCTTTGCTCGCCAATCTTAAAAAGAACGCCCCCAAATTCCCCGGCATGAGCGATGACTACTGGGACGACCTCGACTCGGAGACCACGGTCGAGGCCATCCTCGAGGCCATCCGGGCCGGGGGCCACGAGCCGGTGTTTTACGAGGGCGACAGCGCCCTGCCCGACAAGCTCAAAGCCGACCGCCCGGACATTTGCTTCAACATCTGCGAATCGCACTTCGGCGACTCGCGCGAGAGCCAGGTGCCCGCGCTGCTGGAAATGCTCCGCCTGCCCTACACCGGCTCGCGCGTGCTCACTTTGGCGCTGTGCCTCGACAAGTCCATGACCAAACGGCTGCTCAACTGGCACGAGCTGCCCACCCCGGCCTTCCAGACTTTCGACCGCCTCGACGAACCGCTGGACGAGGACGTGACTTTCCCGCTGTTCGTCAAACCCTCGCGCGAGGGCACCAGCGTGGGCATTAGCGCCCATTCCATCGTGAACAACGATCACGAACTGCGCGAACAGCTTCAGTACATCTTCAACACTTACAATCAAAGCGCGCTGGTCGAACGCTACATCGCCGGGCGCGAAGTGACCGTGGGGCTGGTGGGCAACATCTCCGGCTTTGCCACCCGCCGGCTGCCCTCGCGCCTCTATGGCACCCGCCGCCGCACCCCCGGCGACCTCGACGACATCCGCGCCGGCGGCCTGCTGTTTTTGCCGCCCATGGAAGTGGACCTCAAGCCCTACGAGGCCTCCGACGGCGTGTACACCAACCGCCTCAAAACCGAACTGGCCTACGACCTCACCTACCTGTGCCCCGCCCCGCTGGACCCCAGGCAGGTGGAGGAGCTTAACTGGCTCACCGCCGCCGTCTTCCGCGTGTGCGGCTGCTACGACGCCTCCCGCGTGGACTTCCGGCTGGACGAAAACGACAACTTCAAGCCCTACATTCTCGAAATCAACCCCCTGCCCGGCCTGGCGCCCAAAATCAGCGACCTCGTCATCGAAGCCAACGCCATCAACATCGGCCACACCGAACTGGTGAACCGCATTCTGGATGCGGCGCTGCGACGGCACGGGATCTCGTAGGAGCGGCTTGTAGCCGCGATTGGCCGGCATCGCGCGTACAACGCGCTCTTACGACATGCTCCTCCTCTACCCCTCCCTCCCCGCCGAACGGGCCGACATCGAACGGGTAACCCTCGCCGCCGGCAACTTCCACGCCGACGAACTCGCCACCCCGCTGGAGTTGTTCGACGGCTACCTGCACGACCCCCAGGCCTCGGGCTACAACTTCCTCACCGCCGCGCGCGACGGGCAAGTGGTGGGCTACGCCTGCTACGGCCCCACCGCCCTCACCGAAGGCACTTTCGACCTCTATTGGATCGTGGCCGACGCCGCCGCGCACGGTCAGGGCGTGGGCCGCGCGCTGTTTGAGCGCGTGGCGCATGAAGTGAAGCAGCAACGCGGCCGGCTGCTTATGATCTGGACGAGCAGCACGCCCGACTATGCGCGCGCGCGCGCCTTCTACCTGCGCATGGGGTGCGGTCTCGAAGCGCGGATCAAAAATTTCTATCGTCGAGATGATGATCTTTGCATTTACAGCTATCGCCTCGCCGGCGAGGAGTGACGAACGAGAATCGATCCTCGACTCGCTCCGCGATCCGATCTCACAATTTTAAGGTTAAGTTATTGACTATGGATCGAATAATTGCTACTATGTAATTGCATTATCGGCAAGTCGATCTCTATATCTGGCATCATGGGAGGATCCACACCCACTGGCGCAACCCGCCGGAGGGCAAGCAACAGTATCATGAGTAGTGAAACCGAAAGTTCTATCAAGCGCGATACCCCGAACTTCAAAGCCGTCATCCTGCACAACGTGATGAGCGATTGGAACGCCGGCGACACCGAAGTATCGGATACGGCAATGAAGCGCATGCGCCGAGGGCTTATTGAGCAAGGCTACGACGTCGTCCTCGCGCCCGTCCGCAACGACGTCGCCGAGAATCTGCGCGACCTCGATCCCAAACAGCACGTCATCTTCAACTGGTGCGAAGGACTGGATGGGCAACCCAATGCCTACGACGCCGTCCCGCCCGTGCTGGAGGCCATGGGCTTTGCCTACACCGGCGCCGACGCTTGGGCGCTGGGCGCCACCACCGACAAAGCCATCACCAAGCAACACCTCATCAAGAACAACGTGCCCACGCCCATCGCCAGGGTCTTCGCCACTGCCGACCGCGACGGCTGGGCCCGTTACCCGGCGCTGGTGAAACCCGCCGCCGAGCACTGCTCCTATGGCATCACCCCCGCAGCCATTGTGGATACGCCCGAGCAGCTCGAAGAGCGCGTGCAATACGTGCTTGACACGTGGCACCAGCCGGCCCTCGTCGAAGACTTTATCGACGGCCCGGAATTCAACGTGTCGCTGTGGGGCAACGGGCGGCTCTACCCCCTGCCCCTCGCCATGTTGGACTTCCGCGCCTTCAGCGACTACCACGACCGCATCGTATCCTACGATGCCAAGTGGGACGTCAACACCGACGCCTTCCGGCTCAATCCCGTCATTTGCCCTGCGCCGATCGACAACGAACTGAAAGCCCGCATCGAACGGGTGGCCAAGGATGCCTACAAAGCCCTGCGCCTGCGCGACTATGGCCGCATCGACATCCGCGTCCGCGACGGCGTGCCTTACGTGCTGGATGTGAACTCCAACCCCGACATCACGCTGGAAGGCGGCTTTGCCCGTTCGGCCCGCACCGCCGGCTACGACTACTCGCAAACCATCGCCCGCATCCTGCACTTCGCCTCCAAGCGCATGGCGGTGAACTGACCGCACTCCCTGCCCGAATCAAAAGCGGGGCCGGCGATCTCCATCGCCGGCCCCGCTTTTTGTTTTCCTGGGCGTTAGCTCAAAACGGCAGCACTACCGCGCCCGACACCAGCAACAGGAAGAACCCCAGTACCGTCACGTTCAAGAACAGCATGAGCGACAGCACAAACCGCTGCCCGGCGGTCATTCCCAGAACGGGGATTTCGCCGTTGCCACGGCGGGTAGTCGCGGCCCGCTTTGGCATGGCCGCCATCGGCTGCGGCGCCGCCATCTCCGGCTCCGGCTCAATGACGACATCTTCATCAAAAGGCGATACACTCTTGGAGCGCAGATCGTCAAACATAGGTCAATCCTCCTTGCTTTTTGCCACTGGCAATAGTTTACTCCGCGGACTCAAATGGCGCAAGTAGGCGCCTGGCTCTCTACCCTTCTCGGAGATGCACATCTCCTGCCAGGATGACCCGGGATTCTCCCGAAGCCAGTCGCAATACGGCAGCCCCCTCCGCCGTCACCCCTTCGAGCCGGCCCGTCACCGTCTCGGCTGGGCCGCGTGCCTCCACTCGCTTGCCGCGCATGGCAAGCAGCCCCTCCCACGCCGCCGCCAGCGCCGGAGTGCCAAGCTGGGCGTAACGCGCGTCAAAAGCCGAAAGGATCGCGCTCATCACCGACTCGCGCTCCAGCAAATAGCCCACTTCGGCGGCCAGGCAGGTCGCGGCACGCGAAGCGTCCAGCGCCACGGCAGGCGGCGGCCCGGCGTTCACATTCACCCCCATCCCCAGCACCACCCAGTCCAATTGCTCCCCCGCAAACGACGCCTCGGCCAACACACCGGCCACCTTGCGCCCGGCCACCAGCACATCGTTGGGCCACTTGAGTTCCACCGCCACGCCGCACATTGCGCGGATGCCTTCGGCCACCGCCAGCCCGCCCAGCATTGCCATCTGGGTCAGGTGTGCCGGGGCGACTCTTGGCCGCAAGATGAGCGACATGGCCACCGCGCCCCCCGGCGGAGTCACCCACACGCGGCCCGCCCGCCCCCGGCCCGCCGTTTGCGCCTCGGCCACCACTACCGCGCCCTCCGGTTCGCCCAGGGCCGCAAGCCGCCTGGCTTCATCGTTGGTGGAGCCGAGCGACTCGTATCGGTAAAACCTGTGGGCTTTCATTGGATCAGCACGCTTCTCAGTGCGGGTTAGTATATCAAATCTGGTAAAATGCCTGTCGAGGCCGTTATGGATCATTTGTGGACACCGTGGCGCATGACCTACCTGCAAGGCAACTCCCCCAATCCCGACGGCTGCCTGTTCTGCAACGCGGCTGCATCGCCCGAAACCGACGAGGCGCTGTTTGTCCTCCATCGCGGCCAACACGCCTTCATCATTCTGAATCTCTATCCTTACAACAACGGCCACCTCATGATTGTGCCGTTTGAACACACGCCGAGCATCGAGCAACTGTCTCCCGAAACGCTCACCGAAATCATGACCTTGAGCCAGCGGGCGCTTGCCACCCTGCGCCACGCCTACGAACCCCAGGGCTTCAACCTGGGCATCAACGTTGGCGCGGCGGCGGGGGCCGGCGTCCCGGGGCACGTGCATCTCCACATCGTGCCCCGTTGGGCAGGCGATACCAGCTTCATGTCGGCCATTGGCAACACCCGAGTCGTCCCCGAATGGCTCCCCCAGACTTACCAACGCCTGCGCGAGCTGTGGCCGGACTCGGGCACATAGGAGACCCTTTCATATGGCTACCCCAAGCACCAGCCGGCCGCGCACCGCGCAGGACATTGTGATCCTGTCGGGGGCGCGCACACCCATTGGCAAATTTACCGGCACCCTGGCCGCCGCCGATGCGCCCCACCTCGGGGCCGTGGCTATTAAAGCCGCCGTGGAGCGGGCGGGCATCGAACCGGCCCACGTGGACGAGGTGCTGATGGGCCATGTCATCGCCGCCGGAGTGGGGCAAGCCCCGGCCCGCCGCACTGCCATGCTCGGCGGCATGCCCGACAGCGTGGGCGCCGCCGCCGTGAACAAAGTGTGCGGCTCGGGCCTCAAGGCCGTGATGCTGGGGGCGCAGGCCATTCGCGCCGACGATGCCCAACTGATCGTTGCCGGCGGCATGGAGAGCATGAGCAACGCGCCCCACTTCATACGCGGCCGGGGCGGCCTCAAATATGGCAACCAGCAACTGACCGACGCCGCCCTGCACGACGGGCTGTGGTGTTCCATCGAAAACTGGGGCATGGGCGACGCCGCCGAGTTCATCGCCGATGAGTATGAGGTCACCCGCGAGGCTATGGATCGGTTCGCGTACGAAAGTCATCAAAAAGCCCTTGCCGCGCAGGATGCCGGAAAGTTCAAACTCGAAATCGCCCCGGTGACTCTGGCCGACGCCAAGGGACGCCCGGTGGTGGTGGACACCGACGAAGGTCCGCGCCGCGACACCTCGCCCGAGTTGCTCGCCAAACTCAAACCGGCCTTTAAGCCCAACGGCAAAGTGACCGCCGGCAACGCCCCGGGCCTCAACGATGGCGCGGCGGCGGTGGTGCTGGCCAACCGCGCGTATGCCGATGCTCACGGCAAAAAGCCGCTGGCCCGAATTGTGGGCTACACCCAGTTTGCCGTGCCGCCCAAATACCTGTTCATCGCCCCGGCCCACGCCATTCCCAAGCTGCTCGACAAAGTGGGCTGGACGCTGGCCGACGTGGATCTGGTGGAGCTGAACGAGGCTTTTGCCGCGCAAGTGCTGGCCGATGGCCGCGTGCTCGCCGACAAGGGCTGGGACTGGGCCAGGGTCAACGTGAATGGCGGGGCCGTTGCCCTGGGCCACCCCATCGGCGCGAGCGGGGCGCGCCTCGTCGTCACCCTCATTCATGCGTTGCAAGATCGGGGCCTCAAGCGCGGCATTGCCTCGCTGTGTCTGGGCGGCGGCGAAGCGGTGGCGCTGGCGGTGGAGATCGAATGATGAATGCGGAGTGAGGAATGATGAATGCGGAACGGGGTTCATCGTTCATCGTTCCGAGTTCATCGTTTCAGGGAGACTTCCGTGAACATCAAACACATTGCCATCATCGGGGCGGGCGCCGTGGGCAGCGGCATTACGCAGGTGTGCGCCGCTTCCGGCTATCGCGTCACCATGATCGACATCTATCCCCAGGCTCTGGAGAAGGGGCTGGCGACCATTCAAAAGTCGCTGGGCAAGCTGGCCGAAAAGGGCCGCATCACCGCCGGGCAGCAGTCGGCGGCGCTGGAGGCAATTGCCACCTCAGGCGACCTCGCCGCCGCCGCCAGGGCCGACCTGGTGATTGAAGCCGCCACCGAAAACCCCGATCTCAAGCTCAGAGTGTTCCGCGAACTTGATGCGCTCACCCGGCCCGAAATCATTCTGGCCTCCAACACCTCGTCCATCTCGCTGACGAAAATCGGCGCGGCCACCAAACGGCCCGACAAAGTGGTTGGCATGCATTTCTTCAACCCGGTGCCGCTGATGACGCTGGTGGAAGTGGTGCGCGGCCTGGGCACCTCGGCGGAGACGGTGGCCGCCACGGTCGAGCTGTCGCAGAAGCTGGGCAAGACCCCCATCGAGGTCAACGACTCGCCGGGTTTCATTTCCAACCGCATCCTGTGCCCCATGATCAACGAGGCCATCTATGCGCTGATGGAAGGGGTGGGGACGCGCGAAGCGATCGACGGGGTGATGAAGCTGGGCATGAACCATCCCATGGGGCCGCTGACGCTGGCCGACATGGTGGGCCTCGACGTGGTGCTGTTTGTGATGGAGGTGCTCCACCGCGACCTCGGCGAGGACAAATATCGCCCCTGCCCGCTGCTGGCGCGCATGGTGGATGCCGGGTATCTGGGCCGCAAGAGCGGGCGCGGATTCTATCAATACTCCTGATCGGCTTGCGCTATCCTCCATCCGCAACGATAATCGTCGGAGAACTTACAAACGAGGCCATGCCGGGCGTTACGCACTACTCTTGCCCACAGGTGGATTGAGTTAAGCAATGGAGATAGAACTATCGCAGCGCGTCGGACGGGTGCCGGTCACCGTTATGCGGGTCAAGGGCAACGTGGACACCTTGTCTTACGAGACTTTTCAAAAATTCGGCGAGACGATTTTTCAGGCCGGCGCCGAATACATACTGCTGGATCTGGAAGAGGTGCCGTTCATCAGTTCCGCCGGGTTTCAGGCCATCGGCCAGGTCTTCAAAATGTTGCACAAACAGCCCAATCATTCCGCCCCCGCCCCTCTGGGCCGCCTCAACGACGGCACGCACAAATCGCCCCACCTCAAGCTGCTCAAACCCAACGCCCGCGTCGTGGAGGCCCTGCACCTCGCCGGGTTCGATACTTTCCTCGAGGTGTTCCACGACCTCGATGCGGCGATTGCCTCGTATTAGCTCGCGGCGCCTACACGGCGCATAATGCTCAGCCCCGGCTGGCCGGCCAGCCGGGCCGCGCGGTAAATGGTTTTGAAACTGCGCGGCATGGCTTCCGGCCCAATCTCCTCAAACCCAAAGCGGCGGTAATACGGTGCCAGCCCGCTGCGGCACATCAAATAAAGCTCTCGCGGCCCGCGCTCGATCAGCGCCCGCACCAGCATCGAGCCGACCCCCGTGCCCTGGCGGTCGGCGATCACTGCCAGCGAGGCCAACTCCACCGCGCCGTCGCCGTGCGGCTTGAGCTGCCCGCAGCCGGCAAACACGCCATCGCCCTCGGCCACCAAGAAGCGCTCCCAATCCAGATTCATGGGATTGATCCCCGCCTCCTGGATCAGCGCCCGGATATTTTTCTCGTCCGCCGCCGTTGCGGCGCGCAATGTCACTGCCATAGTTACCCCCGCAAACCGTTCGCACACTCGTCATGGATGGTCAGATGATTACCGATTAGCATAGTCGTTGCTCCCGCGTAATTCTGCCAGAGTATAATAGACCTTGTGGCTCCCAAACTCGACCGTGATATTCTCCTCCAGACCCTCGCCGGTTACGCCGAGGTCAACCGGATCACCGAGGCCGAGCGCCGCGCCCGGTTGAAGACGATGACCGATGCCGAGGCGCGCGAAATCTTTACCTCGCTCTACGAGACGTGGAAGCGTTCCGGCAAATCAGCGGGCGGGAATTGGGAAGCATTGGCCCGCAGCAAGATCGAACACAAGATTCGCGTGCGTCAAGCATTTGAAACATTGGCGCGACGCAACAACCTGATATGATCGAGCCATTTGCCGCCGCCTGGGAAGTAAGCCGGTTTTTTGCCGAGCGCCACCTGCCCTATGCCCTCATCGGCGGGCTTGCAGTTCAAGTGTGGGGCAATGCCCGTTTGACTGTGGATGCTGATTTTTCGATAGCCTCCCCGCTCACCACCGGCTCCGCCTCTCTCGTTCGCCTGATCACCGGGCATTTCCCTTCCCGCTCCGCCAATCCGGTTGACTTCGCCGGCAAGACCCGGATGGTTTTGATCACCGCCGGCAACGGTGTGGACGTGGACATCTCACTGGCCTTGCCCGGCTACGAAGATCAACTCTTTGCCCGCGCGGTGGATCACGAGATCGATCCGGGAAAGAAGATCCGGCTGTGCTCGGCGGAGGACTTGATCATCCATAAAGCGGTGGCCGGGCGACCGCAAGACATCAGCGACATTCAGGGTGTGGTCTATCGGCAGGGCGAGCAACTGGACGTGGGCTACATCCGCCAATGGCTCAACGATTTCGGCGAAGCGCTCGCCAATCCGGAAATCGTCGAGCGCTTCGAGACCGCCTGGCGAAATCGCTAGAGCCGGTTCACAAACTCGCCAATCAGCGCCGCTACCCGCTCCGGCCGCTGCAGCGGCACATCGTGGATTGAATCGGTCAGCCACTCGACCCGCGCCTGCGGCATCAGTCGCTGTGCCTGCGCCGCCCCCTCGCGCTTCGACTGCAAATACTGCATGTCCCCCTCCCCGGCAGACTGTGGCGGGATGCACGGCAGGAACAGCGCCGGGCATTTCACTTGCGAGAACAACTGCTCCACGTTTTGCTCCCACAGCGCCCGCAAAATTTTCATGTGGCTGTCAAACGGCAAATGGGGCCGAATAGTATCGTCCGGCAGAATCTCAAAGTTGCCCAGAATGATCTGCCACAGCGCTTCGCTATCCAACTCGCCAGTGAACCCCTTCACCATCTCGCGGAACCGCCTCAGCGGCGTCCCGGCCAATCGCGGCGGGGCCAATTGGGACTTGGCCTCCTCCCACGTGAGCCGTTTGCTCATGGGGGCCATGCCGCCATCCACCATCACCGCGCCGCTCAGCGCTTCGGGGTGGCGAGTGGCAAATTCCACCACCGCGTTGGCGCCCCACGAGTGCCCCACCAGCGCCGGCCGCTCGAACCCCAGCGCTGAAATCACATCGCGCATATCCGAGCAAATTGCGTCGAAGCTAAAATCAAAATCGGCGGGGGGCTGACTCAAGCCGTGGCTGCGTTGATCCAGCGCCACCACCCGAACCGACTGCGCCAACAGCGGGGCAACCCAATCCCAAATGCGGGCATTGGACGCCAGCCCGTGCAACATCAGCACCGGGGCGCGCCCGTTGGCCGGGCCACCCCAATCGCGCAGGTGCAACTGCAGCCCGTTCGCTGTCACGTAGGTGTCCACTGGAGTATTCAATCAGCCATCCCTCCGCCACAAAACGCAGCACCGGGTATCGCAACATCCGGCTCCCGGCGCTCAATTTGTAATGCGCACAAGTATACCCGAGGCCTCGCGCATGGTATACTTTGCCCTCACGGAGGCCCGGAAATATGGTTAGCTCAGACCTGCTCGAAATTTTGCGTTGCCCGCATTGCGTTCGCGAGAAGCCCGGTATGCTCAAACTGGTCAAAGACACGTGGCTCGTTTGCCAGGAGCCGGATTGCCGCCGCAAGTACCCCATCCGCGACGACATTCCGGTCATGCTCATCGAGGTCGGCGAGAAATGGATGAACACTGCCGACGACGCCCTGCCCGTTCCCCCGCCTGCTGATTAGTTTCGCGGCCGAACGCGCAGAGTGCGCTAAGAACAACACGCTTCATCTGCTCTGCGCTCTCGGCGATCTCCCCCGGCACCGCCGCTGCGCGGTAGCGCAGGGGGCAGATGTGCGGCGAAATATGCCAACGGATTTACGCTACGCCGACGAAGACAGTCTGGCTAAGATCGCCACATCCGATCTGCTGGCTGCTCTGGAAGGCTCCGATCCGGAAGTTCGGAGCCTTGCCATTTATGCGCTGGGGCAGCGGCGCGAATCCACTGCCGTCACTGCTCTCATCGCTTGCCTCGCCGACCCCGGCAGCTTCATCGCCCGAACTGCCGCCGACGCGCTTGAGCATATTGGCTCACCCGCCCTGCCGGCCCTGGTGCAGGCCCTCGCCCACCCCGACGCGCAAACGCGCGGCCTGGCCGCCCGTGCCCTCGCTCGCCTCAAAGACCCCGCTGCCATCCCGGCCCTCTTTAAGGCCCTCGACGACGAGTCCGCCGTTGTGCGCCACTGGGCCGACGACGGCCTCGACCGCATGGGCGTGGGGCAAATCTATTTCAAGCCGTGACCCCGGCCGCACGGGCTGAGATATGCGCCCCTACCCCGCCCAGACCCAAACTCCCCACACAAACATCACGGCCAACCCGATCACAAACTGCGCCCCCAGCGACAAACCGTATCCCCACAACATCCCGGTCGTCGCGCGCCACGCCTCTTTCCAATCGCGCCGCCGGTAATACTCCACCGCAAACACTCCCAGCATTGCGCCGAGCAGCGCCCCCACCACCGGGATCACGAACATCCCCACCAGCCCCAGCGCCGCACTGACGATGATCGACAGGCACGAGGCCCCCTGTCGCGCCGCGCCCGCCTGCCCCAGCGCAAAGGTGACCACCTCGCTGGCAATCGTCAACAGCGTTATCAGCGCAAACAGCCACGGCCCCCACTTGCCGAACCCGGCGAACACGCCGTAAGCCAGCGCCCCCAGCCACATCAGCTCCGGCCCCGGCAGTGCGGGCAGCACCGTGCCCGCCAGCCCGGTGAGCATGATCAAAAATGAAAGGAACGCAATCACAAACCGCGTCAACTCCGGCCCGCTCAACCGTCACCTCCGTCGCCCGGCGAATGAATTCGCTGCAACAAAGTACGCAAAGTCCGCCTCTACCGAATCACCTCAATGCCGCCCATCCACGGCTTCAGCACTTTGGGCACCGCAATGCTGCCGTCGGCCTGCTGGTAATTCTCCATCACCGCAATCATCGTGCGCGGCAGCCCCAGCCCCGAGCCGTTGAGCGTGTGGGCAAACTCCGGCCTGGCCCCCGCTTCGCGCCTGAAGCGCACGTTGGCCCGGCGCGCCTGAAAGTCGCCGCAGTTGCTCACCGACGACACCTCCAGCCACTCCTGCTGCCCCGGCGCCCACACCTCAATGTCGTACGTCGTCCGCGCGGCAAAGCCCACGTCGCCGGCGCACAACTGCTTCACCCGGTAGGTCAACCCCAGCGCCGCGCACGTCAACTCGGCGTCCTCGCGCATCTTCTCCAGCGCCGCGTCGGAATTTTCCGGCAGGGTGAAGGCGTACATCTCCACTTTGTCGAACTGATGCCCGCGCTTGATACCGCGCACATCGCGCCCGGCGGCCATCTTCTCGCGCCGGAAGCACGGCGTGTACGCCGTGTACAGCTTCGACATATCCGCCGCGTCCAGAATCTCGTCGCGGTGCAAATTCGTCACCGGCACTTCCGCCGTCGGCACCATCCACAAATCCTCTTCCACGTCGCGGTACAGGTTGTCGCGGAACTTGGGCAACTGCCCCGCGCCGAACATCGTCTCTTCCTTCACCATGAACGGCGTGTACACTTCCGTGTACCCCTGCCGGATGTGCAGGTCGAGCATCCACGCGATGAGCGCCCGCTGCAACCGCGCCCCGGCCCCGTGCAGCACATAGAAGCGCGAGCCGGTGAGCTTCACGCCCTCCTCGAAATTGATGATGCCCAGCGCCGTGCCCAACTCCCAGTGCGGCTTCGGCTCAAAGGGCAGCGTGCTCACCGGCCCCACCGTTCGCAGCACCACGTTCTCAGAGTCGTCCTTGCCGTCGGGCACGCGGGCATCGAGCAAGTTAGGCAGGGCGCTCAATAGCGTAAACATCTCGCTGTCCACCTGCCGCAACCGTTCATCCAGCGCCGCGATCTTGTCGCCCACGCCCTTCTGCTCGGCGATCTTGGCCTGCTTCTCCGCCGCGTCTTTGATCTTCCCGATCTCCTTCGACACCGCGTTCCGCGCCGCTTTCAACTGCTCGGCCTCCGTCAACAGCGCCCGCCGCCGCGCGTCCAGCGACAGCACCTCGTCGATGGGCGCGTCGAGTCCGCGCCGGGCCATCGAAGCCAGCACCACATCGGGCTGTGTGCGAATCAAATTGAGATCGAGCATGGCTGTCTCCTTGAATTGGTGAATTAACAAAACACGGCCCCTCATCCGTTTGCAGGACGAGGGGCCGCTCGTGGTGCCACCTGCTTTCGCCGGGCGCCGACCCGGCCTCTCAGCGATAACGGGCAAACCCGGCCACACCTCATCGGGGGCAACGTCCAGAGCCGATTTCACCGGGGCCGCCTGCCGCTTCGCATCAACCAGCAGCTTTCTGAAAAGCCGCGCCCGGATACTTATCTCCTTCACCGTCTTTCGGTATGGAATTGCGCGCATTATACCGCAACCCGCGCAGCGGGCAAACGTCGGCGTTGCGGGGTAGAATAACTCACCCCCTATGGCCGCCACCACCGCCCGCCTCCCCGCCGCCGAACAGGGCTTGCGCCCCATCAACCTCCAGCGCCACCTCGGCGGCGTCGCCGCCCTCATGGAACTGTGCTTCGGCGACACACTCGACCGTCAGGGCTGGGGCGCCGTCCGCGAAATGCGCAGCCTCGCCAACTCAGGCCCGCTACTGTGGCTCCTCGGCTCCTTCTCCCCTTCATGGCAACTCGGCTACGTCTGGCTCGAAGGCGGCCGCGTCGTCGGCAACGTCAGCACCCAGCCCGCCGAATACGACTCATCCACCTGGCTCATCGCCAACGTCGCCGTCCACCCCGAGCACCGCCGCAACGACATCGGCCATTCCCTCACCCAGGCCGCCATCGACCTCGCCCGCAGTCGCGGCGCAACCCGCGTCCTCCTGCAAGTCCACCGCCAAAACATTGGCGCACTGGAACTCTACGAGAAACTCGGCTTCCACACCCTCACCACCCGCACCACCTGGGAGCGAGTCGCCACCACCCGCACGCGCCCCGACCCCGCGCCCGGCATCGCAATTCGCCCCGCGCGCTTCGCCGATTGGCAAACCGAATACACCCTCGTCACCGCCGTCCGCCCCGAAGGTTTCAACTGGACACGCCCTCTGCGCCCCGCCGACTGGCGACCCACCCTCTGGGCCGCGCTCGCCGACCTCTTCAACGCGCGCACCACCCGGCGCTGGCTTGCCGAGCAACCCGACAACAACAAACTCCTCGGCCTCGCCCGCCTCGACACCGCCTACGGTTCGCCCAACCAACTCAATCTCGTCATCCGCCCCGAATGGCAGGCGCAACTCGAACGCCCCCTGCTCACCATCGCCCTCAGCCGACTTGCCGGCAGCACCTTCGCCACCCGCCTCGACCACCCCGCCGGCCAGGCCGAAACCCTGCTGCAAGAACTCGGCTTTCGCCCGCTGCAAACACTGGTCTGGATGGAAAAGCGCATCTAATGAAACGAACCCTTATCGCCCTATTTTTTTTGTTGACCCTCGCCGCCTGCCGCGCCGCCGACACCCGCGCCCCAACCCAACCACCGCCCGCCACCCTCGCCACGGTGGCCGCATCACCCGCCCGCGCCACCGCCCCACCACCCCTGCCGCCTGCTGCAACCCCGCCGCCCGCCGAATCGCCAACCCTCACCGACACCCCCGCACCCGCATCCCCGCCCGACCCCACGTGCTGCACCCTGCAACTCATCGCCGATGGACTCACCCGCCCCACCTATCTCACCCACGGCGGCGACTCGCGGCTATTCATCCTCGAACAACGCGGCCTCATTCGGCTGGTCGTGGACGGCCAACTGCTGCCCACCCCCTTCCTCGATATCACCTCCATCGTGGACGATAGCGCCAACGAACGCGGCCTGCTCGGCCTCGCCTTCCACCCGGACTACGCCGCCAACGGCCAATTCTTCGTCAACTTCACCGGCGCGGGCGGCGACACTTACATCCGCCGCTATACCGTCTCCGCCGATCCCAACCTCGCCGACTCGGACAGCGGCAAAGCACTCCTTCACATTGCCCAGCCCTATCCCAACCACAACGGCGGCGGCATCGTCTTTGGCCCCGACGGCCTCCTATACATCGGCATGGGCGACGGCGGCGATCAGGGCGACCCGCAAGGCAACGGCCAGAACCCCAACGCCCTGCTCGCCAAACTGCTCCGCCTCGACGTGAACGCCCCTAACGCGAAACCGGAAATAGTGGCGATGGGCCTGCGTAACCCGTGGCGCTTCAGCTTCGACCGCGCCACCGGCGACCTGTGGCTTGGCGACGTGGGGCAAAACCAATGGGAAGAGATCGATTTCGTCCCTGCGCCGTTTCCGCCGGGGCTGAACTTCGGCTGGAATCTTGTTGAGGGCGCGCACCCCTACGCCGCCTCCGGCCCGGTGGCCGGCCTCACCGCCCCCGTCGCCGAATACTTGCACAACGAGGGCGGCTGCTCCGTCACCGGGGGATACGTCTATCGCGGCAGCGCCCTGCCCGAACTGAGCGGCGTCTATTTGTTTGGCGACTACTGCTCGGGGATCATTTGGAGCCTCGTGCCCGACGGCGCAGGCGGGTGGCAGCGCGCCGTATTCATGGAAACCGGTTACAACATCAGCTCTTTTGGCGAGGACGCGAGCGGCGAGCTATATGTGATCGACCACAACGGGGCGGTGTACAAGCTGGTGAGGCGTTAAGCAAAACACCCCGCCGGGTATGGCAGGGCGCCTGTTGGGCCACGTAGAGACGTTGCGGCGCAACGCCTAACCGAGAGCGGATGAGTCATGGCATTGTTGAATTAAACACCAGCGCGCCCGGCGATCCAGAGAGGACAGCCGGGCGCGTTGGCGCTTCTTCTTTCCATTCGGGCGAGTGAGCCGCAGAGGATTCGAACCTCTAACCAAGGGCTTAACATACCACTCCGGGTTTCCCCGGCCCCCGTTTGGGGTGGTGGTCTGGACTATATCTTCGCCGTCTCAGGCGCGTTGCTCATAGTCTCTGAGGACTCCCTCAAAGTCGGCGTAATCAGACAGAAATCGCACCCCCTGCTCTTGGTTGTTCTTAGGGGGGTCAACTCTGAAGACAAGGCGGGTACTGCCCGGACAGCTTTCGAAAGCTTCCTTAGCCGAGATATAGGCTATCTGCTCAGTATCATGCACATACAGAGCAAAGAAGTCAATCGTGTCCGGCTCATCTATATACTTACGCAAGTAGCCATTGGGGCCGGCCTTACGGAGAGGCAGTGTCGCCGTTCCGTGGACCAGTTTGCACGATTTCACCTGACCTCGGAGTAACTGTTCATCGCTGAGTACAATCAGATCAATGGAACTGTTATCTCCGCTCTTCGGTGAAGAGCGTGTAGCCTGCCTGTTTCAGTTGTAAGATGACCGCCAGTTCGCCTATGGTTCCAGCGTCTTTTGTGTGCATGAGATTCCTTCAGACGCCCGGTCATTGAGGGTTGCCTGCTGGTTGCCATACCTTACGGGTTAGGGTTCCAGCATACCGCAACGTTCATCCGGCAGATTCTTTTTCTTCTCTGTCGGCGCTCCACTTGAAGGCCCCTGCTCTACCGTTGAGCTAGCGGCCCGAATGTGAAGCGGATTCTAGCACGCCCGTCCCCTTGCGTCAACGTATAATCGGCGGAGCCCACGCCATCGGCGACAAGCCACATCAGATCCAGAGGACGCTCTGCCGCCCATTTGCCCGGCAACGGCGCGACTGCCAATCCCAGCAGGGTGGCCGCCGCACACGCCGCCGCCAATACAGGCGGCAAGGTCGGCGAGTTCATGGTCATCGTAACAGCGGGGATACCGATGCTGATGGGGAAAGCGCCCAACACCCACACTTTCCACCAGGTTGAAGGAACGAAGCGCTTCTTGCGCCAGGCGCCAATTCCCGTACCGGGAGTTCATCATATGTCACTACGTTCACGGCCCGCCCAACGGCGGCGTTCAGCGGCACGCGAAGCAAGCGCGCAGCCCAGCGAGTCGGGCGCATACCGTGTTGGCCGCTGGATACTTTTCAACACCCAGCTTCGTTGAACTCGGGCCGGTATTTCACCATTCCCTTGATCCCGCGCAAAGCGCCCGTCCGAAGCTCCATCACCATGAACTCTTCATCGGCGTCATACTCGTTCTCCAACTGATAAGCCCGGGCGCGCGCGAAGCCAAACCGAGAGTAAAAGTGTGGATCGCCCAACACCACCACCCAATCATAGCCGCTCCGCCGGCAGTCTCGCAGCCCCTGCTCAATCAGTTTCGAGCCAATGCCCTGTTTCTGGAATGCAGGCAAAACGCCAATGGGGGCGAGGCCGAGACCGCGGATCGGGGCGGGAACGATCGCAATGGGCGAGAACAAGACATGGCCGACGATTTGTCCTTCTGAGAGCGCGACCAATGAAATCGGCGCTTTGCGAGCCTGGCGTAGTAATTCGACGAGGCAGGCCTCATTGGGACTAGGGTGAAACGCTTGCTGATGCGCCCGCCGAATGGCCGCGATGTCTTCCGGCTCTTCAGCGCGAATCTCAATCACCGGCGTTTGACCTCCGAAATGATAGTGAATTACGGCTGGGCACTTGCATATTGCTGACTTACAGCCAGTGCGTATTTGATAAAGTCCAAGGTGCGCGTGAAGTCAATTGGCTCGGCTTTTTGCCGCACTTTCAGGGAGGGATTGGGTCGTTCTTCCCATGCCCGCTTAATGAGATCAGCCCAACGGCTATCGAGTGCGCTGATCGCCCACTGTGCGCCCGCCGGCTTTGAGCCGACTCTTCCGGTGTGCAACGTATGGAGCATACGGCAATAGCTCAAAACGGCAAATGGCTGATACCACCGATTATCCATTTGGTCGGGATTGGCGAGGACTTGTTGCGCCCAATTCCGCATCGTCGCCAGCACTTCCTGTCGCAAATCGTCGGCGGTGACCGGGTCAATCAACCCGTGTGCATCCGGACCAGCCAAAGCGATCCCATGTTCTCGCGTGACCCAGCGAACGACCCGCGTATTGTCATGGTCTGACCTGACCAGTTCCCGGCTGGTATTGTCCAGATACAGAAGCGGCGTTCTGGATGGGTCATCGTGTCGGAGCGTTTCCCTGGGGAAGTATGATCCTTCCAGATGCTTGGCCCAGTTAGAATCCAAGTCGTAGATTCTGGCGTGCATTGATTGCAGCGCCGCCAAGTGCGTCTCGGATACTTCGTGGTCGACAGCGACCGCAAAATCAACATCGCTATGGGTATCCCAATCACCCACGGCAAATGAGCCTTGTAGATAAGCGGCGATGAAGTTGTCGCCCAAGATGGCCTGAACGCTCGTCACCAGTTCATGTAACACGGCATTTAGCTCAACATCAGGTGTCGGACCTTCTGTGTTCGTGGGTATCATGGTGAAGTAAGCGGGCCAACGCTGGATGCCGAGGTCGGGCGGCGCTTATGATATGCGTGTTGTGGGAACTACTCCCAAAGATTGCAGGATAATCGTCGTGATTATTGACAGCAGCACAAAAACTATGACTACTCCAAACAGCCGCCGCAAACGCACACCCGCTAAACCACTTCCGATGACCGCGCCTGCCATCGCCATTTCCAGCGTCTGCCCGATAAACCAACCCATGAGTAGAGGGAGACTGGCAGTCGAGACAGAGAGCAAGCCTAGCACGAAGGCCCCCCACGCAAGGCCGCCCAATTCCAGCCCGAAGAGGGCGCCCTGGCGCCATCCTGCCAGCTTCAGTCGTATCATCAGCCAAACCAGCAGAACGGCCAACAGGAGAAATGATAGATAGCCAACCGGAATCAATGCAAAGGCCGTCAAAGGAGGCAACAGGAACGGGCTGGGTTGAACGTAGAGTCCGGCTAAGAGACCGGCGTGCAAGAGGAAGTCAAAGCCAAGCATAGATAGCCAAGCGATAAAGGTCAGCAAGAGTACGCGCTGTTTAGAGTGGATCATGGCGTCTGATTGCATTTGCAAATTTTTCCCGTACTGTGCGGAAGCCGCCCAAAGTTCGGCTGCGCCCCACCTCCGAGACGGGCGAAGTCACAGCCGAGCATTGGCTTCGCGCGTTTCATGGCGACTCATTGTTTGCGTTCAGCGCGCCCCCCGCTCAACTTTCCCTCTTGTCAACTGCAATTCATCGGTAGGCGGCGCAACTGCCTCGAAAACGTCTGGGATTTGACAAGGCAGCAGTAGATTTGTACAATATATCTAATATAGCTAATTTGACAAAATGAAGACAAAACTAGTTAGCTCTACAGACGCACAAAACAACTTCGGGCAGATTTTGGATGATGTTGTCCGAAACGGCACGCAGTACGTCGTCCGAAGACGAAACTCGTCGCAGGCCGTAATTCTTAGCATAGCGGACTTCGAGCGAATCTTGGCTGCAAGCCAGGCTGACCGAAGCAAGCTTGAAAAGCTAATCAAAGAACTTAGCCCCAATTATACAATCGGCGAGCCTATCGAAGGGGACTAGCCATGCTTGACTTGGAGAAACTTGCGCTTGACTACCACCATAAGCAATTCGCACGCTCAGTCATAATTCACGCGGATTGTTTCGAGTGGATGGGTAGAATTCCGAAAAGCAGCATTCATGCAATCGTTACCGATCCGCCTTACGGCGTGAAGGAATACAACTTCGACCAAATTGAGAAGCGCGCAAATGGTAACGGCGGAATATGGAGAATACCCCCGTCTTTTGATGGTAGTAACCGCGCCCCTCTTCCACGTTTTACGGCGCTAAACCAAAAGGAACGAGATACCCTTCGAAGGTTTTTTGTCGAGTGGGGCAAGCTTGCTGTCCGTGTGCTAGCCCCTGGTGGCCACGTTTTTGTTGCCAGCAACGCCTTTCTCTCTCAGCTTGTGTTGTCTGCGCTGGTTGATGGAGGGCTCGAGTTTCGGGGTGAACTAATACGACTAGTAAGAACCTTCCGGGGCGGGGATCGGCCCAAGAATGCGGAGGAGGAGTTCCCGGAAGTTTGCTCGATGCCGCGAAGTTGTTACGAGCCATGGGGAATACTTCGGAAGCCAATACCTGCTGGCATGAAAGTTAGCGATTGTTTGCGCGCCTACGGAACCGGTGCGCTCAGAAGAGTCGGCGTTGATCGGCCGTTCAATGATGTGATCGTCAGCGTACGAACTCCAAGACGAGAGAGGGAGATAGCCCAACACCCAAGCCTGAAACCACAATCGTTTTTGCGGCAAGTTGTCCGAGCTGCATTGCCCTTGGGGAAAGGGGTAATTCTTGATCCTTTTATGGGGTCAGGCTCCACGATAGCGGCTGCCGAAGCTGTTGGCTTGGACTCTTTGGGGGTTGAGCGGCATTCCGATTATTACGAAATGAGCAAACAAGTTGTGCCTCAACTGGCCGGTCTAGTCTTGGATGTCGAAGAGCGGCAGCTCTCCATGCTCGACCTGATCGGCTCCTGAGTCATCCCGATAGATCCAATTTGAGATCATCTTCCTGTAACCAGAGTCTGTGACGCTGGCTGTGATCGTGCGCCGACTTGTAGCCGAGCGACCAGAATAACGCCGCGTCGTTCGCAAACATGCCTGCCGGCACCATGTCTGGATGGCCGTTGTGGTATCGGTTTTTGGCGATGCTCTTGCAGTACCTGGGGATTGTCGATGTCATGAACTCTCCGACGATGCTGCTGAAATTCGCAGGCATCAACATCGACTCTAGCCGCTGAATGCCCTTCGTATCTAGCCGGGTGTTCACAAACCCCAGAAAATCAACGAAATCCCCCATTGCCCTGCGGATGTGGCTGGTCTTGAGTCCATAAGGCAGCTCGGCTTTTGAGTTGAATGCCTTCAGGTTAAGCGGAAGGGGCGTGCAGGCGTCGGTTTCCGAATACATGGTTGCTCCGAGGGACGAGAATACAGCAGCAAGCAGCTATTATAGTTGGGCGAAAGGGGAATGCAAACGGAGGCGGCTAACGGCTGGCGTCAGTTGCGCCGCGCAGCGTGTCGGCTGCAGCCCCCCTCCGAGACGGGCGAAGTGACAGCCGAGCATTGGCTTCGCGCGTTTCATGGCGAGCGGGCGAAGCCGCGCAAGTGAACAGAACACAACTAATGCGCTTGGTCTGCCCACTCCCACCAGAGGAGAGTGCCAACAAGTCCGGCGACGCTGGTCAGAATGACAATCACATAACTGACCATTCCAAGGTCTTCACCTTGAACGTACAAAGCGGGCACAGACCAGGGAAAGTATTCTCCCCATCCGGCGGCATTGGTGAGTTGCGCCAGAACCATGGCAAGTATCATCACGCCGATTGGCGGCAAATAACCATGCCATGCGCTTGCCGCGAACGCGATCGGCGTTACGAGTGCGCTGGTTAAACATGCGCCTGCAGCTATCATAACCCCGCTTTGTAGAAAAACCTGTGACGATACTTGCGGAAGTTTCAATGCCGTGCCAATCAAGAGAGTAATGAGACAGGTGGTTGCAGTCACTGCGGTTGACCAAATCGCAATCACGATGAATTTACTCAAAACAATGGTGAATCGCGCAGTCGGCAGCGCGAGCAAATCTTTTACCGTTCGGTCAGAATACTCACGACCGAACACCCAACTGGCAATGAGACCAAAAAGAAAGCCGCCGCCTGCTCCAACAGCCAGTGTAAGAAATCGAAGATACGTTGGCCAGTCGGCGGCGCCCATCGTCAGTTGTGCTTTGGTGCTGATCAGTCCAACGCGGCGCGCCATTTCAGGATCTTTCAGGACGATCATAAAGAATCCGCCGCCTAACGGAACCATCGCAAATCCAAGCGCAGTAAACAATGGCATTTTGGATCGGCGCGCTTTGAGAAATTCGACCCAGATTGCTTGAGCGAGGTTATTCATCTTGCGCCTCCTTCCTCCATGCCGACAAGTCGCAAAAAATAATGCTCCAGGTCTTCTTCTTCGACATTGAGCATGGTCGGCGCATGACCCGCGTTTACAAGTCGAATCGCAATATCATCTGGTCGTTTGATTGCCATATCGTCCTTCATCTCGATTATCCCATCCGAAATAATATCGGCGGAGAATCCAGTATTCACAAGCACTGCACGCGCCGCCTGATTATCTCGTGTGCGAATGACAAGTTGTCGCCGCCGATTGCGTTCGAGTTCGTCCACATCGAGTTCTTGAAGCAATCGCCCTTGATGAATAATGCCGATTCGTTTGGCGAGTCGTGACACTTCGCCCAGGATATGGCTCGACATGAAGACGGTGACGCCTTGTTCTCGCGCCAGCTCGATGAGGAGGTTGCGTATTTCGACAATCCCGGCCGGGTCCAACCCGTTGGCCGGTTCATCAAGGATGAGCAGTTCGGGATTGTGCAATAACGCCTTGGCAAGTCCCAGACGCTGCGCATTGCCATGCGATAGCGTGCCCGCGCGCCGATCCGCATAGGCGTCCAAGCCCAGCCGTTCGATGACGCGATCAACGGCTTTCGGCTCGGCGCCAGGACGAAGACGACGCATTGCTTCCAGGTTCTCGCGTACAGAAAGTTCTGGATATGCGTCCGGTGTCTCAACCAGGTATCCGACAGATTCCCACGGTTTCTTTTCGCCAACGCGAATTCTTGTTCCCAGCACGCGTGCTTCGCCGGACGTTGGTTTGACCATGCCGAGCAGCAGGCGAATGGCCGTCGTCTTGCCGGCACCATTGAGTCCGAGGAACGCATAGATTTCACCGCGAGCGACGCGCAAAGACAAGCCGTCAACGGCTGTGACATCACCGTATCGTTTCACGAGATTATTGGTTTCGATGGCTGTGTCCATTTTGTCCTGAATAGTGGTGGTTAATCCCTGGATGCCCGGTGTGTTACCTGCCCAACGGTGCGCATCAGCCGAGCACTGACTTCGCGCGTTTCATGGCGAGTGGGTGAAGCCGCGCAAGTGAACAGACGTAAAACGCTGCCAGCGGACTTGCTGACGGTAGCGGCGACTCATTGCTTGCGCTCAGCGTGTTCCCCGCTCAACTTTCCCTCTTGAAAATTGCAATTCATCGGTGGGCGCGCCCGTTTGAGCTCATAGTTCCAGCAAGTGTGCGAAGAGCGCCATTTCAACATCGGCGACAAACCATCGGCCCATCTCGCGTTGCATAGGATTGCTGATCCCGTGTTGCTGAAGTATCTGTGCCACAGCTAGGCAATCGCGGGCCAGTGCCGCGAAGCCCGAGGGGTTGAATTCGTAGGCCAAGCGAGTTGAGTTAATGCTATCCAACACCGGACATATGTCCGGGCGAAGAAACCGTAGATGCTTGGACGCGAATGCTGGCGTGCCCAATTGGCGAACGGAGTTGATTGCTTGCAGTGCCGATTCGAGATCGGGTTCATTCTGCTCAAGGCTGGTTACGGCATCGTGGAAGCGGGCGCGCACATCTACGACATTATTCTGGGCAAGTACGCGTGCTGCAATACCAGCATAGCCACCCCATCTGCATACATGTTGAATGAAATCGCAGAGTTGCTCATCCGGGAAACCCTGTGTTCTGACCTGCGCGCCTTCCAACTCTAATTCACTTGTGGACGGATAAGCGTGCAAATGACGATCCACCAACTGCGTGAAGTCACCAAACTTTATTAGATGCTGTTCGATGCGAATTCCAGTATCGGCAATCTGTATCGGCATGGCGCTCGCGTTTCTAAGAGCAAGGGCCCAACGGCCTCGGCATAACCCCCAGGGGCAACCGAGACCACTTCCGAATTATCAGCACGCGGCTGGTTGCCCCTGTCGGGTTCATGCCGGTGTTGGGCGGCGTTTTGTTCTGGAATTATCGAGGGCGGATAAAGAATTATCTCACCGTAATGGTCACCTGTAATGAGCCAATGTTATCCCAATAGCAACTTCCCTGTGCATCAGACGAGCAAGGGGAGGTATTGTCGTTCATTGCTAAGAAAAGGATGCCATCTGCTGGTGTGGCTTGTATAGAAAAACTGCCAATCTTGAAAGGAGTCCCATTATCTCCTACCTTGCCTACTAACGCTCCTAGATTTCCACAAGGTACGGGGTACGCCCCACACTGTTCTTGACTATTCCCCTCTGGCCCAGTCCAAGGCTCAATGCCACTGAACCATGTGCCTGAGGCTGTAAACTCTAACTGCTGCCCTTGTTTCACTGCAATACGGGTATTGTACCAATATACATTAGCGGGAACACTAACGGCAGTGGGCGTTTCAGTAGGCGTACCAGTGGGGATTGGGCTTGGCATAAAAGTGCTTGTAGGAATCGGTGGCACTGGTGTTTCAGTTGGAGAAGTAGTATTTGTTGGGGCCGATATTGTTGGAGCTGTAGTGGGCAAGTCAAGTGATTGGACAAACACCGAAACACCCATCCAGATCCCTAATCCAATACATGCCAATCCAAATACAAAGGTGGGGATTTTAGCCCAACCGGTGATTTCGGGAAATGTTGCTTTCATTTCCCCTTGCTCTATCTTTACATCCCCACCTTTTCTTGGACTCGCCAAAATTAACAGAACAGCCCCCGTAACCACAAGAACCAATGCAAAAGCGATCATTGTTTCCTCCGAGGGAGTGTTCGTAAAAAGTCCAAGCCGCCCAACTGGTCGGCATAACCGGCGCTGAGGCGGCGTAGCGCGCCAGGTGCATGCGGGCGTTATGCCGCCCTTTGCGGCTGATTACGGCAACGGCCACCCTGGAATTACTTTGTCAATTTCAGCCATGATACGAATCGTCGCTTTGAGCGCCACAACCACGCGCTGATAGTGCCGTATATCGTCCGCGCTGAGGGTCCGGCCTTTGCGGTCTTTGAGCCATTTATCGCAGACTTGATAGCCGCCGACTTGAAACTCCCAGATGTTTTCAGGCAAGCCGCCGAAGTATTGCTCGTCGTTTATCCATACTTTCTTTCGCGAAGCGTCATACCTTACTTTTTCAACGGTGTTAGTGCCGGATACGGGAAAGGTCGTGACGAAACTATCAAGCGTGGGCGCTTTGAGCAAGTGCAGGCTGAACAGTTCCGCGCCCTTGGCTGCCAATTTGGCGAATAGTTTTTTGTCCGATGTAAGCGGCAGGCGCGGGAAATCTATTTTGAGAAATTCGGCGTAGCGTTCGCGGTAGGTGGGCGAATGAAAAACGGCGTAAGCGTAATGGAAAACGTCTTCGGGGCCAAAGGTTTTCTTGGCATCCCCTTTTCCATCAGAAATAAAGGTCAAGCCAAGTTTCTCGCCAAAGGCTTTTACAAATTCCGGCGCAAGGTTGGGCGTGCGCGTGGTTCCGGTTTGGGCAAAGAGTGTTCCGGCAGTATTGTCGGAAGTTGTATAGGTGTAAAGCGGGAAAAGGTAGGGCGTGCCAAGCGTACTGAACATACTGCGGTCAGTCATTGTGTGATTGGTGACAAAGACTTCGCACAGGTCAGGTACACCCGCAATTTGCCGCACGGTGGCAAGTGCAATATTAGGTTGTAGCAATTGAGATGTAATGTCGGCGCGAGGGCGGCCTAAAAACCCGCCTGTGTTTCCAGTAAAATATGTCCAACGGAGGTCAAACGGGCGATATTGCACTTGGCAAATCTGACCTTTGGATTGCATTACGTCTTTTTTGGCGGCGGCAACTGACCAAGCAGGGCCGTCTGGGCCGAGATCATAGGCATTTCTCAATGTTTCGGGGTCTTTCGTCTTTATATCTTTCAAGACCGACTCAAGTTGCTGGCGAGTAAAATGTATCGTCAGTGCGTCCTTTTTGGTTTGGATGGCAGAGTTATAAAGAGTAAAAATATCCGGGACAGACCAGCCCTTCATGTACTCCGCTTTGTTGGCTTCGTTGCGCGGAACAAAAAAGAAACCTTCAGCCCTCGGTTGTAATTCGGCCCATTGGATGCTGGATATATCCGACCTGGATAGAATGGCATATTTGCTTTCGCGTGTTCCCCATAATTCGGCGTGATGGACTCGCGCCGGGCCGGTCTTACCCGACTCTTTCACAAACAGGCTGATAGAAACGCCTTGTTGAATGTCAAAAACGTTTTCATCCTTTGACCCGTCTGGCGCTTTCTTTTGCTTCTTTGAACTGCCGTGCAAGTTGAGAATGTAAATATCGGTGAAGGTCTCCATTAGTGATTGGCGCATTCGTCGGTGCGTGAGGCCATCGATGAATGAGTTGTTAGTGATAAACGCCAAAATGCCTTGCCCTGTTTGCTGGATGCGCCACTGACCAAAACGAATGAACTTGATATAGTCGTCGTCAAGGTTGATTTTCTTCTCGTTCAGGTCACGCTTGTAATCTTCCAGCAAACCGCTTATCCACTCGTTCTTGTTGAGCATTCCGAAATTAGAATAAGGCGGGTCCCTCTGTGTCTATAATGTGTTGGACACCGACCTCCTATAATTTACTGTAGGGCGGAAGGAGACTGACATGGTTCTGCCACTCTCGAAAAATGGTAACGGCTCGCTCCTCACCCCCGCGGGGGCGGGGAGCGAGGAGGTC
>JACRBQ010000035.1 GCA_016213135.1 Chloroflexota bacterium | reverse complement strand
GTTGTTCCCGTTTCTCGTCCATGCTGACTCCTTTGGGGAGTAGCATGAACCCATTTCATTATGCTGTATGTGCTCGCTATTGTTCTATAATGTCCACGATGTCGTGACCCCTTTTTGTCTACGATGTCGTGAACCCTGACACCTAGATGCTAGACCAGAACTGACTACCCTGTTGCTATTCCTGAAGGAGAGATTCGGCCTTGTCCTTTGCTTTGACAACGTTGACAGGCATTCTATCAACATACAACGAATGCTGCTTTCACTGAGTGTTGACATATCCAACGGGGCGCAAATGCCCGTAATTCTAGCCATTCGCGAGCCTAATCTTAGACGGCTTATCAACGAAGACGCTCTGGGAGACATCATGCTCTCAGACTACTTGGAGCGACTGAAAGCGGGAGAAGAAAAGAGCGTTCTGGTCAATGAGATGCCGGGCGCCTCGATCGAGAAACTCTTGAGACAAAGAATTGAATTTCTACAACAACACCAGGCGTTTGGTGCACTTGACGAATTCCTTGCGGAGAGTCAGACAGAAGCTGGTTTTGATTTCAACCAGTACCTAGAAAGATTCTGGGGAATATTCCGCATTCTGGCGCAAACATTCGCTGATCGGGATATCTATCGCTACTGCAACTTCAACCTCCGGGAAATACTAATCCACTACTTCCGGCTGATCTCACGCATACTGGCCAACCCGGAGGAAGAGTATAGCGCCAGTAAGCTGATCGCGGGCGAGGAGTTAGTAAGCAGAACCAAATTGAGGCATTACTTCTATAAGTGGCTAGTCTGTGGTGAGGGAACCATTCCGCCATCAGAAGGAGGCTTGCTCAATATCTACAGATTCCCGCCGCTAAGATTCCGCGCGCTTGACCTCAGGATACTCGAGTTCCTATACAATTGGGAAGTGAGGCACGCTGATGATAGGCTAAGACTCGGCAGAGTCGCTTCAGAGTTCAAACGCTTCGGTGTCACAGCGGAAGTGTTGAGAGAACACCTTACAAGGCTAGCGCAGCATCAGGGGCGCCGCGAGTTGGGGCTTGTCTGGCTTGACAGGCACGGAAAAACCACAATCGCATCGGACACCGTCGTTGAGCTTCTTCCCGCGGGGAGATATTTCGTTAAATCAGTTTCGACTTCCCGAGAGTATGCCTTCTGGAATGCGCTGATGGTAGATCTCGACCAAGACATAGTTGGTCGCCGGTTCACGCTTTCTGAGACCTACAAGGACGAGTTCAAGCTTGATGTGGTATACCGGTTTGCTGAAGGAGTTCTGCTTCCTGAACTGGCCAAGGAGAAGGAATACATAGATAGTGATCTCGTGACGCCCAGGGATTGGGATGGATCAAATTGGGCATATTTCAGAAGATGCTTCTCCATGGACGGCCACTTGTATTATTATCGCCTGTTGAATTCTGTCATGAAGACGATACCGCATTCCAGTATCCCGCTTGCTCAGAAAAGCCATTACAACGGCAAATATGACAAGCTCCGCACAAGGTTTGAGGAATTTGAGTACCTGTAGGCGATTTGTTCAGCAACATTCGGGCTACATCTAGCAACGGAAGTGCTTAACGAGAAATATACTGTCACTCGCTTGCTCAAAGTGCTGCCCACCGACAAATTGCAGATGTCAAGAGGGAAATTGATCGGGTAAGCATGGCGCGCACACGCAACGATTTACTATCGCCGTCAGCAGACTGCTGGCGGCGTTTTCTTTCTATTCACTTGTGCGGCTTCGCCTGATAATGAAACGAGCGAAGCCAGCTGCTCGGCTATGACTTCGCCCGTCTCGGAGGTGGGGGTCAGTCACAGTCTAAGTTCAACGGTTTCCGATACATGGCATTGCGCTTGGTGGTGCGGAAGCCCATGCTCTCGTACACGCGCAGCGCGCCGGTGGGGTTGTCCGCGTCCACGCCCAGCGCCGCCTCGCTCATGCCGCGCGCTTTGAGTTCGCGCAGGTTCTCGGCAATGAGCGCGCGAGCCACGCCTTTTTTGCGCCAGGGCCGCCGCACAGAGATATTCTCAGTCCAGCCGCGCCGGCGACCCAACTGCGCGTTCAGCCCCGCGTCGATGAAACCCAGCACCATGCCTGCCACCTGATCGGACGCCACATCCCAAGCTACCTTCCACACCTCGGGTTGGTACTCGGTGCCACCCAGCATGCGTTGGAAATCGGCTTCGGTGCCCGCGCCCGCGCCCCAGTGATCGCGAAAGGCCTCCATATCTGCGGCCCAGATCGCCCGGAGGTGCTCAGGTTTCACCGGGCGCACTTCGAGGCCGGGCGGCAGCGGCGCGTCGGGGATGTCGTCGAGATTTGGCCGCACCATATCAAAGAAGTAACGGACGGGCGCATAGCCTTCCTGCTCCAACAACGCCCGCTTGCCCGCTTCGCCCTCGGCTACAAAGGTTTGCAGCCAGCGCGGCCCTGCCGGTTGACCGGCGGCGATGGCGCGGATGCGCCGTTCGTTGTGCCGCAGCAGCGCCCGCCCAATGCCTTGGCGCCGCCACTCAGGCAGGAGAAAAGCAACATGCTGATACGCCCGTGTGCCATCATACTCCTCGGTCCAGAACAGCCGCGTGTAGCCCACCACGGCGTCGCCCGCCTCTACGATCACCATATCCGTGCGCGTGTCGCAGTGGGTGAGGTGCGCGTAGTTGTTGGCGAGCTGCTCGAGCGAGTCGCCTTCCTCGATGCCGTCTGCCCTCTTGCTGCCGACGAGCGCCGCCAACATGCCCGGATAATCGGCCTCGCCTCGGAAGTGGCGAAACACCAAACCGGGCAGGGTCGGAGCATTGGTTATTGCGATAGTGTCGTCTGCAATTTCGATTGCGGTCATGATATTCACCTTCCTAAACTTCACCGGCCGCGTCAGAGGCCACGGCCACAGGGGTCGCCGCAAGGCCGCCGGCCGGTAATTTGAATTTGAGCCAGACGGGCACCACGGCCGCCAGGGCCACCCAACCGGCGATTAGAAACGGGAACTGCGGGTTCACCCGTTCCCACAACTGCGCGCCGATGGCCGGGGCGGGCAGGCTCACCACGCCCAGGCTGGTGTTGAACAGCCCGAACGCCGTCCCGCGCACTTTTTCCGGCACGGCCTTGCTGATGAGCGAGTTGTACGCCGGGGACATGAGGCCCACCCCCAGCCCGAACAGCGCCCACGACACAGCATATCCGAAGAAGCTGTTCACTTTGACAAAGACCATCAGCCCGGCGAAGTTGAGAATGTAGCCCAGCGCAATCGCCACCCGGTCGCCTTTTTTGTCGGCCAGCGCGCCCGCCGGGATGTTGACGATCATACTCATCACGCCGAAGATCGAACTGAGCCAGCCGATTTGCTGAATGCTCAGGCCGCCGATGTCGTTGAGGTAGAGCGGCATAAGAGTGAACGACATCGAAAACACCACGTCGCGCACACCATCGGTGAGCAGTATCCACGTGATTACCCCGCCCGCCAGCAGCAGCGCCATCATGGCCCCCAGGTTGCCGCGCAGGCCGGCAACCGACAGCGCCCTCGGGCCGGACTCGGCGCCGCGCGCCGCCGTCCGCGCCATGCCGATGCGAATGAGCGTGGCTACCAGATACAATGCCCCGGCGCACAACAGCATCACCCGGAAGCCGTAGCGGTCGGCCAGCCAGCCGCCGAGCGGCGGCCCCACCACGCTCACCACACCGTAAATCGTTTCGGTGAGCGCGAACACGCGCCCCCGCTGCTCCTCCGCCGATTGCTCGGCGATGAACGCGCCGAAGCTCGGCGCCACCAGCGACCGGGTCATGGCCGCCAGCCCTTCGCCCAGCAGCACCCATTGCCACGTGGGAGCCAGGATCAGCCCCACATACGACAGCACCCCGGCCATGCTCCCCAGCGCAATGCTCCGCAAGCGCCCCAGCGAATCCGACACCCAGCCGCCGAGAATTTGCAGCGCCAGCGGCACGATTTGCGACAGCGTGAAGAACAGCCCCACTTGCAACACGTCGGCGTGCAGGCTCTTCAGGTACAGGGCCAGCAGCGGCCCGTACATGTTGCCCGCGATGTTCGCCAGCACCATCGCCGCCATGAACCGCCGCAGCATGTCGTTCAGCAACGGCGGCTTCGAGTTTTGTTTCATTGCAGTTTCCACATGCCCTCCCCCAACACCTCACGCCTCAACCACGGGTATTGCAGTACCTTCTCAAAATTGTGGGGGCGAACCTGCCATAGGTGGCCTGTGTGCCATGTGTTCGCCCAGGGCAGACACACAGGTCTGCCCCCACCCCAATTTATTGAGGTGATGCTATTGCATCGTGATCGGGCAACATCGTCTCCACGTTCCGCACCACATAGATGCCGTATGGCAACAGCCCCACCAACACCACCAGCAGGCCCGACCCCAGCACGATGAGCGACATGCCCGACCCCGGCCCCGTGCCCACCAGCCAGCCGAACGCGCCCGCCAGTTTGCCGCCGGGCATGAGTGCCGGTTCAAACACGCGGTCGGCCAGCGGCCCGGCGATGAGCATCGAAACCGGCGCGGTGATCTGCGCGATGAGCCGCCGCACCGAGAACACGCGCCCCTGCACGTCCGGCGCAACTTTGGCTTGCCAGATCGCCTGATTGGATCCGTTGATGACCGGGATCACCAGCGAGCCGAGGACAATGCCCACATACCAGTATGGGAAGCCCAGCCCCAGCGCCAACTGCCCCAGCCCGGCAATGGCATGGCCCAGCAGCACCCCGTGCACCCGGCGCCTGGGGCCGCCCCACACACTGAGCAGCACCCCGCCGACCACGCCGCCAATGGCGCCCGCCGATTCCACACTGCCGAGCATCGCCGCATTGTTGCCCGATCGGGCGAGGATCATCGGCGCAAGCAGGGTAAAGCCCAGCGAGGCCATCAGGTTGCCGGCAAAGAACACCAACTGCATCCCGAGCAGGCTGGGCCGCTGCAGAATGTACCGGAAGCCGTAGGCTGCTTCTTGCAGCAGGTTGCCGCGACCCTTCAACCCCTCCTCGGTCGTCGGCGGCTGTGGGATGAACACGATGAGCAGCGCGCCGACGGCAAACACAAAGGTCGTCACGTCGATGAGCATGATGCCTTCGATGCCGATCACCGCGATGAGAAACCCGGCCATCAGCGGGGCCAGAATGCCGGAGCCGGAATCGGCCACCGACATCATGCCCTGCGCCCGGGCATATTGCGCCTTGGGGATCATCACCGAAATGGCCGCCGAATACGCCGGCCATTGGAACGCCCCGAAGATGCCCGAGAATGCGCCCGCCACGTACAGATGCCATACCTGCAAGTGGCCGCCGAGGTAAAGCAGCAGAATAGCCACGGTGGACAGCCCCGCCGCCAGATCGCTGAGCATCATCACCAGTTTACGATTCCAGCGATCCACCAGCGCCCCGGCGATGGGGCTGATGAGCACGGTGGGGCCGAACGAAAAGAAGCCCACCAGCGCCAGCGCCGTGGCCGAACCGGTGATCTGCCACGCCCAAATGGTCAGCGCGAATTGCGTCATGGCCGAGCCAAGCAGCGAGATCACCTGGCCAAACCACACCACCGTGAACGCTTTCATGCCGGTCGGTTGGTTTCGTACGTTTTCCATATGCACTCTCCTCGCGAAACTACCCGTTGCGGTGCAGCTTGCCCGTGCGCTTGGCATAGGCTTCAGCCCAGTGGAAGATGCGCAAGCCGGCCGGGATGGCAATGGCGCCCATGATCAGCAGCGGCCACACGTATCCCCACAGGCTCGGCGTGGGCGCGCCATCCAGCAGCGCCGCCCGCGCCCCGTCGATCACATACGTCGCCGGCGACAGCCACGAGAACACCTGCAGCCACTGCGGCAGCACCTCCACCGGGTAATACACCCCGGAGACGAGCAGCAGCATGGCAATGATCAGGTGCGTCATCTGCGAGCCGCGCTCCGGGAAGAGCAGCGGCAGCACCGCGCCAACGATGCTGATGCCGATGAACGATAGGCTGCCCGCGATGAGCAGCAGCAAGAAGCCCCACAGATTCGCCTTTGCCAGCGTGATGTTGAAGAACGCCATCGTCGCCGCCAGCACCACGGCCGTATGGATCAGGCTGTACACCACGGCGAACGCGGTCTGCCCGGCCATGTGCGTGAAGCGCGTGATGGGCGCCATCAGGGTGTATTCAATCGTGCCTTCCCATCGTTCCAGCCCCACCAAATCGGTCACCCAGTAGAAGATGACCGACAGGTAGCGCCACACAATGGTGCCCACGGCGAGATACAGCACGAAGTATTTGCCGTCGAGGCCGCCCCCGCCCAGCTTTTCAAACCCCAGGCCGATGTAGCTCACGGCCAGGCTGTTGGCCACGGTGTAAACCAGCCACACCAGCTCCCAGGCCCAGTAGCGTTTAACGATATTGAAGTTCCGTTCTATGAAGGCATAGGATGCCTTGAACTCTTGCGCCATTGTCGTCATGTCGTAATCCTTTCGCCGGGCGGGCAACCCCGCCCCTCCCTCTTTCGTCGTCGTGCGTTCGTCATCCGCGCCCGGGCTTCAGATCGCCAGCGCCCCGGGCATTTCGTCTTCGGCCGCCAACTGCTTGCCCGTCAACTCAAGGAACACATCCTCCAGCGTGGGCGCGTGGCCGTTGTGCCGGATCAGCGACTTGAGCTTGCCCGGTGTGTTGAGGGCCACAATCTTGCCGCCGTCGATGATGGCGATGCGGTCGCACAGCGCCTCCGCCTCGATCATGTCGTGCGTGGTCAGCAGAATGGTCGTGCCCTGCGCATCGCGCAGTTCGCGCACAAATTTCTGCACGTCGCGCTTCGAGCGCGGGTCCAGCCCGGTCGTCGGCTCGTCCAGCAGCAACAGGCTGGGCTTGCTGAGCAGCGCGCGGGCAATGGCTACCTTTTGCTGCATGCCCCGGCTCATTTCTTCCATCGGCCGATAGATTGACTTCTCGTCCAGCCCCAACCGCGCCAGAATCTCGAGCACCCGGGCCGTGGTTTCACCGGCCGACACGCCGTACAACCGCGCCCCGTATTGCAGGTTCTCCATGGGTGAGAGCTTCTTGAAGAAGCTGGCCTCCACCGACACGCGATTGATCAGGCTTTGCACCTTGCGCGGCTCGGCGGTCACATCGTGCCCGAACACCGTCACCCGCCCGCCATCGGGGATGAGCAACGTGGCGATCAGGCGGATGAGGGTGGACTTGCCGCTGCCATTCGGCCCCAGCACGCCGAAGATTTCGCCCCGGCGCACCTGGAGCGACACGTGATCCACCGCCACCTTGGCCCCTGCCGGGGCGCTTGATCCGCCGTTGAGCCGGGAAGCATTGGCCCCGCCCCACCACCGGCTGTTGCCCCCAAAAAACTTCACTGCGTTTTCAACATCTATGGCAAGCACTTCGTTCATTCTCTGCACTCCTCAACTTTGTTCGTCCGATAAAAAAATTGGCCGCGAGCGGGAGGCTCACGGCCAATTTGTCGGCAAAGGACAAACAAAAAGCCGTGGGCGCCCAGGCGCCCACGGCCACAGAAGCTCAACTTACGAAGAAACTTGCTACGGGCAGGAGGCGCAATACGACAAGGCATCGCCGGCGGGAGCGCCGGGGACACGAAGTCGGCTTTCGAAGAACTTGTATTTATCTGTCATCATGAAATTGCGCCTCTCCTTTCTGTAAGATGGGCAGAGTTTACCACAAGCCTTTGTAAAAAGTCAAGAAATCGATGGCATTGCCGCATTTTGCGCCAGCCGCAAAGTATTGCCCGTGGACTTGCACGAACAGACGACCAAACAAAAAAACACCCACGAGTGCGGCCCCGTGGGTGTTTTCGCTTGCGCTGTAGCGGCCGCGGTTGCCGAGCGCAACCAACTGCTGCGGTGTGCTATCGTCCGGCGGGGCTGATGCCGGTGCTGCCATACATGGTGTAGGCCGACTTCACTAGGTCAGCATACCACGTGCCGCTCCCGTCGCCGGGGTTGCGGCAGACCATCGTGCCCGAGAGGTGGGCGCCGGCCCCCTTGGTGCCACTATAGGTGGGGAAGCAGCCGGATGAATAGACTAGCGTGAATGCCCCCGATTTATATCTCCACGTCCCGGCAGCGCCCCAACTGTCGGTGAACGTACCATTCTTGCTCAGGTACCAGAACCCGTCGCCGCAACCGTCACCGGTCCAGCAGAAGTGCAAGGCCAGCTTCACCGGCCACTTGAGGAAGATGGAGTCGATCGAGTCGGCGGCCTTCACCTGCGTGGGTAGGGCCAACACTGCACCCAGCAGGGCAAACACGAGCAACAGGTTGATGAGTTTGGTGCGGTTCATAAATGTCCTCCCCAGAGTAAAGTACTGCGAACGCACAGCAGCCATCCAACGGGGGTCACTGCCAACAAGTTGCCCGGCCAACCCTGCCACGGCCCACTGCCCGGGCGGCGAAGGACAGAGGCCGGGACTTTGCGGCGAAGTCCACTGAGGTTGGCCCGCGTGGGCGCAGGCCGTGACCGGCGAGGATTACTGCTGACAAATTGCCGCGTTGGTCAGCGGCCTGGAAAGTCTCCTTTCTGGATGCAAGTCCGTAGAAATCGGATAAGTGTGTCCAATTTAATTGCATCTTATTCCAAAACCGATCACGGTGTCAACAAGTCTGGCTGAGAAAACGGTACGGCGCATTCAAATGCTGCCAAACACGCGCCGGTACAGTTCCGTTTGCAGCAGACTCTGCGGATCGCATCGAGCCTTCATCGCGCAAAACCGCGCCAGCGTGTCGGGGCCGAGCGATTCGGCCACGACTTCGCGAGTGAGTGTGCTGTCTTTGGCAAAATAAAACCGCCCGCCCGCGTCCAGCACAATGCGGCTCATGTCGTCGGTGAGTCGCTGCAGCGCCGGCCGGTTGCCGCCGGTCACTTTGAAATCCATCGCCAACGAGAAGCCGTCCACGGCGTGCGAGAGCAAAAACTTGTCGGGCCGGTGGCGCTTGAGCACGCCGAGGTAGGTGGGCAGGCCGCGCCGCTGGGTGAGCTTGAGCAAGTCGGCAAAGGCCTCGGCCGCGGCGGCGCGCGGGATGAAGCTTTGATACTGGATGAGGCCGCCCCGCCCGTACGACTTCTCCCAGTTGGGCACATAGTCCAGCAAAAAGTTGAAGGCCACCAGCGATTGCAGAAAATGATGCCGGTGATCCAACGTGCGGGCGTGAACGTATTTGGCGGTGTTGGTGAGCCACGCGCCGGGCGTGTTCATAAAAAAGCGCATGAACTGCCACAGGATGGATTTGGGGACGAGGCCGAAAAATGTATCGGGGAGCACCTGCGCCTCCACGCGGAGCGACTGCGCGGGCGAGGGGTCTTCGCCGGGGGCGAAGTAATGGGCGCGGTGGACTTGCCCGCGCCCCAGCCCGCTGCCGCCCCACGTGCCATCCACCCACCCCACCAGATAATCGCTATCCGCCTTCAGCGATTCCATCTCATCCATCATCTGCCGCAAGTTGGGCGAGGCCCAGGCGTACCCTTTGAGGTTGCCCGAATAGATGTGCTTGAGTTGCAGGGTGATGGAGGTGAACACCCCCAACACCCCAAGCCCGCCGATGAGCGAGTGGAACAGGTCGGCGTTTTGCGTCGGCGAACAGGCCACCTCCTCGCCGGTGGGCAGCAGCGCGGTGAATTGCGCCACATGCTCGCCGATTGGCCCGGCCACATAATTGTTCTTGCCGTGGATATTCATGGCCAGGCACCCGCCCAACGTGGGAAACATGGTGCCCGGCACCACCGGCGGCCACCAGCCGTCTTCCAGCGTGTAAGCCCACAACTGCCCAATGGTCACCCCCGGCTCCACGCGGATAACTCCGGTGCCGGGATTCCAATCGAGGATGCGGTTCATGCGCTGGAGGTCGAGGGCCACATGCCCGCCGTTGAGCGAGGCGTCGCCATAGCTGCGCCCCGCGCCGCGCATGCCCACCGTGAAGCCCGTCCCGGCGGCGGACCGGTACAGCTCGGCAATTTGCTCCGCGTGTGTGGGCCGATAGACGTAGGCCACGCTGCCGATGGAATGTCCGAAGTTGGTGAGCAGCGCCAGCCGGTCGGCGGAAGGAAAACTAGCCATTGCGGGTTAGAAGCGGAGTCGCCGAAAAATGAACGACGGCATGTGCCGCACCACCCACATCACCAGCCCCCACCGCGACAGAGTGTAGATTTGCTGCTTGCCCCGGCGCATGGCCCGCCAGATGTCGGCGGCGGCCTGTTCGGGCGAGACAACCCAGAACGGACGCGCGACTGCCTTGAGCAGATCGGTATCCACATAGCCCGGTTTCACCGTGAGCACGTGCACGCCCTTGCGCGTGAGGCGGTTGCGCAGCGATTCGAGATAGGTGCTGAGGGCGGCCTTGCTGGTGTGATAAGCCGGGTTGCTCACGCGGCCCCGGTCGCCGGCCACGGACGAGATGCCTACGAGGTGCCCCTCGCCGGCCTGCTCAAAATACGTCGCCGCCTGCCCCAGCCAGGCCATCGCGCCGAGCACGTTCACTTCGAGGGTGGCCCGATCTTTTCCGAAGTTGTATTCCGAAAACCCGCTCGGCAGCATGATGCCGGAGGCATACACCATCACGTTCAGCCGGCCCAGGTCGCGCAGGATGGTTTGGAACAAGGCCGGGATTTCGTCGAAGTGAGTCACGTCGTGCGGGTAAGCCACGGCGTGGGCCGCGCCGGGCCGCGCATTAAGCTCGGCGCACAGCGCGCGCAGCCGGTCGGCGCGGCGGGCCACCAACGCCACCGCGTAGCCTTCGTGGGCCAGCTTGCGCGCCACCGCTTCGCCGATGCCGGATGATGCGCCGACGACGATGGCGACCGGAGTGGGAGTGAGGGGAGAGGAAAAGTTCATGCCTGTAGCGCCAGACCGCAAACGGCAAAGGTGATTTTCAAATTCATAATATCGTATTGAGATGTCGAAAACGCTCCCGCATTTCGCGATCACTTCAGGCAGTGATGAGCGGCCCAACGGTCGGGGCCAGTCGCGCGCGGAGCGAGTGGGCTGCACCAAAGTGCTGTACAGCGGCCGCCTCTTTATCTTGCGGCGCGCAGTTCTTCTTCAATTTTGTCTGCAACAAACATCTTCAACAGCGACTGATACGGCACATCCCGTTTGTTGGCCAGCACTTTGAGCCTCTCGATCATCGACTCGGGCAGGCGAATCGAAATAGTCCGCGTTGTTGGGCGCAGATTCGAAAGCTTGACACGCTTGGCCTGCTGCCAGTTGACGTAGCCTAATGAGTCGTGTGAGGCCCAGAACTCGCGTTCCTCGTCTTCATTTTCAAACTTCGGTATCTTGCGTATCGTTTTCTTTGACTTGAGCACGCTCATACTCCTTCTCCTCACGTTTGTTCATATCACGTGCCGAGATTACTCGGATCAGCTTGTTGCGAACCGTGAAAACCGCAAATAAAAGTCTTCCTTCATCCGTTTGGCCGAGCACATAGGACCTTGGCTCGCTGGTGGAGTGCTGCACATCTGGCGCAACAATTAATGGCTCGTTGAAGAATAGTTCCTCACACTCCGCTCGGCTGACTTGATGCCGGCCCCAATTCTTCTCGGCATTGCCTGCATCCCACTGGAAGCCAGTACATTCAAGAACCAGGTCGAGTGGATCGATCATGGTCTATGTATATATCGGATATGTACAGTTGTCAAGGCCGCGGAAAATGGCAAAATGGCATGGCTGCGCCGCCCAGGGGTTTGCGTTCGCGAAGCACCCTTTAGGGTACTGGCAGGTGGGCGGGCGTGGACAATGTTTGGGAGCAGGACGCGAAGCGGCTCAAAGCCGGAAAAATGCTTGACGCGAAGCGTGGCGACGAATCCCACCTGTCCAGCACACGCTTCGTTGTGCCGCTTTTTGCCATAAGACTCACTGGCTTTTTACAAACCCAATGAAACTATTTCACTGCGTTGATAAAATCGGCCAGCATATCGTAAGCCGTGGTGTCGGGGCCGGGGTCGTGCGACACCAACGTCAGCCCGGCGGGCAGCGTATCCAGATCAAAGTGAATGATGGACGACGCGCCGCGCACGTTGGCCAGCGGATCGGCAATGGGGAGTTGCTCAGGCTGCACGGTGGCCCGCACACGCCCGCCTTCGCGCACTACGCGGCACACCAGTTTGAACGGGTGGCCCCCGGCCCGCGCCGCGCGCACCGCCTCGCCGGTCAGCCCGCGAATGCCCTGCCGATCCACATCGTCCGGTTTGAGCGGCCGGCCCATCAGCACCGTGGAGAGCGCGCACACTTTCACCGTGGCATCCCAGCCGTCCACGTCGGCGCTGGGGTCGGTCTCGGCCAGACCAATGTCCTGCGCTTTTTTCACGGCGGCCTCAAAGCTGTTGCCGTTTTCCATTTCGGTGAGGATGAGGTTGCTGGTGGAGTTGAGCAGCGCGCGAAAGCCGAGCAGGTTGGATGCGGGCAGCGTCTCGCGGAACAGCGAGAACACCGGCGCGCCGCCCATCACCGTGGCCTCGAACATGAACCGTTTGCCAAGCGTCGCGGCCAGGTCGGTCAGTTCGCGGTAGGCGTGCACCACCGGCCCCTTGTTGGCGGTGACCACGTGCGCCCCGCTCTGCAGCGCGGCGCGAATGTAGTCAATGGCCGGCTGCCCGGTCTGGGGATTGAGGGAGGTCATTTCGAATACGACGTCGGGACGGGCGGCGGACAACCACGCGCCCATGGCGCCCTCGGCCCGGGCAACGGACTCCGCGCGCCCCCCCAGCACGGCGGACACATCCATCCCCCGCGCAGCGGCGAGCCATCCCAAACGCCGAGTCGCCACGCCGGTCAACCGCCATTCGATGCCGTAGCGGTCGCGCAGTTCGTCGGTCTTGCTTTGCAGCAGCCGGGCCAAATGATGGCCCACGTTGCCGAAGCCGAGGAACGCCAGGGAGTAAGTTTTGTTGGGCATGGTGAGTGTCCGTGAGCCGCGAGCTACATCACCTCGGGCGCTTGAATATCAAGCAGGCGCAGGCCGTTGGCCAGCGTTTGCCGGGTGGCGGCCACCAACCGCAAGCGGGCGTTTTTGATCTGCTCGCTCTCGGCGGCCAATACTTGCGCGGCGTGATAGAAGCTGTGGAACGCCCGGGCGAGTTCGTAAACATAGGTTGCCATGTGCAGCGGCTTGTACTCGAGGGCCGCTTGCTGCACCACCGCCGGGAAGCGCGAGAGCAGATCGATCAGTTCGACCTCGTGCGCGGTAAGCGGATAGTCGAACGACGCCTCGCGCGGCACGGCCCCGGCTTTGCGCAGGATGCTGTTGGCCCGCACGTGCGCGTTTTGGATGTAGGGCGCGGTCTGCCCGTCGAAGCTGAGCGCGCTGTCCCAGTCGAACACGATGTCTTTGGTGTTATCCACCGAGAGCATGGTGTAGGCAATCGCGCCCAATCCGATCTGGCGCGACACTTCATCGCGCTGTTCGGGCGTGAGGCCGGGGTTCTTCTCGGCGATCACGGCCTGCACGCGGCGGTAGGCCTCGTCGGCCACGTCGGTGAAGAAGATGACGTTGCCCTTGCGCGACGACATGGCCCCCTCGGGCAGGCTCACCGTGCCATAGGCCAGGTGGTAGCACTTGGCCGCTTGCGGAAAGCCCCACAGTTCCAGAATCTTAAACGCCTGTTGAAAGTGCAGGCTCTGCCGCACGTCCACCACATAGATGGAGCGTTCGACGTGGTATTGTTCGAACTTTTGCTTGGCCAGCGCGAGGTCTTTGGTAAGGTAAAGTGTGGTGCCGTCGCTCCGCAGAATCACCGCCGTGCGGTATTTCTCTTTCTTCAGCCCCAGCTTTTCGTCTATCTTCACGATGACCGGGCCGCCCTCGGCCCGCTCGTCGACGGCAATGCCCCTGGCCAGCAACTCGTCCACAATGCCCTTGCTCGGCTCGTCGGCTTCGCTCTCGTAGAAGAACACGTCAATTTTGATGTCCAGCGTCCGCAGAATGTCGGCCAGCTCGTCGAGGCTCCACTGCCGCGTCGTGCGCCACAACTCGCGCACTTCGGGGTCGCCCGCGTCCCAGCGGCGGTTCCACTCGCGGCGCTCGGCGTCGTAGGCTTCCCGCTGCGCTTGCTCTTCGGGCCTCTCGCCCTCTTTGGCGGTGACGAGCTTGTGCGCCTCGTGATACACCTTCGCAATCCACCGCCCGCGCTCGTGCACGCCCTGCGGCTCCTGCCCCTTATAGAACCTGGCGTAAGCCCACACGCAAGTGATCACCGTCAAGCCCATGTCGCCGGGGTACGAGGCCCGCACCGTGTCGAACCCGGCAAACTCCACGATCCGCGCCAGCACTTCGCCCAAAATGGCGTTGCGCGCGTGGCCGATGTGGAACGAGTGATGCGTGTTGGGCTGGGCGTATTCCACCATCACCCGCTCGCCCCTGGGCGCGCCGCGGCCAAAATCCGGGCCGCCGCTTGCGGCCTCGTTGACCACCCGCGCGGCAAAGGTGGCAGTGTCGAAATACAGATTCACGTAGGCTTTGTCGGCGACGACGCGGGTAAAACCGGGTGGCGCGCCGATCTTGTCGGCCACCAGCGCGGCCAATTCCTGCGCCCGCGCCGGGACGCTCACTTTTTTGCCCGAACGCGCTTCGGCGGCGGCGGCCTGAAAGCAGATGTTGGTGCCTACCCCCCACTGCCCGGCAAACGGAGTCGGCTGCCACTTGATCTCGCTCACGTCGGGAATGCCCAACTCGGCGAGCGAGGCGGCTATCGTGCCTGCTATCGCGTTTAGTTCCTGATCAAACATGATGGCTCCATCGGTGAAGACGCCGAGTGCAGCATCACACCCGGCGTCCGTTGCCGGATTGTAACATGGGAAAAAACAAATGTGGTATTCTTGGGCCTACCCGCCCGGCAAAGGAAAACTTATGCCCGACCGCAAAGAACTCATTCTGCAACGGCTCGCCGACGAGGGGGCCAGGACCGCCGCGTTCTTCGGCGGCCTGCCCGCCGACGGCCCGCAGTGGCAGCAGCAAGTGTACCTTACCGGGCCGCTGTGGCGCGTGCGCGACGTGCTGGCCCATTTTGTGAGCGCCGAGCGCACCTTTGCCCACTTCGGGCGCGACATCCTCGGCGGCGGCCCCGGCGCACCCGACGATTTTGTGATTGACGAATTCAACGCCACGCAGGTGGCGGGCCTGCGCGACGTGCCCACCGCCGACCTGATGGCGCAGTTTGAGGCCGCCCGCGCCGACGTGGTGGGGATTGTGCAGGGCATGACCGACGCCGACTTCGACCGCATCGGGCGGCACCCGTGGTTTGGCCGCGCCCCACTGGCCAACATGCTCAAGCTGATCTACCGGCACAATATCATCCACCAGCGCGACATCGCCAAAGCGCTGGAAACAAGCCGGCCCGTGCCGCACGTGGACGCGCAGCCAGCCGGTGGGTAGTGTGAAGTGTGAAGTGTGAAGTGCGAAGTGGGAAGTGGGAAGTGGGAAGTGGTCACCGTAATCGTTCAACACGTATCACTCAACATTCAACACTCACCATTCGTCATTCATCCTTCCAAAGGCTCTCCCATGTCCTCTCGCACCGACACCATTCGCCAAACCATCCTCGCCGATCATGCCGCCAGCATGGAGATCTTCAACAATCTGACTACCGAACAGTGGGAAAAGCCCGTGCCATCGGACGAAGGGGCGCAGTGGAAAGCCCGCGACGTGCTGGCCCATCTCGCCGTTTCAGAAGAAGGACAGTTGGGGCAGATTACACGCCTGTTGGCGGGCGGGGTGACCGTGCCGGACGACTTTGATTTGAACCGCTTCAACCGCCGCTCGGTGCAAAAGCAGGCCGACAAATCGGTGGAGGACTTGCTCAAAGACATCAGGCTCGGGCACGCCAAAGTGGTAGCCGGGCTAAACTCCATCGCCGAGGAGGAGTTGGATAAGTCGGGCCGCCACGCCCGCGGCGACGTAATCAGCGTCGAAGCGTTTTTCATGCGCATTACCGAGCACCGTCGCCAGCACGCCGAGCAACTGCAGAAGGCAGTCAACGCGTAGAAGCACTCGAAATCTCAAACTCCGAATCTCAAATCTCGAATCTCAAATTCATCATTCATCACTCATCATTCATCACTCCCCCATGCCTTCCATTCACGACGTAGTCATCAAAAAGCTGGCCACCCACTCCGACGACCGGGGATACTTCCGCGAGGTATTACGCGAGGACGACAAGCTGTTGCGGCACTTCGGGCAGACCTCGTTCACCAAATCCTACCCCGGGGTCATCAAAGCCTTTCACTGGCACCATAAGCAGGATGATATTTGGTACGTCGCCGGCGGCATGGCGCGCATTGTGCTGTACGACCGCCGGCCCGGCTCGCCCACCCACGGCGTCACGCAAGTCGTTTATGCCGGGGATGACAACGCGCTCACCGTGCTCATCCCGGCGGGGATCGCGCACGGCTACCAGGTGCTGGGCAACGAGCCGCTGACGCTGTTCTATCACGTCACCAAAGCATACGACCCCAAAGACCCCGACGAGGAACGCATTCCGTTCGACGATCCGGAGATCGGCTTCGACTGGTCAATCAAGAACCGGTAGTGGGTCATTGGCCGTTGGCCGTTGGCGGCAACCCCCACAGCCAAACGGCCGGCCGCTCATACCAGCGACAGGCAACTTTCCATGCCTGAATTCTTCAACGTCCTCCCTCCGGCGCGCGCGCTGGAGGAACTCTTTGCCCGCCTGCCCCTCGCGCCGCAGCCCCGGCGGATCGACACCGAAGAGGCGCTGGATCGCGTCACCGCCGCCCCCGTGCTCTCGCCCGAGCCGCTGCCCGCCTTTCCCCGTTCCACCATGGACGGCTACGCCGTCCGCGCCCGCGACACCTTTGGCGCCTCGGCCACCCTGCCCGCCTACCTCAACGTGATCGGCGAGGTGCTCATGGGCCGCGCCTCAACGCTGGCGCTGGCCTCCGGGCAAGCCGCGCTCGTCCACACCGGCGGTATCATCCCCGCCGGGGCCGACGCGGTGGTGATGATCGAACACACGCAAACGGTTCGGGCGAACGAGATCGAAGTGACCAAAGCGGTGGCGGTGGGCGAGAACTCGCTGCGGGTGGGCGAAGACGTGAGCGCAGGCGACACGGTGATCGAGGCCGGCGCCCGGCTGCGCCCGCAAGACCTCGGCGGCCTGATGGCGTTGGGCATCACGCAGGTGGAGGTGTCGCGCCGGCCCCGGTTCGGCATCCTGGCCACGGGCGACGAGGTCGTCCCCCCGCAGTCCCCGGTGGCCCCTGGCCAAATCCGCGACATCAATTCGTATGCGGTCGGCGCGCTGGTGCAGCGCGCGGGCGGCCTTCCCATCCGCTACGGCATTGCCCCTGACGATTTTGATTCGCTGCTGGCCGCGTCGTCGAAAGCATTGAGCGAGTGCGACGGGCTGATCCTTTCGGCGGGAAGTTCGGTGAGTGTGCGCGACTTGACGGGCGAGGTGATTAACCGGCTGGGCAGCCCCGGGGTGCTGGTGCACGGTGTGGCCGTGAAGCCGGGCAAGCCCACCCTGCTGGCTGTCTGCGACGGCAAGCCGGTCTTTGGCCTGCCGGGCAACCCGGTGAGCGCGCTCGTCATCGCGGAACTGTTTGTGAAGCCCACCATCGAACGGATGCTTGGTCTGCGCCCCTCGCCGCAACGGACGGCGCGCGCAAAGCTCACGCGCAACATTGCCTCGGAGGCCGGGCGCGAGGACTACGTGCCGGCGCGGCTCGTCGAGCGCGAAGGCGAACTGCTGGCCGAGCCGGTGTTCGGCAAATCGAATCTCATCTTCACCCTCATCCGGGCCGATGGCCTCTTGCGCGTGCCGCTGAATGTCAACGGCCTGAGCGCGGGGGAGATGGTGGAAGTGCGTTTATTCTAATGGCGCGCAAAGTCTATCTCGAAGATATTCCCCTCGACGAGGCCTGGCGGCGGCTGATTGCCGCGCTGGAGGCCGCGTCGCGGTGGCAGCCGTTGCCCGGTGAAACCGTGTCGCTGCCGGATGCCCTCGGACGCGTCACCGCCGAGCCGGTGTGGGCCGCCACCTCGGCCCCCCACTATCACGCCTCGGCCATGGACGGGTACGCCGTGCGCGCGCGCAGCGCCGAGACCGCCGCCGACACGCACCCCGTCCAACTCGCCATCCCCGCCGAGGCGCACTATGTAGACACGGGCGATCCGCTGCCGTCGTGGGCGGACGCGGTGATCCCGATTGAGAATGTGCAACTCGTAGCAACTCCAAACTCCAAATTCCAAATTCCAGATTCAGACTCCGCATTCCGCATTCCGCATTCCGCAATCGAAATACGATCCTCCGTCGCCCCGTGGAGCCATGTGCGGGCCATGGGCGAAGACATGGTGGCCACCGAGCTGGTGCTGCCCAGCAACCACACGCTGAGGCCGGTGGATTTGGGGGCCATTGCCGGGTGCGGCCACGCGAGCGTGAAGGTGCGCCGCAGGCCGCGGGTGGCAGTCATCCCCACCGGCACAGAACTGGTGCCCGCCGGGACGCCGGTGAAGCCGGGCGACATCATCGAATACAACTCGCTGGTGCTGGCGGCGCAAGTGCAAACGTGGGGCGGCGCGGCGGCGCGCTGGCCCATCATCCCCGACGACTTCGAGCGCATCGCCGGCGCGGTGCGCGAGGCGGCGCAAACGCACGATCTAATTCTGCTGAACGCGGGATCATCGGCAGGCAGTGAGGACTTTTCCGCGCGAGTGGTTGAAACACTCGGATCACTCCTCGTCCACGGCGTTGCAGTTCGTCCGGGGCATCCCGTGATCCTGGGGATGATCGAATCCGCAGTCAGCAATCCGCAATCCCCAATTCCAGTCATCGGCGTCCCCGGCTACCCGGTCTCCGCCGCGCTCACCGGTGAAATTTTCGTCGAGCCGATTCTTTCGCGCTGGCTGGGCCGCGCGCCACTGCAAGCCATCGCCCTGCCCGCCCAGATCAGCCGCAAGGTGGCCTCGCCCATGGGCGACGACGAATACATGCGGGTGACCGTGGGCAAAGTGGGCGACCGCGTGATCGCCACGCCGCTGTCGCGCGGGGCCGGGGTGATCACTTCGCTGGTGCGCGCCGACGGCATCGTGCGCATCCCGCGTTTTTCGGAAGGGCTGCAGGCGGGCGATGCGGTGACGGTACGCCTCTACCGCGCGCCCGGTGAAATCGATCGCACCCTGGTGGCCATTGGGTCGCACGATTTATCTTTGGATCTGCTGGGGCAGTTCCTCGCCGAACGATCGCCGGGGACGCGGCTGGCTTCGGCCAACGTGGGCAGCCTGGGCGGCCTGATTGCCCTGCGCCGGGGCGAAGCCCATTTGGCCGGGACGCATTTGCTGGACCCGGACACGGGCGAATACAACGTACCCTATGTGCGGCGATATTTGCCCGACACGCCCACGGTGCTGGTGGCGCTGGTGGGGCGCAAGCAGGGGCTGCTGGTGCAGCCAGGCAATCCCAGGCGGGTGCAAACGCTGGCCGATCTGAGGCGCGAGGACGTGACGTTTGTGAACCGCCAGCGTGGCGCGGGCACGCGGGTGCTGTTGGACTTTGAGTTGGGCAAGCTGGGGTTGATACCCGAATCCATTCGCGGCTACGACCGCGAGGAATATACGCATCTGGCGGTGGCGGCGGCGGTGGCCTCCGGCGTGGCCGATTGCGGCCTGGGCATCCATTCGGCGGCGGCGGCGCTGGGGCTGGATTTTGTGCCGCTGTTCGACGAGCGATACGAACTGGCGATACCGCAGCAATTTTACGAATCGCCTTTGCTTCAGCCCTTGTTGGCGTTGCTGCACGACGAGGACTATCGGGCCGCAGTGGCGCAGATGCCGGGCTATGACGTGCGGGGGATGGGAACGGTTGTGGCGCGGGTGCTATAATTCTTCCATGCCAACCAAAAAAGCGTTTGTGGTAGACGACAACCGCAATTCAGCCGAGGTGCTGTCCAAAATGCTGATGATGCTCGACATCGAGCCTCTCATCTGCCTGGGCCCGCGCGAAGCCATCCAGCGCCTCTCGGGCGATTTGCCGGACGTGATTCTGCTGGACGTGAACATGCCGGGAATCAGCGGGCTGGAGGTGGTGCGCTACATCCGGCGCGACCCGCGCATTGCCAACCTGCCGGTGATCATCGTGTCGTCGGACGCGCAAACGATCGAGGTCGCCAACGCCATTTCGGCCGGGGCCAACGTGTTCCTGCCCAAGCCGGTGAACTTCGAGAATCTCGAACTGGCGCTCAAAGACGCGCTGGCCCCGTAGTAGTTCGCCAAGTTTGGATCGCATAGTTGTAGCCTAGCCCCTTGTGGGCGGCGCACGCGCACAAGGCGCTAGGCTACACAGTGTTTTAACATTGGCGGACTACTAACCCGAGATGAGCATCAGCGGCACCGGGGTGATCACCAGCACGAACAGGATCAACGTCACCCAGGCCAGCGTGGAGCGACGGGCGTCCAACACCGTAATCTCATCCAGCAGTTCGGCGTGCCGCCGGTTGACGAAGTAGATCAGCGCGGCCCACAGCCACCACCCCGGCCACACAAACCCCAACAGCACCAGCAGCCCCACAATAAACGGCAGCAGCTTTTCCACTCGTTTGCCCATCAGCACGTACAGGGCATGGCCGCCGTCCAATTGCCCGGCAGGGATGAGGTTGAGGCCGGTGACGAGCAGCCCGGCCCAACCGGCCCAGGCCACCTGATCCAGAATCACATCCTTGCCGCCCAGCGGAATAGGGGTGCTGGTGAAGAAGTAGCGCAGCCAGTAGAGCAGCGGCCCGCCTGCGCCATAGGCGGCGGGCGCGGGCAGGAGCTTGCCAAAAACAAGAAACTTGGCGAGCAGGTAGAAAATGGAGTTGCCTTCGAGGCTGATGCCCTGCCCGGCCGCAAAGGCCAGGGGCAGCGGTTCCACGTGCGAGCGCAGCAAGCCGATGAGTAACACTGGAACGGCCACGATGAACCCGGCGAGCGGGCCGGCGATGCCGATATCCAGCAGGATGCGCCGGTTGCGAATGGGGGCTTTCATCAGTATCACCGCGCCCAGCGTGCCGAACGGGCTGATGGGGTATGGCATGGGGATGAAATACGGGAGCGTGACGGGCGCGCCGTGCCGCCGGGCGGCGATGTAGTGGCCGAACTCGTGGGCCAGGAGGATGGAAAGCAAGCCGACGGCAAACGGCCACCCGCTAGTAATGCGCACCAACCCTTGCAGCAGCACCTGGCCGGCGCTGGTAGCCGGGCCGTCGTAGCTATAGAGCGCGCCGGTGTAGAACGCGCTGAGCACGGTGAGGCCGAGCAACACCACATTCACCGCGACATTCGACGGGTTGGGATTGATCACCCCCGGCATGGCTTTGATGACGTGCTGACCGTCTTCGAGGCGAAATACCGGCGTGAAATCGTGCTGCCGGAAAACGGCGTCCACCCGTTCGTAGGCTTCGACCGAATCGATGCGCAGCGTGCCCCTGAAGCGAACCGCGTACCCTTCGTTGCGCCCCAGGGTCACGTCGGCCACACTCATCACCTGGTCCACCACGGATCGCAGGGACGCCGCAACGCCGGTCAGTAAACCATCGCTTTCAGTCATAGAGTTTCCCTTTGCCAATCATAGCGCGGCTTCCAGCCGCAACCAAAATCTCACCGCGAAGGCGCAAAGGCCCGCAAAGGGCGCGAAGTTTCTCATAAATTTTTCCTTCGCGCTCTTCGCGCCTTTGCAGTTCAAAACATCTTCGCGGTTGGCATAGTTTCCGCAGAGGAATACTATAGGCGGGGGCTCCTTCCCGCGTGGCGGGGGCGGATGGGAGTCGAACCCACCCCGGACCAACCGGCCCGACAACGGTTTTGAAGACCGCGGACGCCACCGGACGCCAACCGCCCCCGAAGTGGGCTGATTGTAACATAATCAATAGATCACGAAATCGCCCCGTAGTGGCCGTAGTGGCGACTTTAGTCGCTGGCCAAACGACTGACGCGCAAGCGGCTACTACCTTTTCGTGATCTATTGAAAATGGCCCATGGCCCCCATGGGGTTAATTCGATCAACGACGGCTCGTCGCTTGACAAGCCCATACCCTTCGGCTAAAATGCCGCTACCAAATCTGGCCGAGATAGCTCAGTTGGTAGAGCAATGCACTGAAAATGCATGGGTCCTCAGTTCAAGTCTGAGTCTCGGCACTTGCTCGGCCAGCGCAGGGCCGGGATTCGCGGGCTTAGTTCAGTTGGTAGAACACCTCCTTGCCAAGGAGAAGGTCGAGGGTTCGAGTCCCTTAGCCCGCTCAAGAAGCAGATGGCTGATAGCGTATGGCTCGTGGTCATTGCTGTCAGCCATTTGTCATATTTCAAGCGGCGACGTCGCCAAGTGGTAAGGCAAGGGTCTGCAAAACCCTCATTCGGCGGTTCAAATCCGCCCGTCGCCTCTGCGAAGCTTGTTTTGCGGTCTTTTCGTCTCATTGGAGAGGGAGAGACCATGAACAACGCATTTGAAACACAAGGGTCTATTCTTTTGGCTCAGGCCGTCTATCCGTCTTTGCAAAGATGGGTTGACGGCTTTTTCATTGCCAAACGTTCACAGCAAATCGCTGCCACCACAATTGAGTTTTTCCGCAAGCGGCTGGCACACTTCGTCGCCTGCTGCGAACGGCGCACGCGGCGAATAGCCCGGTGGACGGGGCAAATGCCTAGTAGTTCACCAAATTTGGATCGCATAGTCGTAGCCTAGCCCCTTGTGGGCGGCGCACGCGCACAAGGCGCTAAACTACACGGCGTTCTAACATTGGCGGACTACTAGACCCAACTGAAGCAAGCGGGGTGAATTGGCCCGTGCGCTGTTCACTTCGGCGGGTGTGCACGTGGGCACGTGAGACTGTTTGATGCGGCGGCGCAGGGAAACGTCCTTTTCATTTTCTATGATAAAAACTATCGACCGTAAGTGGTGGGTGCTCATCGCTATCGGAGCCGGTTCCTTCATGGCCGCCCTGGACGCGAGTGTGGTCAACATCATTCTGCCTATCGTTCGCGATGCCTTTCGGAGCAACGTCGCCGCCATCGAATGGATCGTTGCCGTCTACCTGCTCGTGTTGAGTGGACTCCTGCTCACCTTTGGCCGCCTGGGCGATCTGCGCGGACACAAAACCATCTACGTTTGGGGATTTGTCATCTTCGTCGTCAGTTCAACCTTATGCGGGGCGGCTTGGTCAACTACTGCCCTGGTGTTCTTCCGCGGCCTGCAAGCCGTGGGCGGAGCGATGCTGGCCTCCAACTCCCTCGCTCTTGTGACCGGCAATTTTCCTGCTGCGCAACGCGGACAAGCTTTTGGCCTGGTCTCGACGATGACCTATCTCGGGTTGACCGTGGGGCCGTCACTGGGCGGATGGCTGGCCCAGGCTTTCGGGTGGCGCACTGTCTTTTACATTAATATACCGGTTGGGGCATTGGCTTTGACCCTGAGTTTGTTCTTCATCCCACAGGATGCCCCCGCCACAACTGACCGGCGTTTCGACCTGCTCGGCGCGGTGGTTTTCCTGGGCGGGTTGGCAACGCTTCTGCTCGGTCTGAACCAGGGCGCGAAATGGGGCTGGACGTCCCTGCCCATCCTGGGATTGCTTGGCACGGCAGTTTTCCTGTTGGTCAACTTCGTTATGATCGAGCGCCACTCTCCTGCCCCTATGCTCGACTTGAGCCTGTTCCGCATCCCATTGTTTTCAACCTCCGTCGTCAGCGCATTGCTGAACTATGTCTGTGTCTATAGCATCGTGTTCCTGATGCCCTTCTACTTGCTCCAGGGGCGCGGACTAAAGCCGGCGGTGGCCGGACTGCTTCTAACTGCACTACCGATAATCATGGCCATTGTCGCACCCGTCAGTGGAGCGCTTTCGGACAAAGTCGGTTCGCGCTGGCCTGGGATGATCGGCATGAGCATTCTGGCCGGCGGCTTGTTCTTGCTGTCCGGCCTGGGGTCCGAGACGGCCCTGTGGTACGTGGTGCTGGCGCTGGCAATCGCCGGGTCCGGCACCGGCATATTCATTTCGCCCAATACCAGTGCGCTGATGGGATCCGCACCGAAATCTCATCAGGGCATCGCTTCAGGAGTCCAGGCTGCCGCCCGTAACGTGGGTATGGTGCTTGGAATCGGGTTGGCAGGCGCTATCTTTACCACACATCTGGCACAAAATGCGCCTCAGGCGTTCTATCAGGGTATTGACATGGCTTTACTGGTCGCGGCCGGCGTGGCTGCATTGGGGATCGTCATGTCGGCCATCAAGGGGAAAAGGACAACCGAGGCTTCGACCTGATCTCCCGCCGCCCGCATCGCGAAGACCCGAGCGCGGCAACCGAAGTGCGCTTCATGTAGCAACCCCGAAGTCTATATCGTCCAAAACCCGGCCCGGCTGGGTTGGAAGGCCATTGTGAAGGTAGAGCATTATGCCCTGGGCGCAAAGTCGGTGCTGGCGGCTGTGTCAGGCATGTGATGTATAATATGATGTATACAAGGAGGCCGCCATGGCTAAGATGATTCGCAAACAGATTTATATTGGCAAGCGCCAGGAGGCCCTGCTCAAGCGGCTGGCCAAGGCGCGGCAGGTGAGCGAGGCCGAGATTATCCGGCAGGCGCTGGATCGGGAAGCCGCCGCGCCTGTGTCACACCATCTGCCCGGCAATCGCCAGGTGTTGGATGCCTTGCTCAAGTCGGCGCGAGCGCGGCGGCAATTTAAACAACCCGACGTCGCACCTTACCGCTGGAAACGCGAAGATGCTTATGAGGATCGCGAGGCGCGGTTTGACAAGTTCTCACATCCTGAGGCTGGACAATGACGCGCATTTTGCTGGACACAAATGTGCTGGTCTATGCCTTTGATGCTCAGGATGAGTTCAAACAGGACCGGGCGTTGGATGTGTTGGTTCGGCTCGAATCGGGCGGGCGGGGTTGCATCAGTGTGCAGGCGCTGGCCGAGTTTACCAACGTGGTCACCCGCAAGTTGCGCCCGCCGGTTCCGCCCGCCCAGGCCATGCAGGAGGTGGAACGGTTTCTTCAGCTTCTAACGGTCTTCGATCTCACCCCGGCCATTGTGCTAGAGGCCGCGCGCGGTGTGCGCGACCACCAACTGGCGTATTACGACGCGCAAGTATGGGCCACCGCCCGGCTCAATCAAGTCCCGGTGATTTTCAGCGAAGATTTCAACGTCGGCGCGACGTTGGAGAGCGTGCGGTTTGTCAACCCGTTTGCCGGTGGTTTCAAGCTCGACGATTGGGGTTGATGGCCCCTGCCCGACGCGAGCAAGCTATCTATTGTGGCAGCGACCTTGACGTCCAAATCCTTCATCCTTCATCCTTCATCCTTCATCCTTCATCCGTCACCCCCTATTTGTGACATTTTGCACTATTCGCCGCGCTTGATAACTCTACAATTGCAGTTAGGCCATGAGGGTCTATTTCATGGGAAGAGAAGGCGGCGAATGTCTTCGCTTATGAGGTCAACGCAATTCTCAAAAAGTCTCCGACAACGAGTCCGGAGACTTTTATATTCTCGCCAACCGGGAGGTTACCCGTGACGTCTCCCATCCACCCGCAACAAACGTTTCTGCAAGACGTGATCGACGCCACGCCCGGCGGTGACACGCTGCGCACTTGCCTGCAATGCGGCACGTGCGGCGGGTCGTGCCCTTCGGGAGCGGATATGGACGCCACCCCGCGCAGGTTGTTCGCCATGATCGCCGCCGGCCTGCGCGACGAGGTGCTGCAGAGCAACACGCCGTGGTACTGCGTAAGCTGCTACTATTGCATGGTGCGCTGCCCGCAGGAGATTCACATCACCGACGTGATGTACTCCCTCAAGCGCATGGCCATCCGCGAGGGCTACACCGATCACGACGCCGCGCCCGACTTTTCGCAGACCTTCATCGGCTACGTCGAGCGCTACGGGCGCAGTTTCGAGCTGGGCCTGGCCACGCGCTTTCACCTGGCCCATTCCCCGCTGCGCAAGGTCGGCATCGGCACGCTGGCCCTGGACATGTTCGCCCGCGACCGGCTGGCCCTCACGCCGAAGCGCATCAAGGACATGGAGGGATTGCACGCAATCCTCGAGACGGCCAAAGCCATGGCCCGCAAGGCCGAAGCGACAGGAGGCTCGAAACTACTATGAACTACGGCTACTATCCCGGTTGTTCGTTGGAACGCAACGCCGCGGCCTACGACGTGTCCACCCGCGCGGTGGCGGCGCACCTCGGCCTGGGCCTGGACGAACTCGAAGACTGGAACTGCTGCGGGGCCACGGAATACATCGCCATTAACAAACTGGCGGCCTACGCGCTGATAGGCCGCAACCTGGCCCTGGCCCAAAAGCAACTGCACGCCCCCGGCAACGGGCGCCTGGCAGCCGATGGCCGGGCGCAGCTGGTGGCCCCGTGCAGCGCCTGCTTCCTCAACCTCCGCAAAGCCGACCGTTATTTGCAGGATGACGAAACCCTGCGCACGGCCACCAACGAGGCCCTGGCCGCCGGCGGGCTGCGCTACGACCCCGGCACGATATTTGTGCGCCACCTGCTCGACGTGATGGTGAACGACGTGGGCTTCGAGGAGATCAAACGGCGCGTCACCAAGCCCCTCACCGGGCTGCGGGTGGCCCCCTACTATGGCTGCCTCCTCGTCCGCCCGCGCCTGGGCGGCGAGCTCTCCAACGCCGAATATCCCACCGAACTCGATCAACTGATGAAAGCCCTCGGCGCCGAGGTCGTGGACTTCCCGTTGAAAGCGCATTGTTGCGGCGGGCACATGACACAAATATCGGCGGAAGTGGCCTACGAACTGCTGCGCCGCCTTTTGCAAAACGCCGCCGACTACAAAGCCGACGTGATAGTCACCCTGTGCCCCATGTGCCAGTTGAATCTGGACGCCTACCAGTCGCGGGTGAACCAGCACTTCGGCGCCGGCTTCAATTTGCCAATTCTGTACTTCACACAAATGATGGGGCTGGCTTTTGGGCTGGACGAGAAGGCGCTGGGCTTCGGCAAGGAAATTGTGAGCGCGGCCGCCGCGCTGGCAAAGATCGGCGAACCGCCCAAAGCCGGGGCCCCCGCCCGGCGACGGAAGGATGACAAGGCGCTGCCGATGCCGGGAGCAAAACCGTGAGGTGTGAATTTTCATTTCACGCCTCATGCGGGTGAAGGCGGCCGGGCAAGCGTTTGGAGAATGACACATGGCCGAAAGAATTGGCGTCTATGTTTGCCACTGCGGCAGCAACATTGCGGGTGTGGTCGATGTGGTCCAGGTGGCCCAATGGGCGGCGGGGCGGCTCAAGCATCGCGGCGTGATCATCGCCCGCGATTACAAGTTCATGTGCTCAAGCCTGGGCCAGGAACTCATCGAACAGGACATCAAAGAGCTGGGGCTGACGCGCGTGGTCGTGGCCGCCTGCTCGCCCCACCTGCACGAGCAGACCTTCCGCAATGCCTGCGCCCGCGCCGGGCTGAACCCGTATTTGTGCGAGTTGGTTTCCATTCGCGAGCAAGTGTCGTGGGTGCACACCGACAAAGTGGCCGCCACCGAAAAAGCAAAGGCGGTCACGTCCGGCGGGGTGGAGCGCGTGCTGTGGGACGAGCCGCTTGAGCCTCTGCGCGTTCCCATCCATCCAGCCACGCTTGTGGTGGGCGGCGGCATCGCCGGCATTCAGGCCGCGCTGGAGATCGCCGACGGCGGCCACCGCGTGTATCTGGTGGAGCGCGAGCCGTCCATCGGCGGGCACATGGCCCAGTTCGACAAAACCTTCCCCACGCTGGACTGCGCCGCCTGCATTCTCACACCGAAGATGGTGTCGGTAGGCATGCACCCGAACATTACGATGATGACCTGGAGCGAAGTGGAGAAGGTGGAGGGGTACGTCGGCAACTTCACAGTGACGGTGCGCCAGAAGGCCCGTTGCGTGAAGACCGATTTGTGCACCGGGTGCGGCGTGTGTGAGGAGAAATGCCCCAAGAAAGTGGTGGACAACGTGTTCGAGGCCGGGCTGGGCTATCGCAAAGCGATTTACACGCCCTTCGCCCAAGCCGTGCCGAAGTATCCGGTGATTGACCGCGAGAACTGCACGTACTTCCAGAAGGGCACCTGCAAGGCGTGTGAGAAATTCTGCCCGACCGGCGCGATTGACTTCAGCCAGCAGGACGAGCTGATCACGCTGCAAGTGGGCAACATCGTGCTGGCCACCGGCTTCGACCTGTTCGACTCGCGGCGCATCCCGCAATATGGCTACGGGCGGCTGGCGAATGTGTTCACCAGTTTGGAGTTCGAGCGCATGTGCAACGCCGCCGGCCCGACCAATGGCAACGTCGTCCTGCGCGACGGCCTCACCGCGCCGAAAACGGTGGGCATCATCCACTGCGTGGGCAGCCGCGACAAGAATTTCAACAACTACTGCTCGGCCATCTGCTGTATGCAGAGCCTCAAGTTTGCTCACATCGTCAAAGAGCGCACCGGCGCGGAAGTGTACAACTTCTACATTGACATGCGCACGGCGGCCAAAGCCTACGACGAGTTTGATCAGCGCGTGCGGGACGAGGGCACGCACGTCATCCGCGGCCGCGCCGCCGAAGTGACCGACGCCGCCCGCATGCCGGGCGAGGAAGGCAAACTGATCATTCAAGCCGAGGATACGCTGATTGGCAGGCAACGGCGCATTCCGGTGGACATGGTGCTGCTGGCCGCCGGGCTGGAGCCGCGCCGGGACGCGAAGCAAACGGCCCAACTCTTCGGCCTGTCGTGCAGCGCCGACGGTTGGTTTATCGAGAAGCACCCCAAGCTGGATCCGGTGGCCACCATGACCGAGGGTATCTTCATCGCCGGCTGCGTGCAGGGGCCGAAGGACATCCCCAACAGCGTGGTTCAGGGGGCCGCCGCCGCGGCGCGGGTGCAGGGGCGCATCCAGCAAAAGGAAATCTCGCTGGAGCCGGTGCGGGCTTCCATCAACGAACACCGATGCTCGGGCTGCCGCATCTGCAACAACCTGTGCCCGTTCAACGCCATCCTGTTCCACGACGACCGCATGGTGTCCGAGATCAACCCGGCGCTGTGCCAGGGCTGCGGCACCTGCGTGGCCGCCTGCCCGGCGGGCGCAATCAGCGGCACGGTGTTCAGCAACGAGCAGATACTGGCGCAGATTCAGGGGTTGTTGATGTTGAATCTGAATGGAGGCAGGGTGGAGGAGCTTGTGGCGGCGTGAAACGTGACGCGTGAACCGTAAGCCTCACGCTTCACGCTTCACGTTTCAGCGCACGGGAGGAAGACAATGACTGAGCAATTCGAGCCTGTCATCATCGGCTTCACCTGCAACTGGTGCAGTTACCGCGCCGCCGATCTGGCCGGCACTGCGCGGATCAAGTATCCGCCCAACATCCGGCTCATCCGGCTGATGTGCTCGGGGCGGCTGGACCCGACCTTCGTGCTACAAGCCCTGGCCTCGGGGGCCGACGGCGTGATGATTACGGGCTGCCACCCCGGCGAGTGCCATTACCTCGAGCAGAACTACAAAGCGATGCGGCGCTTCCTGCTGTTGCGGCGCATGTTGACTCAGATGGGCATCGAGCCGCAGCGGGTGAAGCTGGTATGGGCCAGCGCCGCCGAGGGCGCGAGGCTGGCGCAGGAGATCACGGCCATGGTTGAGGAAGTGCGGGCCTTGGGGCCGTTGAATTGGGGGAAGGTTGAAGTTCCAGCCTTCAGCCCCCATCCTTCATCCTTGAAAGAGGAGGTGCCGGCATGAGCGAGAACGGTTCAAAACCCAAGTTCGCCATGTATTGGGCCGCGGCCTGCGGCGGGTGCGAGATCGCCGTCCTCAACATTCACGAAAAGATTCTCGACGTGGATGCGAATTTTGAAATTGTATTCTGGCCGGTGGCCATGGACGCGAAATACAAAGACGTGGAAGCCATGCCCGATGGCTCCATATTGCTTACCCTGTTCAACGGCGCCATACGCAACAGCGAGAACGAGGCCATCGCCCGTTTGCTGCGGCGCAAGTCGCAGATTCTGGTCGCCTTCGGATCGTGCGCCTGCCAGGGCGGTTTGCCCTCGCTCGCCAACCTCGGCACTTCGCAGGCCCTCTTCGACGCCGCTTACGACGGCCCCTCCACCGACAACCCGCAAGGGGTGCGCCCGCAACCACAATGGGCCGCCCCCGAAGGGCAACTGCACATCCCGGAGTTCTATCCTGCCGTCAAGACTCTCAACCAGGTTGTGCCGGTGGATTACTACATGCCGGGCTGCCCGCCGGAGTCGCCACAGATCGCGGCGGTGATCGATCTGGTTCTGCAAGTGCTCGGCGGGAAGGCCGCCCTGCCGCCGCCCGGCGCGGTCATCGGCGCGGGCGACTCCACGGTGTGCGACGAGTGCAAGCGGGCGCGCAATGAGAAAAAGATTACGCAGTTCGTGCGCATTCAGGATGTGCAGCCCGACCCGGCGCTGTGCCTGTTGGAGCAGGGCCTGCTGTGCAACGGCCCGGCCACGCGCAGCGGGTGCGGCGCGCTGTGCCCGATGGCCGGCGCGCTGTGCGTGGGCTGTTACGGCCCGGCAGAAGGCGTGTTGGATTACGGCGCGCGGTTGATGACGGCCGTGGCCTCGGTAATCGACAGCACAAACCCGGCCGAGATCGAGCGCATTCTGGATGGCATCCCCGATCCGGCGGGCGCATTCTACCGGTTCAACATGGGCGGGTCGTTGCTGCGGGCCGGCAGGCTGCCGCGAAAGAGCAAGGTGGCACATGAACCCTGAAATGCCGGACACCCCCCGAATGGAAGACCCTCATGCTCAGCTCGAAATGGCGTTCATCGCCGAGTATCTGCGCAGCCAGGGTTACAGCTATGAGAAGCTGCACGAGTTGCCGGAAGACGAAGTGACTCGTCTGATGAAGGAGGCCTCGTTGTATGCTTCGACCAAATTGATGGAGATGGAAGCGCGGGCGCACTTCGTCGAAGAGATTCACAGCACAAGCAAACCGGGAGGCTAAGTCCCATGCAACGGATTACGATTGACCCCATCACCCGCCTCGAAGGCCACGGCAAAATCGAGATATTCCTCGACGAAGCGGGCGACGTTGCCAACACCTATTTCCAGATTCCCGAGCTGCGCGGCTTCGAGCAGTTCTGCGTGGGGCGGCCGGTGGAAGAGATGCCCATCCTCACCAACCGCATTTGCGGCGTATGCCCCGAAGCCCACCACATGGCCGCGGCCAAGGCCGCCGACGCGGTGTATCACGTTGACCCGCCGCCCACGGCGAAGAAACTGCGCGAACTGCTCTACAGCGCCTTCTACGTCACCGACCACACCACCCACTTCTACGCGCTGGGCGGCCCGGATTTTGTGATGGGCCCCGATGCGCCCGTGGCCGAGCGCAACATCCTCGGCGTGATTCACAAGGTGGGATTGGAGATCGGCGGCAAGGTCATCCAGTGCCGCAAATACGGCCACACGGTGGTGGAGATGATCGGGGGGCGCAAGGTGCACCCGTGCACCTCCATCCCCGGCGGGCTGACGAAAGGCATCACCGCCGAGCAGCGCGCGGAAATCGAGCAGATGGGCCGCTGGGCCATTGAGTTCGCGCAATTCAGCCTCAAGCTCTTCAACGATATTGTGCTGGGCAACAAAGCCTACGTGGACCTGATTCTCGGAGACGCGTACACCCACCACACGTACTACATCGGCACGGTGGACGAAAACAACCGCGTGAATTTCTACGACGGGCGGGTGAGCGTGGTGGACCCGGAGGGCAAGCGCATCGGCAAGTACGCGGCCAGCGAATATACCGATTGGATTGCCGAGCGCGTCGAGCCGTGGTCGTATCTCAAGTTCACGTATCTCAAGAAGATCGGCTGGAAGGGATTGGTGGACGGCAAGGACTCCGGCGTGTACGCCGCCACGCCGCTCTCGCGCCTCAACGCCGCCGATGGCATGGCCACGCCGCGGGCGCAGGAGGAATACGATAAGTTTTACAGCACCCTGGGCGGCAAGCCGGTGCATCAACGCCTCGCCACCCACTGGGCGCGGCTCATCGAACTGCTTTACGCCGCCGAGCGCTGGGTGGAGCTGGCCACCGACCCGGAGATCACCTCGGACAACTACCGCACCATTCCCACCGAGAAACCGACCGAGGGGGTGGGCATCGTGGAGGCCCCGCGCGGCACACTCACCCACCACTACCAGACGGACGAGCGTGGCATTTTGACGAAAGTGAATCTGATCGTCGGCACGACCAACAACTACGCGCCCATCAGCATGACCATCAAGAAAGCCGCCCAGGCCTTCATCCACAAGGGCGCGGTGGTCACCGAGGGCGCGCTCAACCGGGTGGAGATGGCCTTCCGCGCCTACGACCCGTGCTTCGGCTGCGCCACCCACAGCTTGCCCGGGCAGATGCCGCTGGAGGTCATCATTCGAAATGCGCGGGGTGAGATTGTGGACGTACTGAAGCAGTATTGCTGACGAGAAAGAACCCCGCGTCCTCCGGGAAGGGCTTCCTGTAGAGACGTTCCGGTGGAACGTCTCTAAAAGTCGGCGGATCAATTTGAGCAGATTGCTCTTACAATAGTCGTGAGAGAGTCTGCTCACCATCGCCACCTGAAGATAAGGAGGCAGTCATGCCCGATAGTGTCTACAAAGTGATCGAGTTGGTCGGCACCAGCCCCGAGTCGTGGGAGAAGGCGGCAGCCGCCGCCGTGAATCGCGCAGCACAATCGTTGCGCGAGCTTCGCATCGCCGAAGTGGTCGAACTGGATATGCAGATCGAAGACGGGAAAGTGGTCGCGTATCGCGCCAAGATCAAAGTCTCTTTCAAATACGAAGGCAAAGAATAACAGGCGCGAGGAGCAGACTCTCTCAATACAACACCACGCCATGAAAACCCTCATTCTCGGCCTCGGCAATCCCATTCTCGGCGACGACGCCCTCGGCTTGCGCGTGGCCGCGCTGGTGCGCCAACGCCTGCCGCCCGGCTCGGCCATCGAAGTTGACGAGGAATACTGGGGCGGCCTGCGGCTGATGGAACGGCTCGTCGGCTACGACAAGGCGATTCTGATAGACGCGATTTGCACCGGCACGCATCCGCCGGGTACCATTCTGCGGCTCGGCCCGGACGATCTGCCGACTCAACACACGGCCTCGTCTCACGACGTGAGCCTGCCGACCGCGCTGCAAATGGGGCGGGAGATGCACTTAAAGATACCGGACGACATCCGCATCATCGCCGTTGAAGCCGCCAACGTTCTGGATTTTTGCGAGCAGTGCTCTCCGGCAGTGTCCGCCGCACTGCCTGCCGTCGTCGAGAGGGTATTGGCGGCGGTCAACTGATCGGGCGCCGGTTAGCGGCCCATTGGAGGAACCATGATCTCACCTGAAATACTGCGGCGCTATCCGTTCTTCAGTTTCCTCACGGACGCCCAACGAAAGGCCCTGGCCATGATCGCCGAAGAAGCCGCCTGTGAGGGCGGCGCGGTGATCTTCGAAGAAGGCGACCCAGCCAGCGACCTGTACCTGCTGCTCGATGGCAGCGTCGATCTCTACTTCACGCCGCGTGTTACTAGCGGGCATCCTGCTCCGGGCGAAATCCTGGTCGGCGAAATCAACCCCGGCGAACCGTTTGGCATCTCGGCGCTCATCGAGCCGCACATTTTCAGCGCCGCGGCGCGCACGGCCAAGCCCGGCAGAATTCTCAAAGTCAACGGCCCCGCCCTGCGCGCGCTGTGCGAAGTGGACTGCGCCCTCGGATACGCGCTGATGCGGCAATTAGCCAAAGCTGCCCTCGAGCGGCTGCACTTCACTCGCATTCAACTCGCCGCCGTGCGAGCGTAGAGCGAATCCGTATTCCGTGCGCCATTGATCGAATCATTCGTCAACCCGGCGCGATGCTGGCGTAACAAACATCGCGCCGCGTTGACTCGCCCGCTGCCGTCATTGCATTCAAACGCGCCGCATCGCGCAAGCCGGCAGCACGCGAGCCGACGGGCCTCACCGGATGCGCTCCCTCGAGGTAGAGGCCACGACTCATCACCCTCACCGCATCACAAGCCCCCGTGACGGGTGACCTCCCAAACACGTGACTTACTCCACTAACTCAATCATTTTCCTCCGGCTATGCTTACGCAAATCTTATTAGTTCCGCATGTTCGGGAGCAGCATGGCAGCCGCAGCCTTCTTCACCGACGACCTGGCATTGCGCGTCCTTGCCGTGACGCAAGGTCAATGGGGCGAACGTATAGCCGAGCATATCGGTCGATTTCATCCGCCTTCGTGGACCGTGAAACGATGGGCTGCTCCGCGCGCCCTGCCGCTGGTGATTGACGATCCGGCAGACTTCCTGCCCCCCACCCTTCCCGCCGCCACCCTCATCCTGGCCCTGGGCGAAACACCTGCCGTGGCACAACTCATCCCCGACGTGGCCCGGCTCGCCGGGGCGGCTGCCGTGATCGCCCCCGTCGACCGCAACGAAAGCCTGCCGCCGGGGCTGGCCTCCCAACTGCAAGCCTGGCTCACCGATATGGGAATCGCCGGCGTGTTTCCCAAACCGTTTTGCAGCCTCACCGAAACTACCTTCAACCAACCGCCGCTCACCGTGGCCTACACCCACCCGGCCATCCGGCAGTTCGCGCGCCACTTCGGCCAACCGCAGTTCAAAATCTCCGTGGACGGCGACCGGCGCGTGAGCAACGTGGAGGTGGCCCGAGACTCGGCCTGTGGTTGTGGGAAACATGTGGCCCAGGGGCTGGTGGGTTGCCCTGTGGCCGAGGCCGAATTCGAGGCTGGCATGTTGCATCATCACTTCCCCTGCCTCGCCGGCATGAATCAAGATGCCGATTACGGCGACACCCTGATGCACGTCTCAGGAAACTTAGTGCGCGATGCAGTAAAAGCGGAAATCAAAGACTATTTGGAACCGCCGCCCTACTTCCAACCGATGGGGCGCGTTGAATCCCAACAAGGAGCGAACGATGGCTAGAACCCGCACCAACGCACAACGCAGCATTGATCCTGCCGCCCAGCAAATGCTCATCCGCGCCGATGAGCTGAGCCTGAGCACGGCCTTCACACGCGCCGAGGTGATGGCCGCCTGCCCCATCGGCATCGGCTCGTCCGCAGGCATTTGCTGCAAGAATTGCTTTATGGGCCCGTGCCGCCTTACCAAAGATGGGCAGGTAGGCGTGTGCGGCGCCACGGTGGAAACCATTGCCGCCCGTAACCTGGCCCGCGCCGTGGCCGCCGGTTCGGCCGCTCACTCGGACCACGGGCGCGACGTGGCTTTTACGCTGCTGGCCGCCGCCGAGGGGCAGGCGCAGGGCTACGAAGTTCGCGACGTGACCAAGTTGATGGCCGTCGCCCGCAAGTTTGGCATCCCCACCGACAAGCGCGCCGTCAACGACATCGCCAGGGATGTTGCCAACAAAGCCATCGCCCAGTTCGGCCAGCAGACCGGCGAACTGATCTACATCAAGACTGCGCCAAAGAAACGGCAGGAACTGTGGAAGAAATACGGCGTGGTGCCGCGCGGCATTGACCGCGAAGTGGTGGACGTGCTGCATCGCACCCACATGGGCGACGATCAGGAGGCGGAGCATATCCTCAAAGGCGCCATTCGCTGCGCGTTGTCTGATGGCTGGGGCGGCTCGATGATCGCCACCGACCTTTCGGATATCCTCTTCGGCACGCCGTCGCCGCGTGTGGGCCAGGTCAACCTGGGCGTGCTCAAGGACGACGAGGTCAACATCGTCCTCCACGGCCACGAGCCTACCCTGTCCGAGATGATCGTCCGCGCGGCCGGCGAACCGGAGATGATCCAATATGCCGAGAGCAAAGGCGCGAAGGGCATCAACCTCGCAGGCATCTGCTGTACCTCGAACGAGATTCTGCTGCGGCAGGGCGTGCCCTCGGCGGGCAATTTCCTCCATCAGGAATTGGCCCTGCTCACGGGCGCGGTGGAAGCCATGGTGGTGGACGTGCAGTGCATCATGCAAGCCCTGCCCAACCTGGCCGACAAGTTTCACACCAAGTTCATCACCACCTCACCCAAGGTGAAGATCGCCGGCGGGCTGCACATGGAGTTCGACGAGCACAGGGCGCTCGATCAGGCGCGCGAGATCGTCAAGGTCGCCATCGACAACTACCCCAACCGCGGCGCCATCACCATCCCCGACATCACCAACGACATCATCCCCGGCTTCTCGCAGGAGTACATCAACTACATGCTCGGCGGCACCTACCGCCCCTCGTTCCGCCCGCTCAACGATGCCATCATGTCCGGGCGCATCCGGGGCGTGGCCGCCGACGTGGGCTGCAACAACCCGCGCGCCACGCAGGACAAATCGCACGAATTCCTGGTGCGCGAACTGTTGAAGAACGACGTGCTGGTGGTGCAAACGGGCTGCGGCGCGCTCGCGGCGGCCAAGTACGGTTACTCGGTGGGCGAGGCGGCGCTGGAGTTTGCCGGGCCGGGCCTGCGCGAGGTGTGCGAGGCCACCGGCATGCCGCCTGTGCTGCACATGGGGTCGTGCGTGGATAACACACGCATCCTCACCGTGCTCACGCAAATGGCGGCGGAAGGCGGCCTGGGCGACGACATCTCCGACGTCCCCGCCGTGGGCCTGGCGCCGGAGTGGATGAGCGAGAAGGCGCTGGCCATTGGGGTGTATGCGGCGGCCTCCGGCGCCTCGGTCATCTTCGGCATCGACTCGCCCGTGGGCGCGAGCGACGAAGTGGTGCGCATTATGACCGAGACATGGGAGAAAGCCCTCGGCGGCAAGATGGAGTTTGTGACCTCCGATGAAGAAATGCTGGCAAAGACCTTGGCGCATATCGACGCCAAACGCGCCTCGCTTGGCCTGCCCGTCTACGATGCTGCGAAGTTCGGGAGCAGTGGCGATGCGCGGATCAGGGAATTGTTCGCCCGGCCCGCAGTGACGGCCGAGGCGCTGTATGGCGGGGATTGAGGGGTGGGCCGTTTCTGTTGTTTGGGTTGCTGTTTCTTCTTGCCGCCCTGACCCGGCCGGCCCCGCCTGGGGTGCAATGAAAAGCTTGCAGAAAGGAAAACCCCGATGACACAACGTAACACGAGCGGATTGGTAGTCGGCGCAATCCTGATCGGATTGGGCGTGTTCTTTCTGTTCGCCGAGTTCTTCAACTTCATGGCCTGGCATCTGCTTTGGCCGTTCCTCGTCATCGGCGTCGGCGGGCTATTCTTCATCGGCATGGCGGCCGGTGGCAAATCCACCGCGGGCCTGGCCGTTCCCGGCAGCATCATCTCCACGGTCGGACTGATGTTGTTCTTCCAAAACTGGACCGGCCAGTGGGCCACGTGGGCCTATGGCTGGACGATCATCCTCATGGCCGTGGGCCTGGGCATCGTGATCATGGGCGCATGGGCGGGCGACAGGCAACAGCGCCACTCCGGCTGGAGTCTGATGAAGGTTGGCTTCGTGCTGTTCGTCATCTTCGGCGCATTCTTCGAGGGGCTAATTTTTCGCTCCGGCAATTCCGTCGTCTCGCAATTCTTGTTCCCGGTGCTGTTGATCGTCGTCGGGCTGTATTTGCTGGTCAGGCGCTTTGGCCCGGGGCCGGTTCAACCGGTCGCGCCGCCGAGCACCACCGGCAACGACAACGCCGCACCGCCGCCGCAAGCGCCGGGGTAACGAAAGGGGCCCAGTCGTGACACCGACACATACTCGCTCCATCTTCTGGCCGTTGGCGCTCGTGGCCGCCGGCACACTCTGGCTGCTGGCCAATGCCCGCGTGATCCCGGCCTCGAACTTTTGGGTGCTGCTCCAGTACTGGCCGGTGCTCCTCATCGCCCTGGGTTTGGATTTGCTCCTCCGCCATCGTTGGCCCATCGCGGGAAACCTGATCGCCTTCACCACAGTGGCCCTGGCGGTGGTGGCTGTGCTCATCGCGCCGCGCCTGGGGCTGGCCGGGGCCGGGTGGCCCGGTTCCATATCCATACCGTTCGTGACGGGCGGCGTTCCCGGCTCCGGATACGTGATCACACAAACTCGGCCCGTGAGCAACTTCAACGCAGTATCGTTCGCCTCGTTTGGCGACCTGACCATTACACAGGGCGACACCGAGTCCCTGACCATCGAAGCCGAAGACAACGTGCTGCCGGAGATTCGCACGGAAGTGCAAGGCAACACCCTGCGCATTGATTACGCCGAAACGAACGGCTGGGCGCGCGTCCGGCCCACCCAACCCATCCGCTTCACGCTCACGGTCAAGAGTCTCGCGGAACTGGATTTCTCGGGCGCGGGGAATATCGTGGCGACAGATTTGAAAGCGGCCCAACTGAAGGTGAAGTTGAGCGGCGCAGGCAGCCTGAAGCTTGAAGGTCTGGCGGCGGACGATGTGAGTTACCGCCTCAGCGGGGCGGGCAGCGTAGATGCCTCCGGCAAGGCTGCGCGTCTTGAGCTCACACTCAGCGGCGTGGGGAGCTACCGTGGGGCCGACTTCCAGAGCGAGACCGCCGATGTGACCATCAGCGGCGCGGGCAGCGCCACGGTGTGGGCCACAAAGCAATTGGACGCGCAAATCAGCGGCCTCGGTTCGGTTCAATACTATGGCCGGCCTGCGGTGAGCAAGAACGTAACCGGGCTGGGCAGCGTCGAACCTCTCGGTGCCAAGTAGCGCTTTCACGGAAAAATGGCTGACGCTTGCGTGATACGAACGGAAACCCTCACCCGCGACTTTGCGACAGTGCTATCCGTCAGAGGCTTTCGCAAAGTCTACGGCAACTTCGTGGCCGTAGACAACATCAGCTTCGAGGTGCAGCGAGGTGAAATCTTCGGCTTGCTGGGGCCTAACGGCGCGGGCAAAACCAGCACCCTGGAGTGCCTTGAAGGGCTGCGCCGGTTCGACGGCGGCGCGCTGAACGTCCTCAACGTCGCGCCCGACCGCGAGCCGCGCAAGCTGCGCAACCTCATCGGCGTGCAACTGCAAACCTCGGGCCTGCCGGCGACTATGCGCGTGGATGAAGCGATGCGGTTTTTCTGCGCCTACCACGATGTCGCGCCGCGCTACGATTTGCTGGAACGTTTGGGACTGAAGGAGAAGCAGCACAGCCAATTCCGCGAACTCTCGACCGGGCAGCAGCGCCGGCTGGGCCTGGCGTTGGCGGTGGCCCACAATCCTCCGGTCGTGATTCTCGACGAGCCGACCGCCGGGCTGGATGTCGGTTCGCGCGTGGAGCTTCACAGCCTCATGCATGAGTTGAAGGCCGGGGGCGCCACCATCCTCCTAGCCACGCATGATATGGCCGAAGCCGAGAAGATGGCCGACCGGGTCGCCATTTTGCTGCGCGGCGCCGTGGTCGCCACGGGCACCCCGCGCGAACTTACCGCAGCCGGATCGGGCCTCACCAAAATCTCCGTCCGCACCGACCTGTCTGTGCTGCACCACAACAGCGCGGCCTTCCCCGGCGCGCAACAACATCTCGTCAAAGAGGAGTATGCCGTTTACTACAGCACCGATCCGGGGCCGACCGTCACGGCGCTGCTGGGCTACATCGCCGCCCAGAACGACAAGCTGATCGACCTGCGCGTTGAGCGCCCCTCGCTCGAGGAACGCTTCCTTGAGATCACCGATCCGGGAGTGGCGCAATGACGGCCTTTGCGCAGCATTTCGCCTTCGAATTCAAGACCGGCCTGCGGAATCCGAACCTGTTTTTTATCAACTACCTCTTCCCGTTAGGCTTTTACGCCATGATGGGGCTGGTGATGACTCAGATCAATCCCGGCTTCACCGAGACCATGGTCCCGGCGATGGTCGTCTTCGCGATCATGGCCAGCACGATCCTGGGGCTGCCCAGCCCGTTGGTGGAGTCGCGCGAAGCGGGCATCTACCGCAGCTTCAAGATCAACGGCGTCCCGGCCCTTTCTATCCTGGCCATTCCCGTCATGACGACGATCTTTCACGTGTTGATTACTTCCACTCTCATCGTCCTCACCGGGCCGGCACTCTTCAAAGGTATAGCGCCCGTCCACTGGGGAAGCTTTGCGCTCGTAGCCCTGGTAACCGCGTTTGCCTGCGGCGCGATCGGCGCGCTCATCGGGGTGATCTCTGCCAACTCTCAGGCTACCGTCCTGTGGTCGCAACTGATCTTCCTGCCGTCCATGCTCATCGGCGGGCTGATGTTGCCCCTCAGCCTGTTGCCCAAGGCCATCCTGCCCTTCTCGGCGCTGCTGCCCACCTCCCACGCCATGCAGGCCTTCCTGGGGCTAGCTTACGATCAGCCCACCACGCTGAATCCGTTCGTCTCCCTCGGCGTGTTGTTGGCGGGTGGGGCGCTGGCTTTTGGCCTCGCCATCTACTTATTCAATTGGGATAGCCGCAATCAGACGCGCCAGGGCCACCCGCTCATGGCGCTGCTGGCTCTGGCGCCTTTTGTAGTCAGCATTTTCCTGAAGTAACGGAGTTCTCGGATACCACGCCTCTTCTCATAGGAGTAAACCAATGTCCCGCTATATCGCTACCAGCGCCATCAACGGCGCGCACGCCGTCGTCAACGAATTCGAGCAACTGCTCGGCAAGGCGCTGATCGAAAAAGGGGCGGAGACGCCCATTGCCTTCCCGAACACGGCCTACTATTTGCCGTTCAACTTCGGCATGACGGGCCAGCCCGTGGAAAAACTTGGCGACCTTCAGCCGGTGCTGGCCCGGGCCAAAGGGCTGCTACACCCCGCCCCGCCCGACCGCCGCTGGACTCCGTATTTGGGGCAAACGCTGGACGCGGGCATGGCGACTCTGTTCGCGGAAGAAGGCATCGAGGCGGTGCGCTTCATCTACGGCACGGAGCCGCAAACTCTGCCCGGCTTTCACCTCGCGGGCGGCACCTCGTTCACCAATCCGGAGTTCTCGAAAGATGGGAACGGCCACCTCAACGGCCCCATTGACGATATTCAACTGCGGTCGTGGGGCATCCAATTGGTGGATGGCCGCATGCCGGGCTTTGCCGCCATTGTGGGCTGCGCCAAATCCAACGAAGTGGCGGTGAAGATCGTGCGCGAGTTGCAGCGCCGCAACATTCTCACCTTCCTCAGCGGCAACGTCAACGGGCGCAGCATCATTCATCAACTGATGGAAGAGGGCGTGGAACTGGGGTACGACACCTACACCGTGCCCTTTGGCCTCGACACCTACAGCGCCATTTACGCGCTGGGCTTCGCCACCCGCTCGGCCCTCACCTTTGGCGGCATGAAGGGCGGCCAGGCGCGGGACATCTTGATGTACAACAAGAACCGCGTGTTTGCCTTTGTGCTGGCGCTGGGCGAGGTGGACGACGTGAAATATGCCACCGCCGCCGGGGCCATCAACTTCGGCTTCCCCGTCATCGCCGACACCGTCATCCCCGAAATTTTGCCGACCGGCGTGACGACCTACGAGCACGTCGTTTCGATGCCCTTCAACGAGATCGGCGGCAAGGATGATCTGGAGCGGGCGGAGCAACTGGTGCAGAAGTGCATCGAGGTGCGCGGGGTCAAGATCAAGCTGACCGAGGTGCCGGTGCCCGTGCCCTATGGCTCGGCGTTCGAGGGCGAGGTGGTTCGCAAGCAGGATATGCGCGTCGAATTCGGCGGCAAGTATTCGCGCTGTTTCGAGTACCTGCGCATGGCCAACTTCGACGAGGTGCAGGACGGCAAGATCACGGTGGTTGGCCCCGACTTCGCCGACCAGCCGGTGGGCGCGGCGCTGGACATGGGCATTGTGGTGGACGTGGCCGGGCGCAAGATGCAGAAGGATTTCGAGCCGGTGCTGGAGCGGCAGATCCATCACTTCGTCAACGGGGCGTCGGGCATTCAGCACATCGGCCAGCGCGACATTGCCTGGATTCGCATCAGCAAGGCTGCCGCCGACAAGGGCTTTGGCCTGCGGCACTTCGGCGAAATTTTGCACGCGCGCTTCCACGCCGACTTCGGCGCGATTGTGGACAAGGTGCAGGTGACGATTTACACCGAACCGGCGGACGTGGAGAAGTGGCTGGGCGCGGCGCGGACGGCTTACGACGAGCGCAACGTGCGGCTGGGCAACATGACCGACGAAAGCGTGGAGGAGTTTTACTCGTGCACGCTGTGCCAGTCGTTTGCGCCGAACCATCTGTGCATCGTTACGCCGGAACGCCTCGGCCTGTGCGGCGCGTACAACTGGCTGGACTGCAAAGCCTCGTTCCAGATCAACCCCACCGGCCCCAACCAGCCGATCAAGAAAAGCCAGACGCTCGACCCGACCAAGGGCTACTGGGCCGGGACGAACGAGTTCACCGAAGGCGCGTCGCACCAGCAGGTTCACGAGGTCGCCGTTTACTCGATCATGGAGAACCCGATGACGGCTTGCGGTTGCTTCGAGTGCATCGCCATGGTCATCCCCGAAGCCAATGGCGTGATGATCGTCAGCCGCGAGGACACCAGCATGACCCCGGCGGGCATGACGTTCTCGACGCTGGCGGGCATGGCCGGCGGCGGTTTGCAGACTCCGGGCATCATGGGCCACGGCAAGTTTTACATCATCAGCCCCAAGTTCGTCTCGGCGGACGGCGGCTTCAAGCGCGTGGTGTGGATGTCGTCCATCCTCAAGGAGCAAATGGCCGAGCAGTTGAAGAAAGTGGCCGAGCGCGAGGGCGATCCGGATTTGATTGACAAGATTTGCGACGAGCGCATTGCTACGGACGTGGAAGGGCTGGTGGCCTACGTCACCGAGAAGAACCATCCGGCCCTGGAGATGCCGCCCTTGTTGTGAGGTCTCCTCATGAAAAAAGTCGACCTTCGCAAACAGTACAAGCACCTCTACGCCCCTTCCGCGAAAGCGGTGGGGGTCGTGGATGTGCCGCCGCTGAACTTCCTGATGATCGACGGGCAAGGCAACCCGAACACCAGCCCGGACTTCGGGGCGGCGCTGGAGACGCTGTACGCCATGTCGTACACGCTCAAGTTTGCGGTGAAGCTGGGCAAGCCGGCCATCGATTATCCGGTGATGGCCTTGGAAGGCCTGTGGTGGACGGACGACATGAGCCGCTTCAGCGTGGATGTCAAAGACCTGTGGAAGTGGACGGCGATGATGATGCAGCCGGAATTCGTGACTCAGGCGATGGTTGACGAGGCGCGCGCGCAGGTAGCCAGGAAGAAGAATCCGGCGGCCCTGCCGAAGGTGCGCTTTGAAGTGTTTCACGAAGGGCCGTGCGCTCAGATCATGCACATCGGCCCGTATGCCACCGAAGGCCCGACGATCAAACGGCTGCACGTTTTTATCGAGGAGGGCGGGCACACGCTGCGCGGGAAGCATCACGAAATCTATCTGAGCGATCCGCGGCGGGCCGCGCCGGAGAAGTTGAAGACGGTCATTCGACAACCGTTCGCATGAAGGCAGCGATATGTTACTCGTCCGCGATGTGATGACCATCGGCGTGCCGGTGTGCCGCGATACGGAAAGCTGCAGCACGGTGGCGGCCCGTCTGGGCGGAAAGACCTCGCAGGTCTCGGAGACCTGCGAGGTCTGTGTGGCGCTGGACGAGGACGGGATGGCGTGCGGGTGGACGACCCGGGGCGCGCTGCAAACAGCGGCGCCCCTCAGCACCGTGGGGGCGATCATGGACGAAGACATCCCCACCGTTCCCCCCGACATTCCCGCCGAGGCCGCCGCGCAACTGATGCGCGATCGCGGCGTGGAATATCTCTTTCTCATGCACGATTGGCCGGGCGAGCCGAGGCCGTCGGCGGTGATTTCGCTGAAGGCGATAGAGCGCCACACTGGCAGGCAATCATGAACGGAAACTCTTTCGTCAAATTCATGTTGCGCTCGCCGCTGCACGGCATGATAGACAACGGCGTCATGCTGATTACCGTCACGGGACGCAAAAGTGGCAAGCCGATTACCACGCCGGTCAATTACCTGCCGCTGGGCAATTCGCTGGCAATCGTGAGCCTGCGCGAGCGGACGTGGTGGCGCAACTTGCGCCGTCGAACCTCCCCTTCAGAGGACGGCGCGGCGGTGACGGTTCGCCTCAAAGGAAAGGACGCGCCGGGCCGGGGGGAAGTGATCGAATCGGACGCCGAGGTGGCCGCGAGTCTGATTGATTATCTGGCGCGCGCGCCACAATACGCAAAGTGTTTTCAAGTGCGGCTCAATACCGACGGTTGCCCCAATGGCGACGAAGTGGCGCGAGCCGCCCGCAGTCGGGTGATGGTCAGAGTCCGCTTGGGCTGATTCGCGTTTTTTGGGAGGATGGACATCACACGACAAAACCGCGCAATCTCACTATGACCGCCCCGCTTGGGGCGGTAGTCTTTTCGAGGATGCTTGGCGCATTTTCACGGAGGAAATTATGCCGATCACAGTTGAAATTCCAAAAGAAAAATGGGCGGGCAGTGTGCGGGTGGTGACGCTGGGGGCCACGCGGGCCGAAGGCGGCACCCGCGCCAAAACGATCACCGTGGGCGGCGACGCCACGCTGCCCTTCCTGCATTTCGACGGCGCCATCCCCAATCGTCCGGCGCTGGCGATTGAGATCAAAGATCGCAAGCCCGACGATTGGTCGCCCCTGCTCTACGAAACCTGGGGTGAAGCCATGCAAGACCCGGCGGATTGGGCGCGCGCCGCCGAGGCCGCCGGGGCCGACCTGCTGGTGTTGACGCTCTCGCTCACGCAAGCCAACGGCAAGCCCAATGCGCCGGACAACGCCCGCGCCGTGGTGCGCCAAGTGCTGCAGGCCACCGGCCTGCCGTTGGCCGTGTTTGGGCCGGGCCAGGCCGAGAAAGACAACGAGTTGATCGTGCCGGTGGCCGAGGAGGCCAAAGGCGAGCGGTTGCTCATCGGCGTTTGCGAAGACAAAAACTATCGCACCATTGTGGCGGCGGCCATGGCCAACGATCATCTGGTCAGTTCCAAAACGCCCATGGATGTGAACCTGGCCAAGCAGCTCGTGATCCTCATTCATGACATGGGCATGCCCATGGAGCGCATCATCATGGACCCCACTACCGGGTCGCTGGCCTACGGCATCGAATACGGCTACTCGGTGATGGAGCGCCTGCGGCTGGCCGCGTTGCAAGGCGACAGCATGACCCAGCAACCCATGCTGGTGACCCCCGGCGAGGAAACGTGGAAGGCCAAGGAATCGAAAGTGGGCGAGGGCGTCCCCGAAAGCTGGGGCGACTGGAAGCGGCGCGCCGTCAACTGGGAAACGCTCACGGCCTCGTCGCTCATTCACGCCGGCGCGGGCGTCGTGGTCCTGCGTCACCCGGAATCGCTGAAGCGAGCGCAGAGAATGGTGGACGGGCTGATGCGTCATACGGAGTGACTCTGTGCTTGTACGAGTGTGATTGCTGAATTCTGTTTTCCACAATCCGCATTCCGCATTCATCACTCATCATTCATCATTCATCATTCAACATTCGAGGTACCCCATGGCTCTATCCGGACTGCAAATTTACAAACTGCTTCCTCAAACCAACTGCAAAGAGTGCGGCTATCCCACTTGCCTGGCCTTCGCCATGAAGCTGGCCGCCAAACAGGCCGATCTGGCCGCCTGCCCTTACGTCACCGAAGCGGCTAAACTGCAACTGGAGGCCGCCTCCGCGCCGCCGATCCGGTTGGTGACCGTGGGCGGTGACGGGGCCAGGCTCGAAGCGGGCAATGAGACGGTGATGTTCCGCCATGAGAAGACGTTTTATCACCGGCCCGGCTTGTTCATCCACATGCGCGATGCCGACGGCGCAGAGGCCATCAAAGCTGCCGTGGCCGTGGCCGATGGCTATATCGTGGATTACGTGGGCATCAAACTGGGTGTGGATGGGTTTGCGGTGGAGGCCGCCTCCGGCGACGGGGTGACGTTTGCCGCGGCAGTGGCCGCCACCCGCGCGGCCAGCCAAAAACCGCTCATCCTCGTAGCCCCGGATCCCGCCGTGATGGCGCAAGGGGTAGAGGCCGCGTCCGGCGCTCGCCCGTTGCTGTGCGCCGCCGACGAATCCAACTGGCAGAAGATGGTCGAAATAGCAAAAGCCGCCAATGCGCCGCTGGCCGTAAGGGCCGACACGCTGGAGAAGCTGGCGGCGCTGGTCGAAGAGATCAAGAAGGCCGGAGTCGAAGATCTGGTGCTCGATCCATCGGTGCAGGGTTACGCCGATTCGCTCACGTCGCTCACCCAAATTCGCCGGTTGGCGATCAAGAAAAACTTCCGGGCCCTCGGCTACCCGGTGGTCACGTTTCCGAGGCGGACGGCCAACGGCGAAGTTGACGAGACGGTGTTGGCTGCCGAGCACATTGCCAAGTACGCCGGGTTCATCGTGCTCGAGTCGTTCGACCCGGCCACGCTCTATCCATTGCTGGTGCTGCGGCAAAACCTGTACACCGATCCCCAGAAGCCCATTCAGGTGCAGCCGGGGCTGTACGAGATCAACGCGCCCGACGGCCATGCGCCGCTGATGGTGACGACCAACTTCTCGATCACCTATTTCGCCGTCAACAACGAAGTGGAAGGTTCGGGGTGGCCGGCGTGGCTGCTGGTGGCCGACGCCGAGGGCATGAGCGTGCTCACCGCATGGGCGGCGGGCAAGTTCGACGCCGAGCGCATCGCCAAGGCGGTGCGCTCGACCGACGCCGAAAGCAAGGTCAATCACCGGCGAATCATTCTGCCGGGGCAAGTGGCCGTGCTGTCGGGCGAATTGGAAGAGTCCCTGCCCGGTTGGGAGATCATGGTCGGGCCTAAAGAAGCGGTGGACATCCCCGGCTACCTGAAAGTGATGTGGGGAGAAAAGGTCGGCTAGCCGGTGGCAGGCAGCGGGGGCAAACAGCAGAGGGCTGAAATACACCATCAGTCACCTGTCGCCCGTCATCGGCAAAAGAAATGGAAGACCTCACCGGCAAGCAGCTTGGTCAATATCGAATCGTCGCTCCGCTCGGCGAGGGCGGCATGGCGGCCGTGTACAAGGCCTACCAGCCGGGCGGGGTGATGCTGTACGAAATGGCGACAGGCCGCCCGCCGTTTGCGGCCGAAACGCCGATGGCGATTCTGTTCAAGCACATTCACGATCCTCTGCCGCCGCCGCGCACCATCAACCCCGCTGAGTCCGCGTCGGTGGAGCGGGTCATCCTCAAAGAGTTGGCGAAGGAACGCGGCGATCGTTATCAAACATAAGCAAACTGAACGGCACACTGAAACCTATTTGCATGTTGGGCGGCAGAGTAAAATTGAGTCGTATTCCACGCGAGGCCAAATGAGAATCGTAGTTGCTACTATTGGTTCACGCGGAGACGTGCAACCCTACATCAATCTTTGTCAAGGATTACAGGAAGCGGGACATGAGGTTATCCTAGCCACGAATCCTACCCTGTGTTCTCTGGCGGCTTCGCATGGTGTAACGAGCATTCCAATTGGTCCGGCTGTCGATATGGGAGCCGTGGGAGCGCAGCTCATGGCCCAATCCTTCAACAATATGTGGATTGGCATGATTCGAGTCATGCAATTTGGGGGGCGGTTGGTAGAAGAAGCTTACCCTGACGTGCTAAAGGTATGTCAAGGGGCGGATTTAGTCATCACTTCCGATACAGGCTGTGGCATAGCAGAAGCGGAAAAACTGAATATCCCCTGGATTAGTGTTACCCTGCAACCTGCTCGTATTCCTGTAACGAATGCCACGCCATCCTTTTTAGGACGGGTCATCTGGTCGGTCATGGGGAAACTTTTTATTGCGCCAACGAATCGTTTTCGAAAACGGGTGGGCGCACCGCCTGTCAAAGATATCGCGAGCATGATGTCGACTCGCATGATCCTTTTACCCGTCAGTCAGCATGTGGCTTCGCCTGACCCACGCTGGCCTCGCCATGTTTACCAAACAGGCTATTGGTTCGCTCGTCCGCAAAAGGAGTGGGAGCCACCCCGCGATTTGTTGGATTTTCTTGATGGCGGCGATAAACCAATAGCGGTGAGCCTGGGGGTAATGGGTATGTCTGGCAAACGAGCCCGGGAGGGAGCGCAGATCATACTTGGGGCACTGGAGCGAACGAATGTACGCGCCATTATTCAGGGATGGGATGAAGCCCTGCGTGGTCTGGAGATTCCCAGGACAGTGTATCGTGCTGGCGCAATGCCGCACAGTTGGCTTTTTGACCAGGTGAGCATGGTCACTCATCATGGCGGTTTTGGCACGACTGCCGCGACTCTTCTCGCAGGCATACCTGGCATTGTCGTGCCGCATGTTATTGACCAATTCTACTGGGGGCAGCGCGTAAATGAATTGGGCGTCAGCCCTGGGTTTATCTCGCGTGGAAAATTGAATGTCGAAAATTTGAGTGAAGCTATTATGCGAGTTAAGAATGATGGACGGATACAGGAGAAGGCAAGCGAACTGGGATGTAAGATTAGAACTGAAGCGGATGGTGTTACTGCAGCGGTTCAAGCCGTAGAAAAGATTCTGTGAGCGCCAACGGGTGTAGTTTTATGTCTGAATGTAACAGCCGCCCAACACGCGCTTCCAGCCGACGCCTCGCTGTGCTCGGCGCGGCTGAACCCAACCGTCGAGCTTTCGTCGGCCACTCCACCGGCCACGTGGTACGGGTGGTGGGGACTGGCGTGGGATGGCAAGTTCCTGTGGGCAACGGCCGCGCAGGAGAACATGGTTTATCGCGTCGATCCGGCGGCCTGCCGATAGGGAGGTCTGATATGAATCCGAGTAATGAAGAAACACTGCGGCAAGGCTTCAAGCGCTACCTCAACCCGTTCATGGTGTTCATGTGGCGGCTGGGGCTGGGGCCGTTCATCAACTTTGCGCCGACCGTAAGCGGGCGCATCATGGTGATTGCCCACACCGGGCGCAAGACGGGCCGCCGGCGCTTCGCGCCGGTGAACTATGCCGTGGTGGACGGCGAGATTTATTGCACCGCCGGCTTCGGGGGCATTTCCGATTGGTATCGCAACCTCATGGCGAAGCCGGAGGCAGAGGTGTGGCTGCCCGACGGTTGGTGGGCGGCCACGGTGGAAGACGTGTCGGACTCCGAACAACGGCTGCCTCTCCTGCGGCATGTCTTGATCGCCAGCGGCTTCGCCGCCCGCGCGGCGGGCATCGATCCCTTCCACATCTCGGATGAGGCGCTGACGAAAACGGCGGCCCACTACCGTTTGCTGCACCTCAAACGGATGGCGGCTCGCACCGGCCCCGGCGGCCCCGGCGATCTGGCCTGGGTGTGGCCGCTGGCGGCGATGGTATTGCTCCCGCTGGCAATGCGGAAACGAAAGCGATAGATTCACCTCACCCCCCTTCATGGCCTCTCACACCCTCCTCTTTCACCCCTCGAACAAAACCGCCACCGTGCCCACCGGCGCGCTGATCGTCGACGCGCTGCGCGAGGCCGGGTTGGAAGTAGGCCAGCCGTGCGGCGGACAGGGCCGCTGCGGGCGATGCGCGGTGGTGGTCGAGTCCGGCACAATCCGGCGGCGATCCACCATTCGCCTGAGCGCGGCAGACCTCGAAGCCGGATACGCGCTGGCCTGCCAATCCGTGGTGGAGGGAGACGCAGCGATCTTTGTGCCGGAGCAGGAGCAGGTCGAGCGGCGGTTGGTCACCGACAGAAGCGTGAGCAAAGTGGCCGTGCCGTTCCCCTACGATCCGGTGCGGGATCAGACCGTGCGCGCGTTTGCCCTCGACCTCGAAGCGCCCACACTGGACGATGCCACCGATGATCTGGGCCGGGTGGAACGGGCGCTGGCACTGCAGGGCATCCGCAATCCCGATGTGCCCCTGCCGTTGCTGCGCGAACTGGGAGACCGGTTACGGCGGGGAAACTGGCGCGTCAGCGCCGTCGTAGAAACGGACAACTGGCGGCAACCCGACGGGCCGCCGAGGCTGATCGATCTTGGGCCGGGCCGTAGAGACGTTCCGCTGGAACGTCTCCTGCCGGAACCCCCTGGAGACGGCCCACCGGGCCGTCTCTACGGCATTGCGATTGACATCGGCACCACCACGGTGAGCGTGTTTTTGGTGGACCTGCAAACGGGCGAGGCGCTGGACACCGCCGCCGAATACAACGGCCAGATCGCGCGCGGCGAGGACGTGATCTCGCGCATTATTTTCGCGGGCAAGAACAACGGCCTGGGCGAGTTGACCCAGCAGGTGCGCGGCACAGTGAATGAGTTGCTGAGCCGCCTGACTCAGCGCGCACACGTGGACCCGTTGCAGATTTACAAAGCCACGGTGACGGGCAACACCACCATGACGCATTTGTTCCTCGGCCTCCCCCCGGCCAGTATTCGCCTCGCGCCGTACATCCCCGCCGTCAACCGCCCCCTGCCCTTGCTGGCCGCCGAGGTGGGGTTGAACATTCACCCCCGCGCGGCGGTGGACTGTTTGCCGGGTGTGGCCTCCTATGTGGGCGCAGACATCACGGCGGGGGTGCTGGCCTCCGGCATGGCCGAATCCGATGCGCTGACGATGTTCATCGACGTAGGCACCAACGGCGAGATGGCGCTGGGCAACCGCGACTGGCTGGTGACGTGCGCCTGTTCTGCAGGCCCGGCGTTCGAGGGCGCGGGGGTGGTGTGCGGCATGCGTGCCACGCGGGGCGCCATTGAGGAAGTGTGGATCAACAGCCACAGCCACGAGCCGACGTATCGCGTGATTGGCGGCACGGCGCCCCGTGGCGTATGCGGCTCGGGACTCATTGCGCTCACTGCCGAGTTGTTCATTACCGGCGTGGTGGATAAGGGCGGCAAATTCAAGATGGACCTGGGCACGCCGCGCCTGCGCGAGGGCGCGCACGGCCCCGAATACGTGGTGGCTTGGGCCGCCGAAACCGCCCATGGCCGCGACATTGTGGTCACCAAAGTGGACATCGACAACCTCATGCGCGCCAAGGCCGCCATTTACGCCGGCTTCAGCGTGCTGGCCCAGAGCGTGGGCGTGAACCTCGGCGATGTGGAACGACTGCTCATCGGCGGCTCGTTCGGCAAGTACATCAATGTGGAAAAGGCGGTGCAATTGGGGCTGCTGCCCGATATGCCGTGGGATCGTTTTCACTTTTTGGGCAACACCTCGGTGATGGGCGCGTACATGGCGCTGCTCTCGCGCGAGGCGCGGGCCAGGGTGACGGCCATCGCCGGCAAGATGACGTACATCGAGCTTTCAGCGGACAACACTTTTTACGACGCGTTCACCTCGGCGCTGTTCTTGCCGCACACCGACCTGAGCAGGTTTCCAACGGTGGCGGCGTTGGAGGGCAACGGGAGGAATTCATGAGCGGTGCTTCCCCCATTCTTTCCCACATCCCGGAACTGCGCCGTCGCTGGCGACGCCTGGCGGCGCTGCTGATCGCCCTCACTCTTTTCGCATTAGCGACAGCGGGGATGGTCGCGGTGGACTCCCTGTGGCCGCGCTGGTCGCCGCTTGGGCAAATCGCGGGCGTGCTGCTCGGCTTCGTGATCTCGGCGCAGTTCTTCTGGCGCAGAAAGGAATACCGGGAGAAGCACGGCGACCGGGCGTATCGGAATGCCTTTCTTCACTTCATGCTCCCCGGCCTGCCTTTCATGTTCGCCGCCATATTCCACAACCTGTATCAGCCGGGCCAACGGCTGCTCACCGGCTGGTTCACTCCGGCGGCCGCCGTGGCCGGGTTGTATTTCATCGTCACCGGGGCAGCGCTGTATGTGCGAGCTTACCGCACCTTTGGCACGGACAACCTCGCCATGCTCTACGTTTACTTTTCTGCCGAGGGGCGGATGGTGAACTCGTCCATCTATGGCATTCTGCGTCATCCGGCGTATTCGGGCGCGATACGGATGGGGATGGCGTTCGGGTTGTGGCGGGGCACATGGTTCAGTCTGTTGTTTGGCCTGTTCATGCCCGTCGGACTCACCATTTGGCTGCGCCTTGTCGAAGAGCCGGAGCTGATCGAACGGTTCGGCGCCGGATACGCCGAGTACCGGGCGCGGGTGCCGGCGTTCTGGCCGCGGCTGCGAGATGCGGGCAGCTTCTTCCGGTTCTTGCTCTCCGGAGGCTGACCGGAGTTTGCGTTATGATGAGCGGCGAGCGCCAATAGTCGCGCAGAGAGGTGTTTCATGCGAAAAATACTCACTGCCATCATCGCCGCCCTCGCCGCGTTCATCGCCTTCGTGCTGGCCGTGTTGTTCGTCATCACGGCCGTCTTGTCGCTATTGCTTTTCAACGCCGAGCGGCAACTGTTCAACCCGGCCCTTTATAAAGCCGCGCTGACCGAGCAAAACATCTACGATCGATTCTCGGCGCTGGTGGCCGAGGAGATGATGCGGGCCGGCAGCTACAACCCGTGCCGCGAAACCCCGACCGATCCACGTTGCCTGGCCGAGGGAGCGCCAGATACGGGCGATGCGCCTTCTGAAGACAGCGGCCCGCCGCCGTTTATGAAGTCGCTCGACCAAAAAGATTGGGAAGCCATCCTGGACACGATCCTTCCTCCCGGCTGGGTGCAAGCACAGGCCGAGAGCGCCATCGATCAGCTCTTTGCCTATCTGAACTCCGAGTCGGCGGCGCTGAAGATCACGATTTCGACCAAAGAGATTCGAGAACGGCTCGACAGCGATGCCGGAGCGGAGGCGGTGCTGCAATTGAGCCGCGCCCAGCCGCCCTGCACTGCCGAGCAACTGACGAGCATGGCCCTCTCCACCCCCGACGCCGACCTGAGTCAGTTGCTTGCCTGTTCGCCGCCGGAGGACTCGCTCACGGCGGTCAAGCCGTTGATCCGGCAGACGCTGGCTGAAGTAACGGCCGAAATCCCCGATCAGGCGGTGCTCGGCGGGGGAGACAGCGACAATGCGCCGACTGCGCCTTCGGATCAGGGCGGCGGCTTCGGGCCGGATCAGCGGCGCGCGCTCTTCCTCGTCCGCTGGGTCCTGCGCCTCAGCCCGCTGGCGCCGTTGGCCCTGCTGCTGCTAGTGGGGCTATTCGGCGCGCGCTCGCGGCGCGGCCTGTTGCTGTGGTGGGGCGTGCCGCTATTGATTGTCGGCCTCATCGGCGCAAGCATAGCCGTGGCCGCGTTGCCGGTGATGAATTGGGCCATCGCCACCTTCGCGATGGATAAGCTGAGGGCATCCGTGGCCTCCGCTGGAATGATCGACTTGGGGCTGGGCATCGGGCGGTATATTGCGCGGTCGCTCGCGCTGTGGATCGGCGGCGAGGCCGGGGTGCTGGGCCTCATCGGCGTGATGATGCTGGTGGCGGCGGGGTTCGTAAGGCCGAAGCCGTCCGGATGAGAGACGAGGGATGATGCGCCGGAGAGCGATTGATTTCCGCAGCCTGCCCGTCGCTGTTTGGCGCGTGCTGAAACTGCCTCGGCTGTGGTACGCGCTCGGGCTGGGGCCTGTCGTCGGCGGGTTGATTTTGCTTCTGACAACCACAGGCCGCAAGACCGGCGTGACGCGCGTGACGCCGCTCCAGTACGAAGAGCAGGACGGCGTCATCTATGTCGCCTCGGCGCGCGGGCAGCAGGCCGATTGGTTCCGCAACATTCTCGCCAACCCGCGCGTCGAGATTCGAGTGAAAGCCCGCCGCTTCCACGGTCAGGCCGAACCGATTGCCGACCCGAGTCGCATTGCCGACTTTCTGGAAATGCGACTCAAGCGGCGCCCCCGAATGATGGGCGCAATGCTTCGCGGCGAGGGGTTACCGGCGAAGCCCGACCGTAAGCAACTGGAACAATTCGCGGGAAAGATCGCGGTCGTTGCCATCCGGCCCTGCGAAGAGGAGGCCGCGCGATAGGAGGGTTGCCATGAGCACGACGTTGGACTGGCTGTTGGAAAAAGAAGACCCATCAGTGCGCTACTTTGCGCTGAAGCATTTGTTGGATCGCGATGAGAACGATGGAGAGGTGGCGGCGGCGCGGCGAGCCATCATGCGCAGCCGGCCCGTCAAAACAATTCTGGGCGCGCAGCAGCCGGAGGGCTATTGGGTGAAGCCGGGGTCGGGCTACTCGCCGAAGTACCAGTCCACCGTGTGGCAGATTCTGTTTCTGGCCGAACTGGGCGCAGACGGCCACAACCGGCAAGTGCGCCGGGGCTGCGATTATTTGCTGGCCCACGCCCAGGCCGCACACGGCGGCCTCTCGGCGCAGGTAGACGCCGAGCCACGGGCGGCCATCCACTGCCTCAACGGCAACCTGCTGTGGTCGATGGCGGCGCTCGGCTTTGGCGAGGATGAGCGCGTGACGCGGGCTGTGGGCTGGCTGGCCGCTTCGATTACCGGCGATGAGTTCGACGAGTGGTATGCCAGCGGTGTGCCGGGGCCGGGATTCCGGTGCGCCGCCAACGACGGCCTGCCGTGCGCGTGGGGCGCGGTGAAGGCCCTGCGGGCGCTCGCCAACCTGCCGGGTCACTTGCGTTCCGGGCAAACCGACAAAGCCCGGCGCATGGCCGCCGATTTGCTGTTGAGCCGCGATCTGTCCAAAGCCGACTACCCCACCACGAGCCGGGTGAGCAGCGATTGGTTCAAGCTCGGCTTTCCGTTGTCGTACACCTCGGACGTGCTGGAAACGCTGATGGCGCTAGCCGAGGCCGGGTACGGCCGCGATGCCCGCCTGCAGAACGCGGTCGACTTCGTGCTGTCCCAACGCGGCGCGGACGGCCGCTGGCGATTGCGCCACAGCCTGAATGGACGAATGGTGATCGACATCGAAGCCAAAGGCAAGCCGAGCAAATGGGTGACGCTGAGAGCGCTGAGGGTGTTGAGGGCCGTGGGAGTTGAGTGACGGGTGACGGAGCACCCGGCATATGTGAGGAAGCTTGACTCGCATCATCACTTACAACCTGCGCCTCAACGGGCGCGACTCGGACGATTACTACCGCACGGTGGCCGCCTTTGCCGACCATTGGCTGGCGGGAGTGTTGTCCGATGGCGACGTCTGCCAGATTATCGCCCGCATCCGGGCCGATCGGCAGAAGCGCGGCGAGCCGGATCGATCCGACGCGGAGTACGCGTTTGAAATGCTGGCGTTGGGGGTGCTGCTGCGCCAGCACGGTGGCGAGGCCGCGCGCCTGCCCGGTTGGTGGCTGCGCGTTCAGCGCTGGTTGGTGGACTGGCAGGTTCGTTGGCCGGCAGCGGAAGCAACGCTGAAACAATGGCGCGGGTGGCTGAATGGTCTGAGCGTGCGGTTCGGCGGGCCACCGGCCGACCGTGAAGACGTGCGGCGCTTGATTGCCTGGCTGCGGGCGAACGGCGAGACGGCCAAAGCCGGGCGGTTGGAACAGTGGCAGCGTTGGCTGAATTCGGAACCCGCGAAAGGGGCCGAGGTGGTGGCCGTCAGCAATGCGTTGGCCGCCGACTTCGCCGCGGCCGGCGCGGAGGCGCTTAACTCGTTCACCACGGGCGTCGAGTGTTTCCTGGCCGACTGCGCCCCCAACTATCGGGCGCGGTATGATGCCGCGTTCGTCTCGCGCTCGCGGTTGGAATATCACCTTGGCATGTTGGGCACAGAGCTACTCAGCCGGGCCTACCGCGCGCGGTTCCTGGCGACGCGACGCCGCATTGTGATTGTGCCGCCATGCTTGCGCGCCCAGCCGGAGGAGAAGTGCCAGGCCGTCGCCACGCCGCTCGGGGCGCGGTGCGGGCATTGCACGCCAACGTGCCGTGTTCACCAGATCACCAGGCTGGGCGAGAAGCGCGGCTTCGAGGTTTACAGCATCCCCGACGAATTGCGTGTGTTTGCAGCGGGAACGGGTCGCGCGGATGTAGGCGTGGTCGGCGTGGCGTGTGCGCTCACCAACTGGGGCGGCGGCTGGGAAATGGAGTCGGCGGGCGTTCCCGCGCAGGGCCTGTTGCTCGACTACGTCGGCTGCAACTTGCATTGGGACGAGAAAGGAATCCCGACAGACACGAACTTGAGGAAGTTGGAGGAGGTTGTCATGGGTCAAAAGACCCTGTTGGAGGGTTAAGGCTATGCCAGAGTTCCGCGCCACCTCAAGCGTAGTATCTGCCCCCACCTTTGGCGTGTTTGAGTTTATCTTTTATTGGTGCGTGATATTGACCCTCGCCGTAGTGGCCCGGAGAGTCGCGAGAATCGCAAAAAACGGCCCTCCCGACTCTGGCGTGATTTTGCCTCACGGACAGAAATAAACATGGGCTTTTTTGGAGACTGTAGCAACACTACCGAGTTAGTTTGTGGTAGAAAATCCGTTCCGATCACTATGCGTTTAGCGTAAAAGCACGCGGTTTGCCCTTGTTCTACAGGTGTTTTGGGTTGCGCCCATAAAGGCACGACATATTCTGTGGAGAGTGTCGGCCCTGCCAATACTAGGAAATAGGAGCGTCTAATTGGGAATGACTTGGATTCGGGCAAAACAAGCCAAAAACTCCTTTTGGAACCGCTTTCTGCTCGGTAATCGTGCTGCAGTCTCCTTTTTTGGGGTGGTTCACGAAGTGAAACAAACTGTATTTTGAGGACACCGACGCCCTCACCGGCGGTTTTGATCTCCGCGCCAAAACGGGCCGCGCCAACCCCGTGCCGAGTCTGGCCGACGCCGTCGCCGACAACCCGCGCTTGCAGCAGAGTGATTATGAAGTGGTGGCTTCGAAGTCGAGCCTGTCGGTTGAATTGCGGCACGGGGACGGGCAGTGGGAAAGTTATGCGGTGAACGACTTGGACGTGGCGTATTTGGATCCCCGCCTATCACTACATCACCGGCATGGCAAAGGAAATTCCCGGCATACCAACCGAACTGAAAGAGCCGAGCAAGACTCCCGCGCCGCCCGAGACCAAAAAGCCGAGCAAGACGCCGGAGCCGTCCCAAAACCAAAGAGCCGGAAAACCGCGCGAGCCAACGAAAGCGGATGAGCCGAGCCGCACGCCTGAACCGACTCACACACCCGGCTCCGGTGGTGGCAGTGGGGGAAGTGGCGGTGATGACGGCGAACCGGGCGGCGATGATCACTAGTGCACGGTGAGTGTGTGGCCGGGGCAATCGCGGTATACTAGTTCGTCTATGCCCCCGCCCGATTTTCTGACACTCGCCGATTCCGAAATAATTGACGCCTGTCTGGCCGGGGATGCGCGCGCGTGGGAAGCCCTCATCCTTCGGTATCAACGCCTCATTTACTCCATTCCTCTCCGCTACGGCCTGCCGGAGAGCGCCGCCGACGACATCTTTCAAGCAGTTTGGATGCTGTTGTTGGAAAATCTGGCGCGTCTGCGCGACCGCACGCGCCTCGTCGCCTGGCTGGTGATCACGACGCGCCGCGAGTGTTGGCGGCAGGCTCGCCAGCGGCGGCGCATGGCCGACGGGCCTGATTTCGCGCTGATCGAAAATCTACCCGATGACGACTCCTCTCTCGAAGACATTTTCTCCCGACTCGAGCAATTGACACTTATTCGCATGGCTGTACAGCGGCTCGACTCGCGCTGCCGCCAGTTGATTACGCTGTTGTTTTATGCGCACCCCCAGCCTTCTTACGAGGAGATCGCCGATATTCTCGACCTGCCGTTGGGCAGTATCGGCCCTACGCGCGCCCGCTGTCTGGAAAAACTGCTTGGCATACTCAAAAGCACAGGATTTGAGTAAGCCCGCTTGGTAGGTATTTTCCCTCCTGTTTGCGTCTCTATACATCAGGGAGAATTCGCAGGGAACAGAATGGAACACACATGACCCATCCATCTTTTGCCAGCCTGCTCGATTACGTCGAAGACTCGCTTCCGCGCGAAGCCCGCGCCGCGATTGACGAACACCTCGCCGGGCCGTGTTCGCAGTGCAGCGTCGAACTCTCCCGGATTCGCGCGGCGTTGGGCGCATTGGCGAATGACGACACCGTCGCTCCGCCCGAAGAAACTCTGCGGCGTGCAGTGGCTGCGTTTCGCGCGCGGCCGGCCGCGCCGCCTCGCGTCCGCATCGCGGCCATGCTGGTGTTTGATAACTACCGCCAATCGCCGCTGGCCGCGGTACGCGGCCCGGCGGCGCGCGCCCGACAGTTGCTGTTCACGGCAGAAGGGCTGGATATTGACTTGCAGATCCATTTCGCCGAAGGCGGAGCGACTCTGGTCGGGCAGATACTCGGCGGTGAGCAGCCCTCCATTGTCCGTTTGCACCGCGCCGGGGAAGTGATCGACGACGTGGGCGCGGATTCGTTCGGACGATTCGCTTTTCGCCCCGTTCCTCTCGGCAACTACGATCTGGTTATCGAATCCGATTCGCGCGAAGTTGCCATCGAGGGATTAGAGATACACGATGCCGGATAGCGAGCCGCTGATGGAGAGGCTGCTGGCCGCGCCCGACGCCGATGCGCGCCGTCGCTTGTTGGCCGGACAACCTGAGAGCATCCGGTATGAGATCGTCCGCGCCCTGAAGAATCGCGTAGACGAAGTCGAGCGCGACGATGCGCGGCAGGCGCTGGCCATCGCCTGCATGGCCGAAGAGGCCGCCGAGACGGTAACGGACCCGGCGGCGCGCGCGCTGGGGGTCTGGGGGCAGGCTAACGCCCACGCCTCGTTAGGCGAAAACGAATCTGCTGTTCAACACTACACGCGCGCCGCCGATCTCTTTCACGCGGCGCAACGGCCCCTTGAAGCGGCCCGCACGAGCATTGGACGCGTGGATGCGCTCATGTATCTGGGCCGGTACGACGAAGCCCAGACGCTCGCCGAGTCGGCCGTTCAGGTCTTTGCCGTCGAGGGCGATACTTTCTCGCAAGCCAAGCTGGAAATGAATCTAGGTAATTTGTGCGCCCGGCAGGAACGCCATGCGGAGGCGCTCCGGTACTTCCGCCGCGCGCGCGCGGCCTGCGAGGCATCGGGTGAAGCGTTAACCGTCGCCATGACACAGGTGAATGAGGCCAACGTGTTGACGGTGCTCGACGATTTTCGCGGCGCGGAAGAATTATACGTTCAGGCGCGCCCGGTGTTCGACTCGGCGGAACTGCGGGCGGCCGTGGCGATGGTCGATCACGACGTGGCCTTTCTCCATTATGCGCGCGGGGGCTACGGCGATGCGCTGCGCGTGTTTGAGCGCGCGCGCGCGGCGTTTGCCGCCATTGATATTCCGATGGAAGCGGCGTACATTGACCTCCACGAAAGCGATATTTACCTTGAACTGAATCTGCCGCAGGAAGCGCTGCGCCTCGCCGGACAAGCCGGGGAAATTTTCGCCGCTCTCGGCATGAATTTTGAATTGGCAAGATCGCAGGCGAACAAAGCAGTGGCCCTGGCGCGGCTTGGGTCGGGTAGCGCGCTGGCGCTGCTGGCGCAGGCGCGCGAATTGTTCGCCGCCGAGGGCAACGAGGTGTGGGCCGCGCACGTCGATCTGGCGCGGGCCGAAGTGCTGGGCCGCGCCGGAGCCAGAGCCAAGGCGCGGACGAACATCTCCGGCGCGTCGGAAGCGTACCGGCGGCTGGGACTACAAACAAAACACGCGTACGCCGAAATCTTCCGCGCGACTCTGCTGGCCGATGAGCGGCTGTGGGTAGATGCGCTGGGCGCGCTGCAAGTGGCGCGCATCGCCTTGAAAGACTTATCTGCGCCGTGGCTGTGGCAGAGAATCTGGGCCGGATACGGCCGCGTCTACGAGGGATTGAACGAGCCGGAATCGGCGTTGCCCTACTACCGCCGCGCCGTTGAAGAATTGGAAACCATTGTCGCCTCGCTCGCCGCCGACGAACACCGCACGGCGTTTGTCGCCGATAAGCTTGCGCCGTACGAAGCGCTGGCCCTGCTCACTGCGCCGGGTGACAGCGCCAAGTCGTTCGGATGGGCCGAGCGGGCCAAGTCGCGCGCGCTGGTTGATCTGCTAGCCGCCGCCGTGCGCCCGCGCCTGCGCCTGGCCGACGCCGTTGACGCGCGCCGCGCCGAAGAACTGCAATCGGTGCGCGACGAGTTGAACTGGCTGTACTCGCGCATTATGGGCGGCGATAAACCCGGCGAGGCCGGGCCGCCGCCCGCCGGGCCCGAGGTGCACCGCAAGATCCTTGAGCGTGAGCGGCAAGCGGTGAGTCTGTGGCGCGACCTTCAGGCCAAACACGCCGAGCATTTATCGTTGCAGCGCGTCACCGCAGTTTCGGCGGAGGAAGCGCAGGCCGACCTGCCGCCGGGCGCCGCTCTGATCGAATACTTCATTGCGCGCGGACAGGTGATGGCGTTTGTCGTCCGCCCTGGTCGCCTGCGCGTTCATTTGAATCTCGTCTCGGCGGCGTCGCTTTCGCCGCTGTTGGACGGGCTGGCGTTTCAGCTTTCCAAGTTTCAATATGGGCCGGACTACTTCAACCGGCATCGCGAGGCGCTCCGCGCCGGAACGGTTGACGTGCTGGGGCAGCTTCGCACAGCGCTGATCGCGCCGCTGTGGTCGGAGATCGCCGATGCGGAGTCGCTGATCGTTATCCCGCACGGACTATTGCACCACTTGCCTTTTCACGCGCTGTATGCGGATGGGTGCTACCTCGTCGAGACGCACTCGGTTTCGTATGCGCCCAGCGCCTCGGTGTTGAAGTTCTGCCGCGAGAAGGCCGGACGGGGCGAGGGTCTACCCTACAGCCAGCCGTTGTTTGTGGGCGTGCCCGACGAGCGCGCCGCGCGCGTGACGCAGGAAGCGCAAACGCTCGCCCGCTTGTTCCCCGATGCTAGGACATTGATCGGCGAAGAGGCAACGGCGGCCAGGGTGCGCGAACTTGCGCCGGATTCTGGCCTCCTGCATTTCGCGGCGCACGGGCTGTTTCGCCCGGAAGCCCCATTGCTTTCTGCCGTGCGGTTGGCGGATGCTTGGTTAGCCGCGCAGGATGTGTATGACCTCGAACTGCGCGCTTCGCTCGTCACGCTGAGCGCCTGCGAGAGCGGGCTGGGCCGCGTGGCCGGCGGCGACGATTTGATCGGCCTGGTGCGCGGGTTTTTGTATGCCGGGACGCCCTCGCTCCTGGTGAGCCTGTGGATGGTAGACGACGAATCGATCACGAAGTTGATGGCCGAATTTTACAAAGCGTTGTTGGCCGGACGGCCCAAAGCACAAGCGCTGCGGCAGGCGCAGATGACGTTGATAAAAGAGAATGATCACCCCTACATTTGGGCGCCGTTAGCGCTGGTGGGGAGCGAACAGTAGGGGCGAGGCATTCGCCTCTCAGCTCCGATAAAACCGGGCGCTTGTTGGCGAATGCTTCGCCCCAACGAAAGGACAGTTCACATGCGCGCAATACACTCTCTCAAAATGATCGTCGCCGTCGGGTTGGCGCTGGCCGTTGCCGTCGGGTCTGCCGGAATCGTCCGCGCGGACTCCAAACTGCCCGACGTGCCATCCGATCAAGTGGTGGTCAAGCCGAAGCCGGGCGTGGATAGCGCGCTCCTCGCCGCCCGCTATGGTGCAACGGTGACGGGCGTCGTCACCGAAACGAATCTAACTCTCTGGCAGCTTCCGGCAGGGCAGGCCGCCGATGCGCTTCTGCCCGCGCTCAACGCCGACCCCGATCTCTTCTACGCCGAACCGAACTATTACGCCGACGCGGCTCCGGGCGGAAGCCAACGCTATTTTGGCGGCCACGGATCGTTCCCGGCCGGCGGACAGCGTTACTTTGGCGGGCATGGCGATTCGGCCTCGGGCGGCGCGTCAAAGGATCAATGGGCGTGGAAGAAAATCGGTTTGTCGTCGGCGCAGTCGGTGTCCACCGGGCAGGGCGTGATCGTCGCCATCATTGATAGCGGCATTGATCTGGATCATCCCGCGCTGGCCGGCGCGCTTCTGCCGGGCTACGATTTCGTCGGCATGGACGACGATCCGTATGATCGCGGCGACGGGTTGGACAACGACGGCAACGGGTTGATTGACGAAGGTACGGGGCACGGCACGCACATAGCCGGGATCGTTCACACCCTTGCGCCGGGGGCGATGATCTTGCCGGTGCGCGTGCTGAACTCGGACGGCATCGGCACGTATTGGGAAGTGGCCGCCGGGATCCGATATGCCGTGGATCACGGCGCGCGGGTGATCAACTTGAGCATGAGCGCGCCGCGGCTTACGCCGTCTCTGTCCGATGCGCTCAATTACGCGATTGGACGCGGCGTGGTGGTGGTGGCCGCTGCCGGAGACGGCGAAGGCGCCAATTATCCGGCGGCTTTCGGCGGGCCGAGCGCGCGGTCAGTGCTGGGCGTGGGCGCAACCGACTCGGAAGATGTCGTCGCAGCATTTTCCGGCGGAAGGACCAAAGACACCGATGTCTTTGCGCCCGGCGTGGATATTTTTAGTACATTCGCCAATGACGGTTACGCCAGCGGCGCTGGCACTTCGATGTCGGCAGCGTTTGTCTCCGGCGAAGCCGCGCTGCTCATCGCTCAACATCCAGAGTGGAATGCGGCCAAAGTGAGTGAGACGATTGTCAAGAAAATATCCAAAGTGAAAGTGGGCGAGGGCGGGAATAAGAAGGAAGGCGGCGAGGAAAACGCGCCGGGGCGCATCAACCTGACTTCCGCACTCGGCGCGCCGAAGTAGAATTGCAGTAACTGCCAGCCTTAGAACGGTTTCCTAATTGGTTTACGGCAAGGCATCCTGCGCGCAGCGGCGCACCCCTTCGACTTCGTGCGGAACTACGCCGCACTGCGCTCAGGGTGCTTGCGCCGCGAAGTTGAAGGGCGCGGCGGACTATCACGTCGGCATCGCCTTACTAAGAAATGTGGTAACAATAAGGGACGGCCCATGTGGCCGCCTCTTTGTTTTCCCCCCAATAGTCATCTCCTGTATTTTTATCCCCTTTAGTCTCTCTATTCATAAAAGCACGCCGAATCGGTCTGCGTGTTTGACGGGTTTGCTTTGCACACGATGGAGGATAGAAAAACAATGCGCGCGCGAAAAGGGCAGGGTCTGGTCGAATTCGCTCTCATGCTGCCCATCGTACTGCTCATGCTGTTCGGGCTGATTGAGATGGCGCGTCTCGTACAGGCGTATGTCACCATCGAACACGCGGCGCGCGAGGGCGGGCGCTACGCCATTACCGGGCAGAGCATCACCGGCGTGGCCGCCGACCGGCCCGATTCGATTGTGACGAAAACGCGCGCCGCCGCTGCCGGGCTGATTGTGGCTCCATCCACCGACACGGCCGCCGTCGAGCCCGGCACTTCCGCAAACTACCTCGACGTGTCGGTGAACCCGACCAACGGCGGCAGCGCCAACTCCATTATCACCGTCACCGTCTCCTACAACTACGCGCCGTTAATCCCCGTCGGTTTCAACGGCGTCACCCTGCTGCCCGGTGTGCTGGCTTTGCAAGCGCGGGCGATCATGATCACCGAGCGCATTGACAAAGTGACGCCGGTGGCCGAAGCGCTCGGCGGCGGCGGCGGCGTGTACGGCATCTCCGGCAACATCCCCGGCCTGTCAGCGGCGACGGTCACTATCACCAGCGGCGGAACCGGATCGGCCACCACGGATGCCGTGGGCAATTACACCTTGACCGGCTTGAACAGCGGCACGTACACCATCGCCCCCGGCAAAACCGGATGCACGTTTTCGCCTGCTTCGCTCGTCGTCACCATCACCACGTCAAGCTCCAGCGGCAATAACTTCACCCCAACCTGCTCCGGCTTTTCCATATCCGGCGCGGTCGGCGTCACCGGCGCGACGGTGACGCTCTCCGGCGCAAGCAGCAGCACAACCACCAGCGACGGCAGCGGCAACTACACGTTCACCGGTCTGGCGAACGGCAGTTACACCGTCACACCCGCGAAAACTGGTTGCACGTTCGCCCCGCTCTCGCTCGGCGTTACCCTCAACAACGCGGACTCCACCGGCAACAACTTCTCCGCCAACTGCCCGGTGACGACATACAGCATTTCCGGCACGGTGACCGGCGCGTCCGCCGTAACGATGACGCTCGGCGGCGCGGGCAGCGGCGCCACCACCACGGACGGCAGCGGCAATTACGCGTTCTCCGGCTTGAGCAATGGAACGTACACGGTAACGCCGAGCGGCTCCGGCTGCACGTTCACCCCGTCCACGATTTCCGTCAGCATCGCCGGAGCGAGTTCCACCGGCAACAACTTCGCCTGCTCCTATTCCATCTCCGGCTACACGCGCACCGGCGGCGGCGCGGCCATTTCGGGCGTGACGATCAACGCCAGCGGCACTTCGTCCTGGAGCGCCACCACCAACGGCAGCGGCTATTACAGCAAGGCCGGGTTGAGCAGTGGATCGTACACGCTGATGGCCAGTCTGGGCGGCTACACCTTCAGCCCGGCCTCTGCCACCGTCTCCATCTCCGGCTCCAGCCCGACGCAGGATTTCACCGGCACGGCGTCCGGCTGCGCCATCACCGCCACCAATATTTCCATCTCCGGCAAATCCGCTTTGCTCGACTTCACCAACGGCGGCGGCAGCACGGCCTCCATCACCAGCATTGACATCTCGTGGCCCGACGGAACAAACGGCAAATTGAAAAAGATCAAGTTCGGCGGCTCGACCATCTGGGATACAGGAGACAACACTTCCCCGGCGAACATCTCTGGCGGCTGGCTTTCCAGCGTGGCGCTGAGCGCCGGACAGACTAAAACACTCGAATTCCAATTCAACAACAACGCCGCCAGCACCGGCTACACCGTTACCGTGACGTTCGACAATGGATGCTCGTTGACAAAGACCCAATAGATTCAGGAGAGGATTCGGTAATTGTTTTTTGCGCGTAAACCATAACCCGAAATACAGTCTCCTCTCTTCAGCCCAATGACTCGACAGACTTCAACCTCCCACTCCGGCGGCGACCGGTTGATCAACGGACTGCTGATCCTCGGCCTCGTTCTCATCGTCGTCGTCGTTGGCATCGGAGTCGCCGTCTTCCTTTCCGCGCGCGGCGGAGCGACGCCCGCGCCCGTCGAGCCGGTCGGCGGGGCCACCGCCGCGCTCCCGCCGCAGGTCAACGTGGCCTTTCCCACACTGCCGCCGCTCGATACCTCCACGCCCCTGCCGGCGATCACGGCCAGCGTTGTTGCCGCCGCGCCAACGAGCAGCGTCGAACCGCGCGCCTGCGGCAGCCTGCGCGCCGGGCTGTTCACCACCGGCGGCGACACCGTATCGGTGGCCGTGTTCAACGAAGGCGCAGACACGCTGTTCGTCAAAACACTTTTGCTGGAATGGCCCGCCGAAAACGGCCGCTTGCTCGAAGCCGCCTTCGGCGCTTCCAAAATTGCCGCGCCCGATGATCCGTCTCCGGCCACTCTTCTGCCGGATGAGTCAAACTGGATAGACGGCGGCAACCGGGGCCTGGCCGCCAAAGCAAACAAGGCGCTCAATTTCAAATTTGCCAACCCGGCCTCGGCCTCCGGCTATGCCCTCACACTGACTTTTGAAAACGGCTGTCAACTGATTCGCGCCGACAACATCACCGACACGCCGACGCCGACGCCGACGCTCACGCACACGCCCGCCCACACCGCCACCCGACCCCCGACCAACACCGTTACGCCCGGCCCCAGCCCGACGGCCACGCTTCCGCCCACCGCAACCATAGCGGCGCTGGGCCCGACGTTCACACCGGGATGCGCGATTGTCTTGACCGGCTTTGATTTCGCCGCCGAGATAATGTCGCTGAATGTCAGCAACCAGGAAGCCGCGCCGATCACTCTGGTAAATCTCCGAGCGGAATGGGGAGAGCGCGAACTCGACTTGATCCGTTTGGGGGGCGCGCTGATCTGGAATGGGGAAGATTTCAAGTCGCCGACTCTCATTCCGAAGGAATCCGCCTGGCTCGGCCCGGGCCGGACGGTTGACCCCGGCCAGACGGTGACGATGGAGCTGGTGTTCGAAAACGGCAATGCCCTGCGCGGCGTCTATCACTCAGTGGAGATGACATTCGACAATGGCTGCTTCCGATCTATTTCCGACTAATAGTAGATCACGAAAACGTAGTGACGACTTTAGTCGTTCCCCGAAAAACGCGACTCAAGTCGCTACTACGGCGCGAAAACGTAGTGACGACTTTAGTCGTTCCGCTCAGAGTGAGATTGATACGTGGGGCGAGCGCGGCCAGAGTTTGCTGGAGACGGCGCTGTTCTTTCCGATGCTGTTGGCTTTTCTGGTGGGGCTGGTGCAGATTGGCCTGGTGATCAACACCTACCTCATCGTGATCAACGCCGCGCGCGAAGGCGCCCGCTACGGTTCGCACGATTACTCCTACACGCCGGCGCAGATCGCCTCCACCACGCAGACTGTGGCGTACCCGCTCTCGATGACCTCGACGAACGCCACCATCATCGTCACCCGCGTGCAGACCAGCACTACCGGCGGCGTATCAGCCATCACCTCATACACCTCGGCCTACGCTTCCGGCCTCGACAACACCCAGGCCAGCCGCTTCACGTCGGGCAGTGTGCTGTCGAGGTTCAGCCAGGGCGCGCAAACCAACGGCACGGATGAATTTGTCATCGTCGAATTTTTCTACCGTTACCCGCTGTTTATCTGGAACGCCAGCGTGCCAATGTATTCGTACACCATCATGCGCGTCATAGGGAATTAGAGAATGAGCAAGCAACCACGGCCTCACCCCTTGTCCGCCGAAAGCGGACAGATGATCGTGATTCTGGCGTTGATTTTCGTCGGCCTGACGGCGATGATCGGATTAGCCACCGACTCGGCCATTGTCTTCTGGAATCGCGCCGACCTGGCCGCGCGCGCCGATGCCGCCGCCCTGGCCGGCGGCGCCGAACTGCCCAGCGCCACCGCCGCCTACAATAAATCGCTGCAATACCTTTCGTTGTACAACATCCTGCCCTCCAACCACACCATCTCCGTTGTCGTCGGCCAGGTGCGCGTCCCCAACGATTCCATCACCGTCGAAATCAAGCGCCCGGTGCCAACCACATTCCTCAACATCATCGACATTGGCTCGGTGGACGTATCGGCCAAAGCCACGGCGCTGGGGTCGTCGTGGTCGGGCGATCAAACCTATCCCATGTTTCGCGGCGGCCCGACTCGCACCGGCTCCCAGACGTGCCTGTCGCTGGATTCGGGCATCGAGTCCGTCCGCTATCAGTGGGGATACCGCTGGGAATTAAGCGACACGCAGAATCACCGCTCCACGCCGGGCATCTACGCCGACTCGCGCATTTTTAGCGGCCACTACGTGGCCTATGTCGGCTCCAACGGCCCGACCAAAGGCGGCGCGGACTCTTATTCGGGGGTGTATGCCTGGGACGGTTCCAGCGGCACGGCCACCAATTTGTACGGCACGGCGGGAGGCTACAACGATGCCGTAGGCGGCGCCTATGCCAACACCAAGCGCTCGCTTCCGGGCGGGGCGAACATCGGCGGCCTGCTGTGGTTTCAACCGCTGGATAAAGTGACCGACGTGCGCTCGTCGCCGCTGACCACGATCATTCCCGGGCTGAACAGCGATTACCCCGTCGTGCTCGTCAACGGCCACAACGGCAAGACGTACGCGCTCGACGCCCGCAACGGCAACGTGTTGTGGCAGACGGCCAACACCAACGACGAATACAACAGCGACGGCGCGTACCGCTCCTCCCCGGCGTTGGCGCAGGAAGGGAGCAACTATTACATTTACACGGCCACCTCGCGCGGCAATGTCTACAAGATTGACGCCCTCAACGGAAGCATCCTCTGGCGCTCCACGCCGATACCGGCCGCCAGCGTGAACACCAACGTGCCGGCCAACTGGGTCACAACTACATTTCTCGACGGCGCGGGCATCGGCGCCAGCAACGTCAGCTCGCACTGGGGATACACGCCCATTTACGGCACGGTGGCTGTGTATAACGGCGTGGTGTACCTCGCCGATCACGGCAAGGATTTGCTGAACAGTGGCTGGGGCGGGAGTCCGGCCGGCAAATATCCGCCGTTCATCTACGCCATCAACTCCAGCGACGGCTCGAAGAAGTGGCTGTCGTCCACTGATATGGACTGGGCGAACAGCGGCGATAATAACCGCCAGTCGCCCACAGTGGCCTACGTGGACACTAATTACGACAACATTCCGGACACGCTCCGCGTGTACGGCGCGCCGACGGACGGCTATCTGTATGCCTACGATGCCCTCACCGGCGTGGAAGTGTGGCACAAGTACACCGGCCAACTCAATCACCGTTCCGATCCGGTGTTTTACTGCGGCGTGATCTTCGGCGGCAACGGCGACGAAAGCGCGAACAAGGCCGGCGGCGTGTGGGCGCTGGACGCGGTGTACGGCAATTCAATCTGGGACAACGTTGACGGCGACGGCGCGGGGCCGGATCAAGCCAACCCGGAGTTTTCGACCAACCCCAGCGCCTACAACGCCGGCGGCGTGCGGCTGATTCCGGGTGGCGTCAAATCGTCTCCGGCGCTGGTGGACGGCATCATCATCGTCGGCGCAAACTGCGCCGCCGCCAGCAACTGCAACGTCACCGGCAACAATGATTACGGCTCGGTGTGGGCGCTGGACGCGCGCACCGGACGCGACTTGGGCCATTACGACACCAATGCTTACAGCGGTGCCGGCCCCACCAGCCCGCCCTCCGGCAGCACCAACGGCGACGTGCGCTCCGGCGTGGTGGTGGGCGGCGATTACAACGTGTACTTTGGTAGTCAGGACGGCGGTTTGTATCAACTGTACGTGATCAAACTGTTGATCTTGATCAAATGATCACCATTGTGGCTCACGGCGCGGTCAACGCAGGGGGGCTTTTTGGTTGCCTGGGCACATTGAGAAACAAAACAAACAACCCAGACAAATCGGATGGATATTAGCAAAGGAAATTCTCGCGCCGCGTGACTTTTTGTAGTTTGAATCCGGGACGTTTGGCAATGGCTAGGCGGTGAGGCGCGTGATAGGGTGATTGAAACCCCAATAGGAGGCCCCATGCTACTCATCGGAGAATCGATCCACATCATCTCGCCCAAGTGAAGGAAGCGCTCGCCGCCCGTGACGGCGCTTTTTTTGTGGAGTTGGCGCGCAAGCAAAAGGAGGCCGGGGCCGAGGCGCTCGATCTCAACATCGGCCCGCAGAAAAAAGCCGGGCCAGAAGTGACGGACTGGCTGGTGGATTGCGTGCAAGAGGCGGTTGGCGGCATGACACTGTCGTTCGACACCACCAATCTTGCCGCGATTGAAGTCGGCTTGAAAAAGATCGCCAAGAACGGGCGGGCCAATGCGATTGTCAATTCCACGTCGGCGGAAGCGGAACGGCTGGCCGCTCGTGATCGCCTCCGCGGCATTCTGGCTGGCCTTGTGGACTTGGGTGATGCAAGACTCATTCGTATGGGAGACCTGCTACAAATACGCCTTCGCCGACCGGGCGCGCTGGATGATGCCGCTGTTGATGGCCCTGCTCGAGGCCGCCATTGCGCTCGGAATGTGGTGGCTGGCCCTGCGCTTGCCGGGCAATGCCGCTGTGACCTTCTGCCTGTTGGGCGGCCTCGACTCTTTCCCCGGCCACCTGCGGGCCATCTGCGGGCGTCGATTGTTCGAGGCGTGCCCCTTGCTGCGGCAGGTCAGCGTTGCCTCGGCGCTTATCTTCGGGTTCTTTGAATTTGCATTCTACTGGAGCATTATCTTGATCATCGCCGCACTACTCAAACGCCTTGGGCAGGTCGTCAAACCCGTATGAGCAACTCCCTCGATTCCTTCTTTCACCCCCGCGGCGTGGTCGTGGTGGGCGCATCGCACGACCCCACCAAGTTGGGCTACGGCGTGGCGCGCAACCTCGTCCACTGCGGATACGTTGGCGGCATCCACTTTGTGAACCCGCGCGGCGGCACGCTGCTCGACCGCCCGGTGTATACGTCAATCGCTTCCGTGCCGGACCCCGTTGATCTGGCCGTGCTCATCATTCCCGCCCCGGCCGTGCCCGATACTCTGCGCGAGTGCGGCGCACGCGGCGTTCGCGCCGCCATCATTGCCTCCGGCGGCTTTCGCGAAGTAGGCCCGGAGGGGCTGGCGCTCGAAAACGCTTGTCTGCAAGTTGCCGCCCGGTTCGGCATACGGTTGCTCGGCCCTAACTGCATCGGCCTGCTCGATACCCACCTGCCCCTCGACACCACCTTTTTGCCGCCGCCCACCCCCAGCCCCGGCGACGTGGCATTCCTTTCTCACTCCGGGGCGGTGTGCGCCGCCGTCATCGATTGGGCCACGGGGCAAGGCTTCGGGCTGTCGCAACTCGTCAGCCTCGGCAACCAGGCCGATGTGAACGAGACCGACATGTTGGCGCCGGTGGCCGCCGACCCGAACACCAAAGTGCTTACGCTGTATATCGAAGGCATCACCACAGGCCGCCGGTTCGTGGACGAAGCAAAGAAGGTGACGCAGCACAAGCCGGTCATCGCACTCAAGGTGGGGCGCTTCGCCGCCGGGCGGCGGGCCGTGGCCTCGCACACCGGGGCGCTGGCCGGTGAAGAAGCCGCCTACAACGCCGCCTTCCGCCGCGCCGGCGTGATCCGAGCCGACACCAATGAGGAAATGTTCGATTGGGCGCGCGCCCTGGCGTGGTGCCCCCCGCCCGCCGGGCGCGCCATGGCGGTGTTGACCAACGCCGGAGGGCCGGGGGCCATTGCCGCCGATGCCATCGAGAGCCACGGGCTGCATCTTACCGAATTGACCGCCGACACCCAAGCCGCGCTGCGCGCGCTGTTGCCGCCCTCGGCCAGTGTGCGCAACCCGGTGGACATGCTGGCCTCGGCCTCGCCCGGGCAATACGCCCAGAGCCTGCGCCTGCTGTTGGCCGACGCGGCCGTGGATGGCGTGATGGTGATTCTGCTGCCGCCGCCCATGTTCTCCGCCGATGAGGTGGCCGAGCCGCTGGTGCCCGTGATCCGCGACTCGGCCAAGCCAGTAGTGGTGGCCCTTATGGGCGAGAACCTCATCCAGCGCGCCGCGCAGTTGTTCCGCGCCGCGCACATTCCCGACTACCGCTTCCCCGAGCGGGCGGCTTCGGCATTGGCTATGCTGGCGCAGCGCGGGGAAGTGCTGGCCCGCGCGCACTGGCAACCCTCGCCCTTGCCGGACGTCGACCGCGCCGCAGTCCGGCAATTGTTCAGCGCCGCGGATGGCGGCAGCCGGCCGTTTATGACTCAGGCACAGGTGGAGCGCGTGTTGTCTGCGTATGGCGTGCGCACGCCGCGCGTGGAGTTGGCCCGCACGGCAGAGGGAGCCGCCGCCCTGGCTCGCGAGTTGGGTTTCCCCGTGGCTCTCAAAGTGGCCTCGCCCGACATCTCGCACAAATCGGATGTCGGCGGTGTGCTGTTGAATCTTGGCGATGAGAGCGCCGTGTCCGACGGATTCATGACTGTGCTGCGCAACGCCCGCGCCGCCCGGCCTGAAGCCGACGTGTGGGGCGCGCACGTGCAACGCATGATCCCCGCCGGGCAAGATGTGATCGTGGGCGCGGTGCAGGACCCGCAATTTGGCGCAATGATCATGGTCGGCTCGGGCGGCATCGAAGTGGAGGCGGTGCGCGACGTGGCCTTTGCCCTGGCGCCGCTCTCGCGCGAAGAGGCCGATTATCTGCTGGAAAGCACCTGGGCCGGGCGCAAGTTGCGCGGCTACCGTAACCTGCAGCCCGCCGACCGTGACGCGGTGATTGACGTGATGCTGCGGCTGGGGCAGTTGGCCGCCGATTTCCCGGAGTTGGCTGAAATCGAGATTAACCCGTTGCGCGTGTTGCCCGAAGGCGAAGGCACAGTGGCATTGGATGTGCGAGCCAAAGTCGTGGCGTAATTGCCCCTACCCAGACGGGTGGCAACGCCAACCCGGTCAATACGCGCAGGTTTTTGTTTCCGATTATTTCGACCGACTACCAGTACAACACACCCCCGGCTTTGTGGCGCGGGGTGTGTTGCTTAACCCTTGTGACTTTCATATCCCGTAATTGGGAAGTTTGGCAATAGCCCGGCGCGCCGCGCCGGTGATAGCCTAAGAGCAGCCGCCGTTGTGCGCGGGCGGTTGCGCAAATTCAATCAATCAAGGAGAGACTCATGCTGCTCATCGGTGAAGCCATCCATATCATTTCACCCAAAGTCAAAGAAGCCCTCGCCGCCCGCGACGGCGCATACTTCGTTGAACTGGCGCGCCGGCAAAAGGCGGCCGGCGCTCACGCGTTGGACCTCAACATCGGGCCGCAGAAAAAATCGGGGCCGGCGGTGATGGAGTGGCTGGTGGATTGCGTGCAAGAAGGGGTGGGCGGCATGATGCTGTCGTTCGACACCACCAACCTGGCGGCTATCGAGGCCGGCCTCAAGAAAGTCAAGCGCGATGGCCGGGTCAATGCCATCATCAACTCTACCTCTGCCGAAGAAGAACGGCTGGCTACCGTGCCGCCGCTGGCGGTGCAATACGGCGCGAAGCTCATCGCCCTCACCATGGCCAAAGAAGGCATCCCCGTCAGCGCCGACGCCCGCGTGGGTATTGCCATGGAGAAGCTAATCCCCCGGGCGCAGGAGTTGGGCCTGCCCATGGAGGATTTGCTGATCGACCCGCTCGTGCTCACCGTGTCCGGTTGCCAGGAATTTGTGCCGCAGTGCATCGAAGCCGTGCGGATGCTGAAGATGGTGGCCGACCCGCCGCCGCAGGTGAACGTGGGCCTGTCCAACGTGTCCAACGCGGTTCCGGCAGCCATGCGCCCCCTGCTCAACCGCACCTACATGGTGATGCTCATGGCCGTGGGACTCGATGCGGCCATCATCGATGCGTTTGACGAAGATTTGATGAACGCCATCCGTATTGTGCAGCAGCGTGACGGCTCCACGCCGTTGGGGGCGCTGTATCTGAAATTGCACGACGCGGTGGCCGCCGGGGCCGAGTTGGAGTCGGGCGACGTGGACATGAAAGACCCGGCGCAACTGGGTTTGTGGAAGACGGTGCAGGTGTTGCTGAACAAAGTGATTTACACCGATTCATATCTCAGGCTCTAGCGGCCGCGCGGCCGCCGGGCCACACTCAAGGGGAGAAAACATGATGCTTAAGGATGCTCCAACCCTGACGATTGACGAACTGCTGGCGAAAGCCAAAAAGCCGTCAGCCGATGCCATGCGCCTGCACCCGTTTTACCGGGGCAAAGTGGAGACCGCCCTCAAGTGCCGGGTGCGCGACTTCAGCGATTTTGCCATCTGGTACACGCCGGGCGTGGCCGCGCCGTGCAAAGCCATTCAGGCCAACCCGGAGTTGGTGTACGAGATGACCAACAAGTGGAACACGGTGGCCGTGGTGTCCGATGGCACGCGGGTGCTGGGCCTGGGCGACATCGGCCCCAAGGCCGGCCTGCCGGTGATGGAGGGCAAGGCGCTGCTCTACAAATATCTCGGCGGCGTGGACGCCTGGCCGATCATGCTCGACACCAAAGACCCGGACAAGATCATCGAAACGGTGCTCACCATTCAACCGGGGTTCGGCGGCGTCAACCTCGAAGACTTCTCTCAACCCAAATGCTTCCGCATCCTCGACACGTTGCGGCAGAAGGCCGAGATTCCGATCTGGCACGACGACCAGCAGGGCACGGCCATGGTCACGCTGGCCGGGCTGATCAACGCCGTGAAGATCGTGGGCAAGAAGATGTCGGACATCCGCATCGTGTTCGTAGGCAGCGGCGCGGCCAACGTGGCCTGCACGCGGCTCATCTTCACCTGTGGCGCATCGCCCGAACTGTGCCTCATGGTGGACAGCAAGGGCATCCTGCACAAGAATCGCAAAGACCTCGAGCTTCGCAAAGCCGAATACGTGGACAAGTGGCGGCTGTGCCAGAGCACCAATGCCGAAGGGCGCGAGGGCGGCATCGCCGAGGCCCTCCACGGCGCGGACGTGGTGATTGCCCTTTCCACCCCGGGGCCGGATGTGCTGAAAAAAGAATGGATCGCATCCATGGCGGACGACGCCATCGTGTTCGCCTGCGCCAACCCGGTGCCGGAGATTTGGCCGTGGGACGCCAAAGCGGCCGGGGCGGCCGTAGTCGCCACGGGCCGCAGCGACTTCCCCAACCAGGTGAACAATTCACTCGGCTTCCCCGGCATTTTCCGTGGGGCGCTGGATGTGCGCGCCAAGACCATCACCGACGAGATGTGCATTGCCGCCGCGCACGCCCTGGCCGATATGGCCGCCGAGCACGGCTTGAACCCGGAGTACATTTTGCCCACGATGGACGAATGGGATGTGTTCCCACGCGAGGCCGCCGCCGTGGCCGCCAAAGCGGTGGAACAGGGCATCGCCCGCATCCCGACCACACACGACGAGGAGTATCAACGGGCCGCCGCCATCATCCGCCGGTCGCGCAACCTCACCCGGAGCATGATGGAAGAGGGGTTTATTGAGAAGGCGGAGTGAGACCGAAAACTACAAACTCCCAGCTTCAAGTTTCAAATTGGGAGTTTGAAGTTTGGAGTTTGGCGTTTCTCACAGGAGGCAACCATGTACGACCTGATCATCATCGGCGGCGGGCCGGCCGGGCTGACCGCCACCATTTACGCGCTGCGCAAGCGGCTGAACGTGCTGCTGATCACCAAAGACCTGGGCGGCAAAACGAACTACCGCCTGCAACTGCCGGACATCGAGCATCACCTGGTGATCAACGGCGAAGAGGTGGTTAACAACTTCGTCAACGAGATCGAGTATCTCGACTTTGCCCGGGTGATGGACAAGGTTGAAACCGTGGAGCGCACGCACGATGGCTACCGCGTGCACACGCGCAGCGGGCCGGACTACGCCGCCCGGGCGCTGCTGCTCACCACCGGCGCGCTGGGCCAGCAACTCAACGTGCCCGGCGAAAAGGAATATATGATGCGCGGCCTGTGCTACAGCGCCGTAAGTTATGCGCCGCTGTTCATCGAGCGGGCGGTCACCGTCATCGGCGACTCGCTGTTGGCGCTGCGCGCCGCGCTGGAATTGGCCCACATTGCCCGCGAGGTGACGCTGGTGGCCCCCACCCACGGCGAACTGGATAGCCCGCTGGGCAAGCGGCTCATCGCCGCCTCCAATGTCACGCTGATGGAAGGCTATCACGTGGAAAAAGTGCTGGGCGACGAATTTGCCCGCACGCTGGTGGTCAAGAAGGGCGCGGACATGCGCGCGATCCAGTCCGACGCGTTTTTCGTGGAACTCGGCCTCGTGCCCAATTCCAAGCTGGTGTCGCACCTTGTCGACTGCGATTCGCAGGGCCGCATCAAAATCGACTCGCGCAACTGCACCACCGCGCCCGGGCTGTTTGCCGCCGGCGACGTGACCGACGCTTTCGGCGAGCAGGTGCTCATCGCCATTGGCGAAGGGGCCAAAGCTGCGCTGGCGGCATACGAATACCTCCTCGGGCAGCCGGTGCCGGAGGGCGAACCGAGTAGGGCCGGGGAATGGCGGTAGCAGTCAGGAAAACCGAGTCGAATGCCGTCCTGATCATCGGCGGCGGCGTCGGCGGGATGCGCGCCGCCATCGACGTGGCCGAGGCCGGGTTGCAAGCCTATCTGGTCGAAAGCACCCCGGCCCTCGGCGGGCGCGTGGCTCAACTGGGTTTCATGTTTCCCACCCACGACTGCGTGTTGTGCCGAGGCACGTCAGATCACGGATACGGTTGCACCAGGCCCTCCATCACCCCGGCGCTGCTCGACCACAATCTGCATCCGAACATCAAAGTGCTGACCTCGACGGACGTGATCGCCTGCGAGGGGCAGGCCGGTAATTTTACCGCGCGGCTGCGGCGGCGACCACAGTTCGTCGATCCGGCGAAGTGCATCAACTGCGGGCTGTGCGCCAGGATTTGCCCCGTCGAGCGCCCATCGGGATTTCAAATGGGCTTGACCATGCGCAAGGCCATCAGCAAGTCTGCGCCGCGCGCCGTGCCGGATTCGTATTATCTGCTCGACAAAGCGGACACGTGCGACGAGTGCCGCAAATGTGTCGAGGTGTGCCCGACGGAGGCCATCGATTTGTCGGCGGCGATGGTTGAAGAGGAGCTGGGCGTCGGCGCGGTGATACTTGCCGTCGGGTACAAACCTTTCAACCCGACCGAGATGCAGGAGTTTGGCTTCGGGCGGTACGCCAACGTAATCACCTCGATGCAGTACGAGCGACTGGTCTCGCGCTCCGGCCCGAGCGAAGGAGCCATCTCCCGGCCGTCCGACGGCAAACCGCCCATGCGAATAGCCTGGCTGCAGTGCGTCGGCTCGCGCGATCAAAAATACCCCTATTGCTCGTCCATCTGTTGCATGTACGCCACCAAAGAGGCCATGCTTGCCAAGCAGCGCCTGCCGGGGGTGGAGACACGCATCTTCACCATGGACGAGCGGGCTTTCAACAAGGAGTATCAAACCTACTATCTGAATGCGCGTGATCGGCACGGCGTGCAATACGTGCGCTGCCGCATTTCGGAAATACGCGAAGACCCGGCGACGCGCGATTTGATTCTGCGCTACCCGGGCGGGCGTATACACGGCGAAGCGGCCTCCGGGCAGGGGCCGCTCGTCGAAGAGCGTTACGACATGGTGGTGCTGGCCGTCGGTGTCCGCCCGCCGGAACTGGCCGGGCAATTGTCGCGCGTGCTGGGCATCGAACTCAACGAAAACGGTTTTTGTCAAACGGACAAGTTCACGCCGCTGGAAACTTCGCGCCCCGGCGTGTTTGTGTGCGGGGCGTTTGCCTCGCCGAAGGAGATCGGCGAAACCATCGTGGATGCCTCGGGCGCGGCCGCGGAAGCCATGCGGCTGATGCGCGATCAACTCGGCTCCCTGCCGTCGTCCCGCGAACACCCCTTCGTCGGGCGGGATAGCTTCGGCCCGGAGCGTGACGTGTCCGGCGAACCGGTGCGGCTGGGGGTGTTTGTGTGCGGGTGCGGTGGAAGTATTTCGGATGTGGTGCAAGCCCCGGAGACGGCCGGCTTTGCCGCCGGACTGCCCGGCGTCGTCCACGCCGAGTACCTGCCCTTTGCCTGTTTCCCCGACGGGCTGGATCACATCCGCCGGGCGATCGGCGATCTGCGCCTCAACCGCCTCGTCGTGGCCGCCTGCAGTCACCGCACCCACGAGTCGCTGTTCCAGCGCGTGGCGCGCGAGGCCGGGTTGAATCCGTACCTGGCCGAGATGGTGAATCTGCGCGAGCAGTGCGCCTGGGTGCATGCCGACGATCCCGATGGCGCGACTCGCAAGGCGAAGGAATTGGTGCGAGTCGGTGTGGCGCGAGTCAGCCCGGCTCAAGCGGTCGCCAAGGAAAGACGCACGCCGAGCCGGAGCGCGCTGGTGATCGGCGGCGGCGTGTCGGGCATGACCGCAGCCTTGACGATTGCCGATGGCGGCTTCGATGTGCATCTCGTCGAAAAATCCGACGCGCTCGGCGGCAACCTGCACCATGTTTATTACGTAGCCGAGGGCGCGAATCCACAACGGCTGTTGCGCGATCTGGTGAATCGGGTGATTGCCCACGAGCGCGTCACCGTGCACATGCGGAGCGAAGTGGCGCGGCACAGCGGGAGTGTGGGCGCGTTCGAGTCCCTGATTCAAACGCCGGCCGGCCAGATCGAGATTCAGCATGGCGTCACAATCCTGGCAACGGGCGGGCGCGAGTCGAGCGACGGGCGTTACGGGCTTGGACTCCATCCGAAGGTGATCCGCCAATCGGCCTTGGAAGAACTGATTGCCCATCAGCCGGAGCGCATCGCGGCCATGAAGCACATTGTCATGATCCAGTGCGTGCGGCCCGAAGGCGCGCCGGATTACTGCTCGCGGACGTGCTGCACCAACACGTTGAAGAACGCCATCCGCATCAAGATGCTGAATCCCAAATGCGCGGTGACGATATGTTACAAAGACATCATCACGTACGGTTTTCGCGAGAAGTTTTATTCGGAAGCGCGGCGGCGCGGCGTGCTGTTTGTGCGCTACACGGAAAACGATCCGCCGAAGGTGGAAATCGAAAACTCCAAACTCCAAACTTCAAACTCCCAACTCCCAACTTCGAACAGCGCGCCGTTATCCGCTATCAGCCACGCGAAGCGGCCATCAGCTATCACCGTCCGCGTTCACGAGCACGTCTTCGGCGAAACGCTGGAACTCGCGCCGGACCTCGTGGCCCTGAGCATGTCCATCGCGCCGGGCGAAGATTCCGCCGCTCTGGCGCGAACACTGCGCTTGCCGCTTTCAACCGAAGGTTTCTTCCTCGAAGCGCATTTGAAGATGCGCCCGATGGATTTCATGGAAGAAGGCATCTTCCTGGCCGGCATGGCGCACTACCCCAAGTTCATCGAGGAGTGCATCGCTCAGGCGTTGGCGACGGCAGGACGGGCGATGACCGTGCTGTCAAAACAGACTATGTTCATCGGCGGCAGTGTGGCGGTGGTGGAGGCGGCCAAATGCACCGGCTGTCTCACTTGCGCCCGCACGTGTCCCTTCGGCATCCCACAGATTCGCGCCAACCTGACGGGTGTGGGCGGCGTGCGCGGCGCGGCGTGGATCGATCCGGCGCGTTGCCAGGGTTGCGGCACTTGCACCGCCGAGTGCCCGGCGAAGGCGATTCAATTATTGGGGTATCGAGACGAGCAGATTATGAGCGGGGTCGGAGGGTGGAAACTACAGGAAACAAAGGAACTCAGGGAACTCGCAGTGTGAGGCGTTCTTTGAATTCCGGCAGTTTCCCGGAGTCCCTTTCGCACATGAATACCAACGGTCACTTTGAGCCTGACATCACCGCCTTCACTTGCATCTACTGCGCCTACATGGCCGCCGACACGGCCGGGGCGTTGCATGTGCCGTACCCGGCCAACGTCAAACTCGTGCGCTTGCCATGCACCGGCAAGACCGATGTGCGTTACATCATGGAAGCGTTCGAGCAAGGCGCGGATGGCGTGTACGTTGTGGCCTGCTCGTTGGGCAATTGCCACCACGTGCGCGGGAACGAGCGGGGCAAAGCGCGCGTGGCGCGGGCGCGCGGGCTGTTGGAGAGCATTGGCATTGAGGGCGAGCGGCTGGACATGTTCTTCGTCTCCGGCGGCCAGGGGGCCACGTTTGCACGGGTAGCGCGGGAAATGACGGAGCGAGTGCAAAAATTGGGGCCAAGCCCGCTGCATCAATCCAAGTCTTGATTTGGTCTAATTCGCCTCCTTTCGTCCAATTCCATCTTTCCATTTCCGATGAAACTTATCGGGCAAGCGCGTGACATTTGGCACTCTATGTCACGGGGCGGCGGGCGTATGCTAATTCGTGTCGAAGAATATCCGGCTTATTTTGCATAATAGAGGATGATGCGCGTGTCCGGCCAATCTGCTTTCGTACCTCTCTCTGATATCATTCCTTCGGGCAACGGCCACGTGCCGGTCGGCGCGGTGATGGTCGTCGGCGGCGGCATTGCCGGAATGCAGGCCAGCCTCGATCTGGCCGAGCAGGGCTTCAAGGTTTATCTGGTCGAAACCAAATCCGCCATTGGCGGCCACATGGCGCAGTTGGACAAAACCTTCCCCACCAACGACTGCGCGATGTGCACCATCTCGCCCAAACTGGTCGAGACGGGCCGCCACCTCAACATTGAAATCCTGACGGACACCGAAGTGCTCGGCGTGGACGGCGACGCCGGAAACTTCACTGCCAGAGTCCGCCGCAAGCCGCGCTACATTGATCCGCTCAAGTGTGTGGGGTGCGGCGATTGCGAAAAAGTCTGCCCCATCGTACTGCCCGACGAGTTCAACGAAGGACTGGCGCCGCGCCGCGCCGCTTACCGCCTCTACCCCCAGGCCATCCCGGCCGCATATGCGATTGAAAAGAAGGGCATCGCCCCCTGCCGTGACGCCTGCCCCGCCGGTCAACGCGCCCAAGGCTACATCGCCCTCGTCCGCGAAGGCCGCTACGCCGACGCGCTCCGCGTCATCAGAGAAGACAATCCCTTCCCCGGCATCTGCGGCCGCATCTGCAATCACCGTTGTGAACTGGCCTGCAACCGGAACCTTGTTGACGAGCCGCTCAACATTCACGCCCTCAAACGCTTCGTCGCCGATTGGGCCTACTCGAAAGATCGCGAACCGATTCAACGTGTCCCTCAGACTCGCACGCAGAGAGTCGCCGTCATAGGGGCGGGGCCGTGCGGCCTCACCGCCGCCAAGGATTTGGTCACGCTCGGTTACGGTGTCACCGTGTTCGAGTCTCTGCCGGTGGCGGGCGGCATGTTGCGCGTCGGCGTCCCCGAATACCGTCTGCCCGCGGCGATTGTAGACCGTGAAGTGCAGGACATCGTTGATCTGGGGGTTGACCTGCGCCTCAACACGACCGTCAACAACCTCGACGATCTCTTTGCCCACGGTTTCGACTCGGTGCTGATTGCCGTCGGCGCGCACGAAGGAAAGAAACTCCCCATCCCCGGCGCAGACTTGCCGGACGTGCTGGTGAACACGCAGTTTCTGCGAGACGTTCGTCTCGCAGAACTTCAAACTTCAAATCTCAAATCTCAAATTGCAGACGGTGACGATTTGAAGTTTGAAGTTGGGACGCTTCGCGTGAAGTTTGAAGTTGAACACTCGGTTTATGGAAAACGAGTGTTGGTTCTTGGAGGCGGCAATGTGGCGATTGACTGCGCCCGCACCGCCGTGCGTTTGGGCGCGGCCTCGGTAGCGATGGCCTGTCTCGAATCGCGCGAGAAGATGCCCGCGCACCCGTGGGAAATCGAAGAGGCCGAAGCCGAGGGCGTCACCATGTATCCGGCTCGCTCGTTCAAGCGAATTCTGGAGGGCGATGAGAGGCGGGTGACGGGAGTCGAATCTGTCAACGTCAGGTTCATGGATTTCGACTCGGAAGGCAAGTTGACGCTCGAAACCGAGCCGGATTCGGAACACGTCATCCCCTGTGACACGGTGATCTTTTCCATCGGCCAGCGCGCCGGTCTGGCATTTATCCCGGATGACGCCGGGGTGGGCATTACCCGCCAATCCACCATTGCCATCAACCCCAACACCTTCGCCGCCACGCGCCCCGGCGTGTTTGCGGCGGGCGATGCCACCACCGGCACGGCGTTTGTCATCGAAGCCGTGGCCGCCGGCCACAAAGTTGCGGCCACCATTCACCGTTACATCTCCGGCGAGCCGCTCGAACCCAAATTCGCGCCCGACCTACCGGTCGTAAAAATGACGCGTCCCGAAGTGGAAGAAAAATTGACGCGGAACGAAATTCGCGTCTCGCCGCGCGTGCCTATGCCGATGATCCCGGCGCAACAACGGCGCGGCACGTTTGCCGAAGTGGAGCGCGGCTACACCGAAGCGCAAGCCAAAGCCGAGGCCTCGCGCTGTTTGGCCTGCGGCCTGTGCTCGGAGTGCATGAGCTGCGTGTACGTGTGCGGCGTCAAAGCCATCAACCACGACGAAGTCGAGCGCGTCGAGGAAGTCAACGTCGGCGCGGTGATTCTCGCGCCGGGGTATCAGGCGTACGACGCGAAACTCTCGCAAGAGTTCGGCTTTGGGCGTTTCCCGAACGTGGTGACAGCCTTGCAATTCGAGCGGCTGCTGTCGGCCTCCGGCCCCACGGCCGGGCACGTCAAACGCCCGTCGGACGGTGTGCGGCCCAGGAAGATTGCGTTCCTGCAGTGCATCGGTTCGCGCGATCAAACGCACGACTACTGCTCGGCGGTGTGCTGCATGTACGCGGCCAAAGAAGCCATCATGGCCAAGGAGCACGAGCCGGACACCGAAGTGCACGTCTTTATGATGGACATGCGCGCCTTCAGCAAAGGCTACGAGGAATACTATCGCCGCGCCCGCGAGAAGTACGGCGTCCAGTATCACCGTTGCCGCATTTCGGCGCTGAAAGAAAATCCGCGGAGCCACGGTCTGATTCTCCGCTATGCCCCAAGCGACCTCTCCCACACTTGCACACTGAGCGAAGTCGAAGTGCCCACACTCCCACGCTCCCCGGCTGTAATTGAAGAGGAGTTTGATTTGGTCGTGCTTTCCGTCGGCATGGAAATGTCGCCCGCCGTGCGGCAGTTGGGGCGCGACCTCGGCGTCGAACTCGATCCCTACGGCTTCTGCGCAACGGTGCAATTCGATCCGTTGCAGACCTCGCGACCGGGCATTTACGCCGTCGGCCCGTTCCGCGAGCCGAAGGATATTCCCGAGACGGTGGTGGAGGCCTCCGGCGCGGCGGCGCAATCGGCGGCGCTGTTGGCGCCGGCGCGCGGCCTGTTGGCGCGTGAGCGAAGCTATCCGCCGGAGCGCGATGTGAGCGAAGAGGAGGCCCGCATCGGCGTGTTCGTGTGCCACTGCGGATCGAACATCGCCGGCTTCCTCGACGTGCCGGGTGTCGCCGAATATGCCAAGACCCTGCCGGGCGTCGCCCACGCCGAGAACATGCTGTATACCTGCTCGCAAGATTCCGTCGCCCGTATTACCGAGCGGGTGAAAGAACTGGGACTCAACCGCGTGGTCGTCGCCAGTTGCACGCCGCGCACGCACGAGCCGCTCTTCCAGGATTCGATCCGCGCCGCCGGGCTAAATCCCTTTCTTTTCGAAATGGCGAACATTCGCAACCACTGCTCGTGGGTGCACTCGCGGGATTGGGAAGCGGCGACGGCGAAGGCCAGGGGACTCATTCGCATGTCGGTGGCGCGTGTGGCGGCGCTCGAAGCTTTGCAGACCACGCCGGTGGGCATCGAACGCTCGGCCCTCGTCATCGGCGGCGGCCCGGCGGGAATGACGACGGCGCTGTCGCTGGCCGATCAAGGCTTCCCGGTTCACCTCGTCGAACGCGAAGCGGAACTGGGCGGCAATTTGCGAAATGTGTTTTATACCGCGGAGGAAATTCAAACCCCCCACTCCCCACTTCGCACTTCAAACGATCCGCAGGCGTTCCTGCGCGAGATGATCGGGCGGGTGCGAGAGAATCCGCTGATCACCACTCACCTCCACAGCGAACTCGAAACGACGACGGGCTTTGTGGGCAATTTCATCAGTCGTTTGAGCGACGGCGCAGAAATCCGGCACGGTGTCACCATCGTGGCCACGGGCGGCAAGGAATATCGTGGCGAGGAATACGAATACGGCCAGGACCCGCGCATTGTGACACAGCAGGAGTTTGAGGCGCTGTTAGCCGATGGCTGCCGGCCGATGGCAGATAGCAGATGGCTGATGGCCGATGGCAATCGGCAATCGGCCATCGGCAATCCGCGATCCGTGGTGATGATTCAATGCGTCGGTCCGGCGGAGAAATACTGCGGCCGCACGTGCTGCACGACTGCGCTCAAGAACGCGCTGCGGCTCAAGTCGGCAGACCCGGACGCGGAGGTGACCATCCTGTATACCGATATTCGCACCTACGGTTTCAAAGAACGCCTCTACACCGAAGCGCGGCGGCAGGGCGTGCGGTTTATTCGCTACGACTTCGACCGAAAGCCGGTCGTCGAAATCCCAAATCCCGAACTTGTGGTGAGTGAAGCCGAACCGTCCCAAATCCCCAATCTGCAATCCGAAATCTGCAATCCGAAATCCGGAATCGTCGTGCGGGTTTGGGAGCGGATTCTGGGCATGGAACTGGAACTGCGCCCCGACTTGTTGGTGCTTTCGACGCCGATGGTCCCCGCCGACGGGTCGCGCGAACTTGGCTCGAAACTCAAAGTGCCGGTGGACGCCGACGGCTTTTTCCTTGAAGCACACGTAAAACTGCGCCCGGTTGATTTTGCCTCCGAGGGGCTGTTCATGGCCGGGGCAGCGCACTATCCGAAGTTTCTCGATGAGACGATTGTGCAGGCCAAGGCCGCAGCGTCGCGCGCGGCGAATGTGCTCGCCCGCCCCTCGCTCAGCGTAGGCGGTGCGGTGGCGGTGGTGGATCAATCGAAATGCACCGGCTGCCTAACGTGCGTGCGCATCTGTCCCTATTCCGTGCCGAAGATCAAGGCCAACGTCGTCGGCGTGGGGAACATCCTCGGCGCGGCCTACATCGAGCCGGCGATCTGCCAGGGGTGCGGCATCTGCGCCGGCGAGTGCCCGGCCAAAGCGATTAGCGTGATGCACTATCGCGACGCGCAAATGATGGCCAAGGTGGAAGCGCTGTTTGAGGAGGCGGTGGCATGATCATAGCGTTCTGCTGCCACTACTGCGCCTACGCCGCCGCCGACCTGGCAGGCTCGCTGCGCATTCAATACCCGCCCGGCGTGAGCGTGGTGAAGCTGCCCTGCACGGGCAAGCTGGATGTGCAATTGGTGTTGGACGCCTTCGAGCATGGCGCGGATGGAGTGATGGTGGCCGGTTGCATGGAAGGCGATTGCCATTATCAGCAGGGCAATTTCAATGCCAGGCGGCGTGTGAATTACGCCAAAACATTGCTGCAAAGAATCGGCCTGGAGCCGGATCGCATTCGTATGTTCAACATGTCGTCGGCCATGGGCAAGAAATGGGCCGATGCCGTGACGGAGATGGACGAAACGGTGAGGGGGTTGGGACCGAGTCCGCTGGGGAGGCGCGCATGATATCCGAACAAGCAATCACCTATCGCAATCTGATTACGTTGAAAGACGGCGCGCGAGTGCTATTGCGCCTGCTCACGCCCGACGACCGCAGCCGCTTCATCGAAATGTTCGCTCCGGTTTCGGCGGACGATGCCAAATACTTGCGCGACCCGATCACCAATCCCGAAACAACGGGGCGGTGGGTGGACGAGTTGGACTACCACAAGGTGCTGCCCCTCATCGCCCTGGCGCAAGATCGCATCGTCGGCGACGCCAGCCTCCACTTTCGCCCAGGCCCGGCGCGGCACATGGGCGAAGTGCGCATCTTCCTGGCCAAAGATTTCCGGCGGCGCGGCCTCGGCACGCACATGCTCAAGGCCGTCGTCGATCTCGCCCGCAAAGCGGGACTGCACCTGCTCGTGGCCGAAGTTGTCGCCGATCAGACCAAAGTCATCAAAGCTTTTCGCAACGCCGGTTTCGATTTGAAATGCTCGTTTGAGGATTACTTCATGTTCCCCGACGGCGAGACTGCCGACGTGGCGATTCTGACGATGAGGCTGTTGCCGCGCGAGGAAGAATTTTGACCCTCACCCCCGGAGGTTACGATGATAGTTGCAGAACAGAAACCGTTGAAAGAAATCCAATCGCTCGTCGGCGAAGCGCAAACGGTGCTCATCGTCGGCTGTGGCACGTGCGTCACCGTGTGTTTTGCCGGCGGCGAAAAAGAAGCGGGCATACTCGGCTCGCTCCTGCGCATGTCGGCCAGGATGGAAGGCCACGAGAAAAGCATCGGCGAGGTGACGGTGCAGCGGCAGTGCGAGTGGGAATACCTCGACGCCATCGGCGACCGGATAGCCGAGGCCGACATTGTGCTGTCGTTGGGCTGCGGCGTCGGCGTGCAAGCTCTGGCCGAGCGGTACCCGGACGCCATCGTCATCCCCGGCCTCGACACCAAGTTCATGGGCCTGCCGCTGGAGCAGGGTGTGTGGGCGGAACGGTGCGCGGCGTGCGGCCAGTGCATCCTCGGCCTCACCGGCGGCATCTGCCCGATTGCCCGGTGCTCCAAGCAACTGCTCAACGGCCCGTGCGGCGGATCGTCGAAAGGCAAATGCGAAGTCAACCCGGAGATCGAATGCGCGTGGCAGTTGATCTACGACAAGCTCAACGCGCAGGGGCGGCTGGATTTGATCATGGAGATCACCCCGCCCAAAGATTGGCGCACCGGCCGCGATGGCGGGCCGCGCAAGATCGTGCGCCAGGATTTGCGTTTGGTGGTGACGGAAGAAGCATAAAGGCTTGCGAGGTGCGTGATGAGCGAGTTGAACGGTTACAAATCAGGCTCCAATTTGGAAAAAGTTCTGCGCGCGGGACACTTTGCCGTGACCGCCGAACTCGGCCCGCCCAAGAATGCGGACGGCGAAGTGGTTCGCAAAAAAGCCGGGATACTCAAAGGCTTTGTCGACGCGGCCAACATCACCGACAACCAGACGGCCATCGTGCGCATGTCTTCCATCGGCGCGGGCGTAATTGCCTTTCAGTCCGGGCTGGAGCCGGTCATGCAGATGACGTGCCGCGACCGCAACCGGCTGGGCATGCAGTCCGACTTGCTCGGCGGGTATGCGCTTGGCATGCGGAACATTCTGTGCCTCTCCGGCGATCACCAGACCTTTGGCAATCACCCGCAGTCCAAAAATGTCCACGACATCGACTCATTGCAGTTGGTGCAGATGGTGGTGGGCTTGCGCGACAAGGCAAGTCTCCAATGCGGCGAGGAGATCAAAGGTCTCAACCCGCGCTTTTTCGTCGGCGCGGCGGAGAATCCGTTCGGCGATCCCTTTGACTGGCGGCCTTACCGGTTGGGCAAGAAGGCCAAAGCCGGAGCAGACTTCATCCAGACACAGTTGATCTACAACGTGCCGCGCTTCCGCGAGTTTATGAAGCGAGTTGTGGATTTGGGCGTCCACAAACAGGTTTACATCCTGGCCGGGGTCGGCCCGCTCAAGACGCCGGGCGCGGCCAGGTACATGCGCGATCAGGTGCCCGGCATGGACGTGCCGGACGAGATCGTGGCGCGCATGGAGGCGGCGGGCAAGGGCATCGAAGACAGAAAGCAAAAGGCGGCGGCCTTCAAAGAAGAGGGGCTTAGGATTTGTGTCGAGTTGATTCAGCAGATGCGTGAGATTGAGGGGATTGCCGGAGTGCACATCATGGCGATTGAGTGGGAAGAGGCCGTGCCAATTATTATGGAACGGGCGGGATTGCTGCCGAGGCCGGTGCCATAGTGTTCCTCCGCAGAAACTATGCCGACTGCGAAGGTATTTTGAACCGCCAAGACACGAAGAGCGCGAAGGAAAAATTTATGAGAAACTTTGCGCCCTTTGCGGGCCTTTGCGCCTTCGCGGTGAAATTTTGGTTGCGGCTGGAGAGTGCGCCATGACAATCACCGAATTGAAAACCGACCTGGCCGAAAAGATACGCGCGAAGACGGGCGAAAATGTTTTTCTCTGTTACCAGTGCGTCAAGTGCACATCGGGTTGTCCGCTGGCCGAGTATTTCGATCTCGCGCCCAATCAAGTGATGCGCGCCGCGCAACTAGGGCGGGACGAGCTGGCGCTCAACGCGAAGACGCCCTGGCTGTGCGCCGGTTGCCAGACGTGCACGACGCGATGCCCTCAGGGCATTGACGTGGCGAAGGTGATGGACTTCATGGCGCGCGAGGCGGTGACGCGCGGCATTCCGGCCAAAGTGCCGGAGGTGGCGCTGTTCAACAAGGTCTTCCTGCGCAACGTGGATATTATCGGCCGGGCCTATGAACTCGGCTTGATTCTCGAATTGAACTTGCGCACCGGCCGGCCGTTCAAAGACGTAGCGATGGGTCTGGAAATGATTGGTAAGGGCAAAGTCAGTTTGACCCCGGAATTTGCGCGCCCGCCCAAACACGCCAAACCGGTGGAGCGGCGACAAAATCAAATCGGCTACTACCCCGGTTGCTCACTGCACTCCATGGCCTCGGAATACGATCACTCGATCCATGCCGTGGCGGCGGCCCTGGGCCTCGAATTGGTTGAACCGGAAGGATGGGTGTGCTGTGGCTCGTCGCCCGCGCACCGCGTGGACCCCGAGCTGGCGGTCAAACTGCCATCGCGGAACATGGCGATGCTGGAGCAGATGGGCATGGATGAAGTGGCGGTACCGTGCGCCATGTGTTTCAGCCGGCTCCGGACCGCCCGGCACGAACTGGACTCCGACCCGGCGCTGAAGGCGCAGATGGAGGCCGAGGTCGGCCACCGCTTCGCCGACTCGGTCGCGGTGCGATCGTTACTCGACGTGCTGGTGAACCGCATTGGGCTGGACAAGATCGCCGATCAAGTGAAGAAACCGCTCGACAGTTTGAAGGTGGCCTGTTATTACGGCTGTTTGCTCACGCGCCCGCCCAAGGTGACGCAAGCGACACAAGTCGAATATCCGGTGGAAATGGATCGGCTCGTATCTGCGCTCGGCGCGACGCCGGTGGAATGGGGAGGCAAGACGACGTGTTGCGGCGCATCGCTGTCCATCACTCGCACCGACATCGTGCTTGATCTAAGCGCGCATATCCTGGCCGAGGCGCGCGCCGCCGGAGCCGAGGCGGTGGTGGTCGCCTGTCCGCTGTGCCATGCCAATCTGGACGGGCGGCAGCATCAAATGACTTTCGCCGACGGGGCAGGCGACATACCCGTGCTTTACATTACTCAACTGATGGCCCTCGCGTTTGGTCTGGGCGCAAAAGCCGCTGCGCTCTCGAAGAACATGGTCGATCCAAAGCCGCTGTTGGATGCGAAAGGGATCGCGCGGTGAATGAGGCGCTCGCCCCGCGGGCCGCATTCATTAGCCCACCGGAAAAAATGGCACCCTGGCTTCGGCTGGGCATTTGGTACGCGGAGCGCGAAGCCGGGAAAGAACTATTGCCCGGCAGGCTGCTGGCCTGGTATCCCCCGGCGGCCATCAGTTCAGGCCTTCTCGAATCGTTGATCGCCGACGGCAAGAAGGATTTGACCCCACGCCTTCTGCGGCTGGTGCGCTTGCAGGTGTCGCTGGTGGTGTCCTGTCCGTTTTGCGTTTCGATGAACTCGGTCGAGTTGAGCGACAGCCTGATCACCGCGGTAGAGTTGTCGGCGCTGCGCAGCCAGATTGACGTGGACGCCGTCGCCACGTTTTCTGAACGCGAGCGTATCGCCGTCAGGTATGCGCGGTTGATCTCCGCCACGCCGTTGAAGTTCCCGCCGGAGTTCGTGGAAGAGTTGACCGCCAATTTCGCCGAGCGCGAGATCGTAATTCTGGCGACGACGGCGGCGCAGGTGAATTATTGGGCGCGCCTGATCCAAGCGCTGGGGATTCCGGTGTAGGAGTGAGATGCGCGTCATCCTCCTGGCCGACGTTCACGCCAATTGGGAAGCTCTGCTCTCGTTGCAGCGCGCCGAGCCGAAGCCGGATGCGTTGCTGTTTGCCGGCGACGCAGTGGGATACGGCCCCAACCCGGCCCACTGTGTGCGTTGGCTGCTGTCCAATGCCACCGCCGCCGTGCGGGGCAACCACGACGAGGCAACCAGACCTCACGGGTCTTTGGAGACCCGTGAGGTCTTGGGCGCGCCGCCGGAACTGGAAGAGGCGGCGCGCGAGACAGTCGACTATGCGCGGGCCGTTTTGGCTGCCTCGGAAGTACTCGGGCTGCAAAGCTGGCCGCTGTTCACGTGCACTGAACTGGGCGGCGCGCAATTCTATCTAACCCACGGCTCGCCGCTCGATCCGCTGGGCGGGCAAATGCACCCCGCCACCTGCCCCGAAGCTGAACTGCATCGCCTGTTCGACGGCGTGCCCGGCGATGTGATTGTGCTGGGCCACACGCACATGCCGGCCATTCGCCAATTCGACGGGCGGCTCATTGTGAATCCGGGCAGCCTGGGGCAGCCGCGCTACGGCGTGCCTGATGCCACCTATGCCGTATGGCAAGACGGCGCAGTGCAGATCAAACACCTGCATTACGACCATGAGGCCACGGCCAGCAAACTGCGCATGGCTCCGCTTAGCGCCGAGACCGCCGGGCAATTGACCGGCATATTGGAGACGGGGCTGGTGTCTGTTGATGACTGATTTACCGCCGGGGAGATTCTTATGACCGACCGCAAGAAAGTCACACTGCCCGATCTGCAGAAGAAGATGGCAGACGGCATCCCGATCACGATGATCACCTGCTACGACTACTCGATGGCGCACCTGGTGGAGCAGGCCGAAGTGGACATGGTGCTGGTGGGCGACAGCCTGGGCATGACGATGCTCGGCTACGACGGCACGCTGCCGGTGACGATGGACGACATGATGCGCCACACGCAAGCCGTGCGGCGCGGCACGCCCAGCAGTTGGCTCATCGGCGACATGCCGTACATGAGCTACCAACCTTCGGATGAAACCGCCGTGCGCAACGCCGGGCGCTTCATGGCCGAGACCGGCTGCGACTCGGTGAAACTGGAAGGCGGGCGGCAAATGGCCTCCCGCCTGCGCGCCATTGCCGAAGCCGGGATTCCGGTGATGGGGCACCTGGGGCTTACGCCGCAGAGCGTGTCGGCGTTGGGTGGCTTCCGGGTGCAGGGCAAAGGGTGGGAGCAGGCAGCGCGCATCGTAGAGGATGCTCAGATTCTGGAAGAGGCGGGCGCGTTCTCGATCCTGTTCGAAATGATTCCGGATCGGGTGCAACAGATCATCACCGAGCGCGCAAAGATACCCATCATCAGCCTGGGTTCCGGGCCGCAAGCGCACGGCCAACTGCTGATCTTCCACGACATGTTCGGCCTGTACCCGCGCTTCAAGCCCAAGATGGCGAAGGTGTATGGCAACGCCGGCGAAGTGATTCTGAACGGGTTGAAACAATACGTGGCCGAAGTGACGGGCAAACAGTTTCCCCAGCCGGATAACTGGTTCGGGATGAAAGAGGATCAGCTAGCCGACTTGAAACGGTGGCTGGAGGAAGAAGGAAGGAGACCATGATCGACGCACTTCAAAACAGGCTGAACATCCCGGAGGCCAACCTGGCCGACATTAACGTCCTGCTGCTCGACCCGGACAGCCGTGTGATGCAGGCTTTTCTCGACGTGGTGCGCAAGTATGGCACGCCGGAAGAGATCAACTGCAAAGCCGAACGCGCCCGCCAACTGCCCGCGCTGTTGTCCCGGCTGGAGGAGATCAAGTCCCCCTATCTGAAGGACCTCTACTGGCTCATCGAACAGCGCGACCTGGGCGTATTCATCCCGCTGGCCGACTACCGCCGCAAAGTGCTCGGCCCGCGCGCCGACACGATGACTTTCGCCGACGACCTGGCCGTCACGCTGGAGATCAGCGCCTTCCAGTATTTCCCGTGGCTGATCGCCGAAGCCCGCCACGCCATTGCCTATGGCGAGCTGATGCCCGGGCGTTTCATCCGCGTGCGCAAAATGAAAGAGTCGGAAGCGGACCACGGCGACATGCCGGCGGTGGCCGCCGCCATGCAGATCATCGGCGCCAGCTACGTGGAAACGCTGGACACCAAAGGCACCGACGGCTCCAACGTGCACCTGGGCGGCCCGGCCACCATCACCGGCTACTTCGGCGGCGTGGGCCAGCCCAACGATCACGCCCTCCTGTGGCTCGACGAGTTTCTTCATTACTACACCACCTATGGCACGTCGCAAGTGCTGAACCTCAACCCCGGCACGGTACTGCTGGGCTATCTGCTGCACAAGCTGGGGGTGAACAACGAGTTCAAGATTTCCGTGTTCATGGGCAACGACAATGCCTACGCCGTGCTGTGGACGCTGCTGGGAGCCAAGCTGTTTTCGCGGCCCGACCCCCGTTCGCCGGAAGCTCCGGGGGCAGGTGGCGCCAGCCCGCTCATCGGGTTCAACTTCGGCAACTCGGTAACCAACGAGACGATTGAGTTGTGCGCCGAAGTGCGCGGCGCGCTTGACATTGAAAAGATCGTCCGCTTCGAGCATCACATCACCGAAGCCTACAAGAGCATCGTGCGCCAGCCGTACCTGCGGCGCGACGAACTGATGACACTGGCCCGGAGCGTGCCGAACATCTCGGCCAAGCACGAAGGCGGCGACCCGGACGTGGACGCCGCCCGCGAACACCCCTCGGACATCCTTGACTATTTCCGCGACAAAGCCGAGGTGATCGCCAGCGGCCACATGCCTCTGCTCGAGCGCAACTACATGGACAAGCACGCGGCGTTGAATGCCACGGCGCGCGCGCTCACCGAGCACGGGCTGAGCTTTGTGGCGGCGCGGTGCCTGCATAAATGACACCGCACTTGCGTGTCCCGAAGGGATGCAAGTGTGAATGATGAATGCGGAATGCGGAAACTATGCCGACCGCGAAGATGTTTTGAACCGCAAAGACGCAAAGGGCGCGAAGGAAAAATTCATGAGAAACTTCGCGCCCTTTGCGGGCCTTTGCGCCTTCGCGGTGAGATTTTTGTTGCGGCTGGAGGCTGCGCTATGAAACTGGCTATTACAGGCAAAGGCGGGGTGGGCAAGACGACGTTGACCAGTCTGCTGGCCTATCACTATGCCGCGCAGGCCGGCGCGGTGCTGGCGATTGACGCCGACCCCTCGCCGTGCCTCGGCGCGGCGCTGGGCTTTCCGCCCGGCCTGCTGCAATCGCTCACGCCCATCGCCGAGATGCACGAACTGGTGGCCGAGCGCACCGACTCGAAGCCGGGCACCTTTGGCGGCTACTTCAAACTCAACCCGCGCGTCGAAGACATCCCCGACCGCTACACCGTGACCCACCGGGGCATTACCCTGCTGGAACTGGGGGCGGTGGAGCATGGCGGCTCCGGCTGCATTTGCCCGGAGAGCGTGCTGCTTAAGCAGCTCGTTTCGCACATTCTGCTGCGGCGGAACGAAGTGGTGCTGCTGGATATGTACGCCGGGGTGGAGCATCTGGGCCGGGCCACGGCCGAGGCCGTGGATGCCATGATTATGGTGGTGGAGCCGACGGCGCGCAGCATTGCCACGGCAGCGCAAATCAAGTCGCTGGCCGCCGACATCGGCCTCAAGCACTTGTTCCTGGTGGGGAGCAAAATTCAAACCCCGGAGGATGCCCAATACGTGTCGGCGCACTCGCCGGGGCTGCCGGTGCTGGGGCACATGCCGCACTCGCCCCACGCGCAAACCGCCGACCGGCTGGGGCAGGCCGTGTATGACGCCGCGCCGGAGTTGGCTCGGGCCGCGCACGCCATTGCCGACGCTGTCGAAGTCGCAATGAAAGCGGTTATCCAAACTGCCGATCACGGGTAACGCGGAAACTCGGAGTCAGAAGGAGGGGCTATACCGCGCACGGTCACGAATTGCGCTTTGCGCCCAACTTCCAACGGATTGCTCCGCGAAACGGAAAAACGGATGCGCGCCGTCAGAATCCGTTTTTCCGCTTGCCCATCCGTTGGAAGAAAAAGCGCAATTTATGCCCGTTGGCAGTATATGTTTCCAGTTCCGAAAGCCGAGCCAGTTGAGCGCGCCGGTCACGCGCTGAAGTGCCCGGTCTGCGGGCACGACAAGTTCTGGATGAAGGAAGCCCAACTGCACACCAAGGTGGCGACGTTGTTCCGGTTGGAGTGGCTGAATCCGAAAGGCGATTGCTACGTCTGCGAGAAGTGCCGGCACATCGACCGGGTATAGGCCAAATTGCAGTGGTGGCGGGGAAAAAGCACAAGCGGGGGCTGTAGTGAGGCGCTTTTCAGAATAGCGGCGAAGCGGTCAATTCAATCGAGCGGGCTGCGGACGGCGAGTCCGCCGCGATTCAAAACGTGGGTGTAGATCATGGTGGTCTTCACGTCTTTGTGTCCGAGTAGTTCTTGCACAGTGCGGATGTCGTAGCCGTTTTGGAGAAGATGAGTGGCGAAGGAATGGCGAAAGGTGTGAGGGGTGACATGTTTATTAATTTTTGCAAGGCGGGCGGCTTCTTTGACGGCTTTTTGCACGGTGGATTCGTGGATGTGGTGACGACGGATAATTCCAGTGTGCGGATCTTTGGAAAGGTCGGGGGCAGGAAAAATGTATTGCCAGATCCAGTCTTTGTTTGCGTTTGAGTATTTGCGATCCAGGGCGTAGGGCAGGTATACCGAGCCATAGCCGTCAGCCAAGTCTTTTTCGTGGATGATTTTTACGTATTTCAAGTGAAGCTGCAAGGGTTGAATAACCGCATCGGGCAACATGGTGACGCGGTCATCTTCGCCTTTTCCATCGCGCACAATAATTTGATGATTGTCAAAGTCAATATCTTTGACGCGCAGGCGCATGGTTTCCATGACCCGCAGTCCACCGCCATACAAGACCTGGGCAATGATCTTGTATACGTCCGTCATGTTGCCAATGACACGCCTGGCTTCGTCCTTTGAGAGAACGGTCGGCACGTTTTTTGCGCGCTGAGGGCGAAATTCAGACAGGCTTGCTTCGTCCAATCCAATGTGAAGAACGTGACGGTAGAGAAAGAGGATTGCGCTCAATGCCTGATTCTGGGTGGAGGCGGATACTTTTTTCTCGGAGGCAAGGTAAGTGAGGAATTGGTTGATCTCAGGCGCGCCCATTTCTTTGGGGTGACGCTTGTTGTGGAAGAGGATGTATTCCCGTGTCCAAAGGATGTAGGTATCCCCGGTGCGAGGAGAGTAGTGTTTGAGGTTGATGGCGTCGCGATATTGGTCGAGCAGTCTTTTCTCTTTCCCTGGCGGGGTCGGGTTTGGTTGTGTCATTTTATTGCCTTTTTTGAGGTTGCGGGCTTATAATCTATGCATCTGTACATAGCCCATTATACCGAACCATTCGGTACAACATCCCAAATTAGGTGGTTATGCAGAACGGTTCGGGTAAACACATAGTTGGGCGGCTTCGTTGAAGCAATTTTGCAAAGGTAAAACAATTTCACAATAAAGGAAAACATCTATGAGAAAACTAAAATTCCAAGTGCAAATGACTGTTGATGGTTACATTGCAGGGATTAACGGAGAACTCGATTGGGCGGCACGAGATTGGGACGATAAACTCAAAAAATACGTAGGAGAAATAACCGAACCTATTGACTGCATCATTCTTGGCAGAAAACTTGCCCAAGGATTTATTCCACATTGGGCTTCCCATCCCGAACAGGAAGGTGCTGATAAATTTAATAGCACAAAAAAAGTTGTTTTCACCAAAACGCTTGAAAAGTCAGAATGGGACAATACCGTTTTAGCAAAAGGTGATTTAGTTGAAGAAATCGCAAAACTAAAAAAGCAAGACGGTAAAGACATCATTGCTTATGGTGGCGCAACCTTTGTATCGGCGCTAATCAAACATGGATTGATTGACGAGTTCCATTTATTTATTAATCCAACTGCCATTGGTAATGGAATGTCAATTTTCAAAGAGCTTGATAGCAAACAAAATCTGGTATTAGTAAAATCTACATCATTTGATTGCGGGATTGTTGTTCTTAATTACGAGCCGCAACAAAAATAAATAGTGCGCCCAATGTGCCGCCCAACCCGGCATGCAGGCGACGCGCTCCGCGAGACCAATCAGCGTCAGCGTCCCGAGCAATTTCCCGTTTCCGAGCGTGGGAGGCATCCCCGCCGCGCGCGCCTGATGCCCACCGTTGGAGCACCGACACCCGCCGCCTGATCCCAACCCTTCTTGGCTGGGACGCCCAGGCAGAAAAAAGTTCGGGGTGAGATGCAATTTCCGTGCGGGTTAGATGCGACAAAAAACACTGCCCGGAACTGCGTGAGTGGTTACAGAGAACCTATTCAGGTTCTGCGGGTCGGCGAGGTTCGGCAGATAGGCAAAGCTGAATGCTGAATGCTGACTGCTGATTGCTGACAGCTACCCGGCGGTTTTCACTGTCGAAGGTTTGCACCCAATCCCTGCTAGTCACGTTACGCTGGATATCAGTGCGCGGAACCTGCCCTCGGATCTCACCCGGTACGCGCCGGTAGCCGCAGGCACAACCGCCGTATCCAGCCGCCCCAACGCTAGCGCCCCGCCCCCGCATTCCACCACAGCCGCCCCCTCGATCACGGTGAGGGCGTGAAAAGACTCGCCCGCCGTATCCAGCGCCACCGGGGCCTCGCCGCCGATCAGTTCCAGCGTAAAGTATTCACACGAGGCCAGCCTCGCGCGGCCCGCATCGTCGAGCGGCAGCAGCGGCACGGGCTGCCCTACTGCCGCCGGGTTCGCCACCGCCAACGACTGCTCAATGTGCAATTGCCGCCCATCCGAAGCCGGGCGGTTCCAGTCGAACACGCGGTAAGTGATATCGGATGCCTGCTGAACTTCATACAGAAACAGCCCCGGCCCCAGCGCGTGAATCGTGCCCGCCGGGACAAGAATGGTGTCGCCCGCGCGCACCGTGGCGTATTGCGCCAACTCGGGCAGCGTCCCATGCCTGATGGCCTCCGCCAGCATTTCCGCCGTGGCGCCGGGCCGCACCCCGGAGATGATTTGCGCGCCCGGGTCGGCTTCGAGAATATGCCACGCTTCCGTTTTGCCAAAGTGCCCCGGCCCCTCAAGCCGCACGGCCTGCGCGTCGTCGGGATGCACCTGCATCGACAGCCAATCGGCGCAGTCGAGCAATTTGATCAACAGCGGAAAATGCGCCCCCCATTGGCGCGCCGCACGGCGCCCCAGCAGCGCCTCGCCACTCGACGTGTGGGCAGCCACCTCGCCCAGCGTGCGCCCGGCGTAGGGTCCCGTGGCCACCCGGTTGTGCTCATACACTACCCACGCCTCGCCAATGGGCGGCGTGCCCGGCCTTAGCCGTTGCCCGCCCCATACGCGCTCTCGAAAATCCGGAGTCAGTTGAAATGGCGCTAGAGTCATCACAGTGTTTCCCGGCGCGGCAGCGGCCACCGCCCGCCTCGCGGCATCGCCTTATCGCCCAAACAGCACCTGCTCCCGCTGGTACAGCCGAATAGCCACCAGCACCAGCGCGGCCCCCAGCCCCAGTGTGGCCAGCACCGAGGCCGCCACGTGCAGCGGCGCCACGGCCTCGCCGCGCATCAACTGGTTGATGAGCAATTGCTGCCCAAAGGTGGGTATGAGCATGGCGGCCGGCGTGCTCTTCACCGGCACAAAGGCCAGGAACAAACCGGGCAGGCCGGGAAAAATCGCCATCAGCGACAATATGGTTTGCGCTTCTTTGACGCTGCGGGAGCGCACCGAGATCACCATTTGCAGGGCAGCGGCGAACACCACCATCGGCACGGTAATGAGCCAGATGGCCACCAACGAGGCCAGGTTCAGGCTGATGCGCACGCCGAAGTATTTTTCGAAGGGCGCAAGGTTGAGAGCAAGAGCCAGCGCGGCCAGCGTCACCGTGACCATGGTCGCCGTGAAGGCCATCGTCACCCACAGCTTGGCCAGCACAAAATCGCGCCGGGGCACCGGGTTGATCAGCAGCGGCTCCAGCGAGCCGCGCTCGCGCTCCCCGGCGGTGATGTCGGTGATGATGGACAGGCCGCCGGTGAACACTACCAGCACCAAAATGTACGGGGTAATGTTCAAAAAGCTGGCCGCCTGACTCTGCGGCGTGGAAATGTCCACCTCCTCAATGGCAAGCGCCGTCGTGACGGCGGGGCTGATGCCGCGCGCCAGCAATCGCAGCGCCCCAATCTGGCGGCTGTAGCCGTCCAGCAGGCCGCGCACCCGGCGCACGGTAACGCCGGCCGCCGTGCGCGAATCGTCGAACACAAGCTGCACGGTGGCGGGCCGCCCGGCGCTAAAATCTTCGGCAAAGCCCGGCGGGATGACGAGCACCACGTCGTTGTTGCCGGCGCGCACATCGGCTTGGGGATCGACGGGCGGCGGCCCCGGTTGCACGTTGTTCTGCCGCAGGAACTGGATCAGCGCCGGGGCGTTTTCCGCGCCGGACACGGGCAGCGTGAGCAACCGCTCGGCCCGGTCGGCCGTCGTTTGCCCCAGCACCACAAACACCCCCATGAGCAGCATGGGCGTGAACACCGCCGAAAAGAGGGCGCTGGTGATCGTGCGGCGGTCGCGCAGGTTGTCCACCAGCTCTTTTTGAAAGACGATCCAGATTTTGTTCCTCACAGCATCAACCCCTCTTCGGAGCCAATGGCCGCCACAAACGCGTCCTCCAAATTGGCTTGCCCGGTAGTCCGGCGCAGTTCGTCCGGCGTGCCGCCGGCGGCCACCCGCCCCCGGGCAATGACCACAATGGTGTCGCACAATGCCGACACTTCCTGCATCACGTGAGACGAAAACACCACGCACTTGCCCTCGTCGCGCAGGCGGCGGATAAAAGCCCGCATGGCGCGGGTGCTCATCACGTCCAGCCCATTGGTTGGCTCGTCCAGCAATATGTTGCCCGGCCGGTGGACAAGGGCGCGGGCAATGGCTACCTTGAGGCGCTGCCCCTGTGAAAACCCCTCGGTCATGCGGTCGGCGAAATCCTGCATGTCCAGCAATTTGATCTGGGCTTCGATATTCGCCTCCAGCGCCCCGCCCTGCTGGCCGTGCAGCCGGCCATAATAGCGAATGTTCTCGCGCGCGGTCAGCCGGGTGTACAGGCCGTGGCTGTCGGCCAGCGCGCCAATGCGCCGCTGCACTTCGGGGGCGGCGGTCACGGTGTCGAAGCCGTCCACCGAGGCCCTGCCCCGCTCCGGCTTGAGCAGGGTGTAGAGCACACGCAGGGTGGTTGTTTTGCCCGCGCCGTTGGGGCCGAGCAACCCGGTGATGCTGCCATCGGGAGCGTCGAACGACACGTCATCTATGGCAGTGACTTTGCCAAACGATTTGTGGAGGTGGCTGGCAGTGATCATGGTAGAGGGGTGACAGGCGGCACAGTGGCGCCCTATGGCTTGGGGCCGGAGTAGTTGATAAAAAACGGCACGGGGGCCAGGTCGCCTACGCAAGCGGCATCGAGGCCAGATACCGAGCCGGATTCGACAAAGGCCGTCATCACTTTGGGAATGCACCCCCGGTACACCACATTGTGCCCCTGCCCCGGCGCAACCAGTTGCAGGCTGTTGGGCAGCGTGGCCGCCGCGTGGGCGGCGTTATCGGGCGGGGTCACGGGGTCGGCTTCGCCGGAAAGCAGCAGCACGGGCACGTTGGACGACACCGGTTGTTTGAAGTCGGCGGGGATGTCGCCGCGCGGCCACAGGGCGCACACTTGGCCGAGGCCATCCGTGAGCAGGTTCTGCAGATAGGCCGAGGCGTTGGCGCGGGCCGCCTCGGCGGCATCGAGGAAGGGCGCATCTTCGGCGCATTGCACCGAGTAGGCCATCCCGGGGCTGAGACTATTGTTTAATTGCCCTTGCAGCATCATGGCCTGAGCGGCCAGTTCGGTGTAATCCTGCCGGCTCTGGGCGTTGTGGATGAGCAGCGGCAAAAGGGCGGCGGTTTCGGCAGTGTAGCTGAGCAGGCGCACGGTGCCGGCCACGGTGCTGCGGGTGAGGGCAATGGTGGTGGGCACGCCGGAGAAGGGATGCCGCACGGTGACCCGGGGGGGGTTGGCCTGCAAAGTTTCCAGCAGTGATTGGAATTCGCCGGGCAGGGATGGAAAGGCGGCAGCACAGGCCGAGTCGGCGGCACAGCGTTGGAAGATCAGGTCGAGGGCGTGCTGGGCGTCACGGGCCGCATCCAGCCCGAGAGCAATATCGGACGGCACGACGCCGTCGAGGACAACGGCGCGCACGCGTTGCGGGTATTGGCGCAAGTAAGCGAGCGCGGCTCGCGTGCCATACGATACGCCGTAAAGGTTGATCTGGTTGTAGCCCAGCGCCGCGCGGACGGCATCCAGATCGTCCATGGCAATGGATGTGGTATAAAGTTTGGGGTCGCCGGGAAGCTGCTGCAAACAGGCGGCCAGCCAGCGGCTGAGGGCGGCATCATCGAGCGACTCCGGATCGTCCGGTGAGGCCTGACAATGCAGGGGGTTCGAGCCGCCGGTACCGCGCTGATCCACCAGCACGATGTCGCGCATGCGGTTGATCTTGTCGAAAGCGACTCGCAGCTCGACGAATGATTCTGTGGCCGCCTGACCGGGGCCGCCCGCGAGAAAGAACAGCGGGTCGGGCGCCGGGCTGCGGCTAATGGCGGGCAGCACGGCAATGCGCAGGTTGATGGTGCGGCCCGCCGCGGCGGCGCGATTCTCAAAGACGGTGAGCGTGCCGCACTTTGCTTTGAAGCGGGCGGCAGAGCCTGGGGCCGAGAGCTGGCACGGGGTGAGGGCAATGGCCGGCGCAGGCGTGGCCGTCGGGGCCGACGCGCCGACGCACGCGGCGAGGGCCAGGGTGGCAACAAGGCTGAGGGTCAGAAGAATGTGAACCCGAATTCGGGGCATAATGTATTTCCTGATAGAGTCGGGACTACAGTAATATAACATCGAGGCAGGATTATTCACAAGCGGTCGGCCAATGAGTAACCATGAGGTGATATGACTGGCGAGTTGATTTTGATTGTCGAAGATAACGAAGCGCTGTCGCAGGGATTGCGCGAGTGGCTGCAAATGGTGGGCTATCAGGTGGAGTTGGCTCCCAACGGCAAGGAGGGACTCCGGCGGCTGGAGGCCCGTATGCCGGACATCATCATTTCGGACATTACCATGCCGGTGATGGACGGCTTCGAGTTTTTCGAATTGGTGCGGACACGCCCGGAGTGGACGACCATTCCGTTTCTGTTCCTGACGGCGCGAGCGGAGAAAAAGGATGTGCTGATTGGCAAGGGGCTGGGGGCCGACGATTACATCACCAAGCCGTGGGGCCCCGAGGAGTTGCTGACGGCCGTTCGGGTGAAGCTGAAGCGCACGCAGGACATTGCGTTGGCCCAATTGCAGCTGGCGTACAAGGATAGTTTGACCGTGCTGGCCAATGCGATTGAATCGCGCGATGCGTACACGCGCGGACACGTGGAGCGCGTGAGCGCCTACGCGGCGGTGATTGCCCGCGAAATGGGCTGGACGGAGGCTCAGTTAGCCGATTTGGAGCTGGGCGCAATTTTGCACGACATCGGCAAGATTGCCGTGCCCGAACATATTTTGGGCAAGCCGGGCAAGTTGACGGATGAGGAGTTTGCCGAGATGCGCAAGCACCCGGAGACCGGGGCGTTTATGATCCGCAACATTCCGTATCTGGCGGCGGCTATTCCGTGCATCAGGCATCACCACGAGCGCTACGATGGCGAAGGGTATCCCGACAAGTTGGCCGGAGAGGCCATTCCACCGGCGGCCCGGCTGCTGACTGTGGCCGATATGTTCGACGCGATGACCAGCGACCGGCCGTATCGAGAGGGGTTGCCGATTGACGAGGGGGTGGCGGCCATCACGGTGGAATCTGGCAGCCACTTTGACCCGCACGTGGTGGAGGCCTTTGCGCGGGCGTGCCAAAAGGGGCTGATTGCCGAGGCGCACGCCACCGCCGGTTAGCGTGGCAACGGTATCTTCTCAAAATTGTGGGGGCGAACCTGTGTGTTCGCCCAGGGCAGAAACATGGCGCTGGCAGCCGTGCGGTGCGCCCGCCATGTGGGGACTGCCAAAACTGATCATTGACAATCAAACACATTTGTTCTAGTATAGAACATACGTTCCAGCCGTTTCCCCTCTATTGGCGACTGGTTTTATATACTTCACAGGAGACCCCACCATGGCAAGCAAAAGTGACAAAGCCGAGAGAATCGAAAAGAGCGAGCTTGCAGCCCAGGCGGCTCGGAGAAACAGTCTGGATAAAACGCTGGGCGATTTGACCAAACGCTTCGGCGACGGGTCAATTATGCGACTCGGCGATGCCACCCACATGCAAGTGGAAAGCATCCCCACCGGCTCGCTGGCCCTCGATATTGCCCTCGGCATCGGCGGCTTGCCGCGCGGGCGCGTGACCGAAATCTACGGACCGGAGTCGTCGGGCAAAACCACCCTGTGCCAGCACGTGGTAGCCCAGGCGCAGAAGCGCGGCGGCATTTGCGGCTACATCGACATGGAACACGCCCTCGACCCGGTTTATGCCGCCAAGTGCGGGGTGGACGTGGATAACCTGTACATTGCCCAGCCGGACACCGGCGAGCAGGCGCTGGAAATCGCCGAGGCGCTGGTGCGCTCGGGGGCTATGGACGTGGTGGTGGTGGACTCGGTGGCCGCCCTGGTGCCCCGCGCCGAAATTGAAGGCGAAATGGGCGATAGCCACATGGGACTGCACGCCCGTTTGATGAGCCAGGCCCTGCGCAAGCTGTCGGGCGCCATCAAACAATCGAACACCGCGGTGCTCTTCACCAACCAGCTCCGGCAAAAAATCGGCGTCATGTTCGGCAACCCCGAAACCACCACCGGCGGCATGGCGCTCAAATTTTATGCCAGCATCCGCTGCGACGTGCGCCGCATTCAGGCCATCAAGGTCGGGCAAGACATCCTGGGCAGCCGCACCCGCGTGCGCGTCACCAAAAACAAAGTGGCCCCGCCGTTCCGCGAGGCCGAATTCGACATCATGTACAACGAGGGCATCAGCAAGGTTGGCGAGCTGATCGACATCGGCGCGGCGCTGGAAGTCATTAGCAAGCGCGGAGCGTTCTTCGCCTACGGCGACACCCGGCTGGGGCAAGGGCGCGAGAATGCCAAGAACTACCTGCGCGAAAATCCCGACCTGGCCGAGGAAATCGAGTTAGCCATTCGCGCCCAAACCGTCGCCGGGGCCGCCCCCCTGCCCGTGGTGCGCGCCGAGGTCGAATCGGAAGAGGCGGTCGAGGCCGACGCCGAAGCCGTCGCCGAAGAGGTGGCGGTGTAGCCCATCTCCACGCCTGTCAACCAAAACGGACTCCCCGCCGGGTGAGCCCGTTTTTTGTTCTATAATCCATGCGATGCGCAGATTTGTGTTACTCATCGCCCTGCTGGCCGCCGCGTGCGGATCGGCAACCCCCGCGCCGCGCACGGCCGCGCCCCCGCCCGCGTCGCCGATGGGCGCATCCACACCCAACGTCCTCGTCATCCCCCTCACCCGCACTCCCGAACCGGGCTTCACGCTGGTGCCCGCCACCCCGTTCACCCCGCCAGCACCGGCGCCCACGCCCGCCCCCTGCGCCAACGATGCCGCCTTCCTCAGCGACCTCACCGTGCCGGATTTCTCGCAGCTCCTTCCGGGCGTGGCCATTGACAAACGCTGGAGCGTTCGCAACAGCGGCACGTGCGATTGGGGACCCGATTACCGGGTGACTTATGTGGAGGGTAATTCCATGGGCGCTTCGGGCGAGCACGGGCTGTATCCGGCAAAAGCGGGCAGCGAGGCCGTGGTGCAAATTAGCATGACCGCGCCCACCGCCCCCGGCGACTACGCAGGCAAATGGCAACTGCGCGACGCCGATGGCAAGGCGTTCGGGCCGGTGCTGTTCATCAAAATCACCGTGATCGAAACACCCACGGCCACCGCTGCGCCGTAACGGCGTGCGAGGAGTGTGGCTCTACGCCAGAAACTCGCGCTTATTCAAACCTGCTTCACCATCAGCAGCGTCCGCACAACATCAGCGCGGGTCAACATTCCTACGATCTTGCCCCCGCGCAGGACGGGCAACTGCTGGCGATTATGGTTGATCATCAGGGCGACCGCCTTCATCAACGGTGTATCCTCGTATACCGAGATTGGGTGATCGTTCATGATTTGCTGCACTGCCAGCAGCTTCCAAGTTTCCAATAGTTGCGTCGCATCGCGATGTTCTGACGCATGCCCATGATAACCGGCCGGGATTGGCGCCGTCAGCAAGTCTGCCAACCGGATGACTCCCACGACTCGATCGTCGGACATGACCGCGAGAGCAGTCACGCCATGCTTGATCATTAACTCGGCTGCCTCATGGAGGGTTGCCTCTGGGCGAGTATGGACACTGCCGATCTGCATCGCGTTTTTTACCAACATGGGCATCCTTTCAATGATGTTTGCCTGTGTCATCGGGCATCACCGCCTCGGTCAAGTCTGCCGCAGTAAAATCTGCTTGAGCTAATTCTGCGCCGGTCAGGTCAGCGCCGCGCAAAACAGCGGAATGCAAGTCGGCCCCGACCAATTTTGCCCCGCGCAAATCCGCATCGATCAGATTGGCCTCTCGCAAATTGGCCTCGTGGAGATTGGCGTGACGGAGATCGGCGCTGAACAGATTGGTCCGGGTCAATGTCGCTTCGCGCAGATCGCCGGCGTACAGTGTGGCAACGCTCAAATTGGCCTCGGTCAAATCCGCCTGGCTGAGGTTGGCAAAGTCAAGGTTAGCGCCGACCAAGCTGGCCCCGCACAAATTGCAGCCGGACAGATTGGCATGTTGCAGATGCGCGCCGTCCAGCGCCATGACCCGCAAATCCTGACCGTGCAGGTCGGCCTGTTTCAAATCGGCAGGCTTCTCTTGTTGCCAAAAGAAGGGCCATTTCCGCTTACGTCGCAGACTGATGCTCTTCATGTTACGCAAGCAATGATTTCATCGATCAACTCCGTTCAACTCGTCGGCGTCGCCGGCGTGATTGGCACGCCTGCTTTGAGATATTCTGCGAATGAAAGATGCGCGCTACAAATCATTTCCCGAATACGACTGGTTGAACGACTTGTTGACCAACGGAAAATCCGGCACGATGTTCTTGAGCAGGGCGAACGACAGCGCGGGCCAGTTGACGAACGACGGGTCTTTGACTTTCACGCGGTAGAGCTTGCCTTGGTCGTCCGCCATCACCCAGTGAATGATGGCGCCGCGCCAGCCCTCGACGAGGCCGAAGGCCGGTTCCCACGCGGGCAGTTTTCCCAGCGAGGCGACGATGGCTCCGCCGGGCATTTGCGCGAGCGCCTGCTTGATGAGGCTCGCCGACTCTCGCGCTTCTTCCACCCGCACCATCGCCCGCGCTTGCACGTCGCCCGTCTCAAACACCGGCACTTTGAACTTCAGCCACGGGTACGCGGCAAACGGGTGGTCGCGCCGCGCATCAATATCAATGCCCGAGGCGCGGGCCACGCAGCCCAGCACGCCGTGGTCGGTAGCCGTCTGCGTTGTGAGTCGCCCCGCGCCTTCCAACCGATCCATCAGCATTGTGTTGCTCAGGCAGATGTCCACCACCTCGTCGAAGTCGGCGATAACCGAGTCGAGTTCGGCGGGCAGGCTCCGCCCTGAGCCTGTCGAAGGGTCGAGGCCGTCCGGCAACGGATGGCCGACTCCGCCGGGAACGACGCCCCCGCGCAGGAGGCGGTTGCCTGCGAGGCGTTTGTTCAAGCGCAGTAGCCGCTCGCGGATGCGGAAGCAATGGGAGTGCGCGGCGGCGAAGCCGGTGTCGTTACAAATCGCGCCGAAGTCGGCGATGTGGTTGTAGAGCCGCTCCATCTCCAGCAGGATGACGCGCAGGTATTTGGCGCGGGCTGGCACGTCGCAACCGGCAAGCGATTCAAGGGCCTGACAGTACGCCAGCGAGTGGCCGATGGTCGTGTCGCCGGAGATGCGCTCGGCCAGTTCCACTCCCTCGGCGGGCGCGCGGCCCTCAAAGAGTTTCTCCGTGCCTTTATGGGTGAAGTAGAGGCGGATTTTCAAATCAATCACCGTCTCGCCCACCACGCTGAAGCGGAAGTGCCCCGGCTCGATGATGCCGGCATGCACCGGCCCGACCGGAATCTCGTACACGCCCTCGCCGCCCACCGGCAGAAAAGGAAACGGCGTGCCGTCATCGTCGAATCGCTCTAGCGGCGCGGCATCTTTGCGGAGCGGGAAGTAGTCTTCGGGCCAGAAGGCGTGGCGCACCAGCGGGCGGCGATCGGGGTGGCCGACGGCCTCGAGGCCGAACAGGTCTTTGATTTCACGCTCGAAGCGCGAGGCCGGGTAGTAAAACGTCGCCATAGAGGCAATCGTCGGGTCGCCGGGGGGCAGGTCTTTCGTCGCGTGCGCAAACCAGTTCTCGCGGTTGTTGACGAAGAGATAGTGAATTTCAAACACGCCTTTGTCGGCGCGGCGATCGTTGGCTACCATTAGAGTCAGTTCGGCGTTGAAGTCGCCGCGCAGAATCTCGGCCAGTCGGGGCGCGTCGCCGCGCGCGATTTGGAAGTGCAGTTCATTCTCGCGCCGGGCGCGGATATTTGTGGCGCGGCCTTTAAAGTTCTCCGCGAGCGCGGATTGGAGACGAGAAAAGTCAGTCATAGCGAAGCGCCCTTTAGGGTTTTGAAATAATCTCCACGCTCTGATTAAGCAGGGCCGCCAGCGGCGCGGGCAGGGTCAACCCGAGCGTCACCAGCACGGCCACGCTAATCAACAGCAATGCAATGCGCCACGTGAGATGTTCTGGCGGAACATCCCTGTTCACATCTTCTGACGGCGCGCCATACAGCATCTTGTTGAGATGATTGATGAACGAAACAAAGACGACGGCCAGCAATGCCAGCGCCGCTCCCATCAGCCAGGGATGATTGAGCGCAAACCCGGCGCGGAAGAGGGCAAACTCGCTAACGAAGATGCCGCCCGGCGGTAGTCCGATGAGAATCATCAATCCGGCGGCGAACAACGCGCCCGTCCACGGCAAAGCCTTGAGCAGGCCGCGCGTATCCGCAATGAGCGGCGATCGGTACTTGTGCTCGATGTTATCCACGAGGAAGAACATCAGCGACTTGGCCGCCGTGTGATTGACGAGGTGTAACAGCGCGGCGAATGTGCCCAGCGGTCCCAGCGCGAAGCCGAGGCACATCAGGCCGGTATGCTCGATGCTGGAGAAGGCCAGCATGCGCTTGTAGTTCGTCGCCAGCACCACGCTGAAGGCGGCCACTACCAGCGAGAGCAGGCCGAGGGCGATGAGCAGGTTATTGGTGTAACTACCGCTCCCCAGCGTTGCGTCGGCCACCACCTTCCAGCGCAGGATGGCGTACATTGCCACCGCAAACAAGGCCGACGACATGAGCGCGGTCAGCGGCGCCGGCGACTCGCCGTAAGCGTCCGGCTTCCAGGTGTGCATCGGCGCGATGCCGGCCTTTGTCCCATAGCCGACCAGAAGAAGGACAAACGCCAGCCGCATCACTTCGGGATGCAGGGCGGGCGCAATCCCCAACAGCACCGTCCAGTTGAGGGCGTTCTCGGCGCGGCCCGACAGGGTGACGAAATCGAAGTAGCCCAGCACCGTCCCGGCGAAGGCCAGCGCGATGCCGACCGAGCCGATGAGGATGTATTTCCACGAGGCCTCGATTGACGCCTTGTTAAGTTTGAGCGGGATGATGAAGGCCGAGAAGACGGTGGTAGCTTCAACTGCAATCCACATCACGCCGACATTATTGGCTGATACCGCCAACAGCATCGCGGCGATGAACAGATTGACGAAAATATGGTAGCGGCGTAGTTGCGCCTCACCGTACGCCAAGTCGCCCCAGTGGGGTGTCTTTACCGGACGCCCGAGGCCGGGGCTGAGAAAGAGTGTCAGCGAGGCGACTGCCGTCACGCACACCATCAGCAGGGCGGACAGGCTGTCGGCGCGCAGAACGTCTACGAGGCCGAGCGAGTCGAGCGCCAGGCCCCACGTCGGGGCCTCGCCCCCGGCGATAGCTTGCATGGCAAAGGTGAGCGCCGCGCCGAGTGAAACGAGCGACAGCAGCGCATTGATCCAGCCGACGAAGGAGCGGTAGGGGCGGACGAGAAACGCCAGCAGAGCGGCGAGCACGGGAGGAAGAAGCAGGAGAAAGAAAGTCATATGGGGATTACTCAGTGTTTGAGTTCATTCAACTGGTCAACGTCAATGGATTCGAATGTGCCATGAATGTGATAGACGAAGACCTGCATGACGAGGAAGCCCATCAGCACATCCAAGAACACGCCCAGCTCGACGATGAGCGGGATGCCGAAGGTGCCGAGCACGGCCAGCAGCGCGATGCCGTTCTCCATCACCAGAAAGCCGACGATTTGCGTCAGCGCCTTCTTGCGCGTAATGACGACGAACAGCCCGACGAAGATGAGTCCCATGGCCAGCGGCAGGCCGCCGCGCGTCGGAAGCGCGCTCACCAGCACCAACGGGCGGGTGATGGCGTAGGCCAGCAGGACGAGCAGGCCGGCCAGGATGAGCGAAGTAGCGACATTCACGTAAGGCTGGGACTCGCGCTGACCGCCGAACCGTTTTTCCATGCGCTCAAGATAGCGCGGCAGGATGAACACCTTGAGAATACCGAAGAAGACGGCCACAAAATACAGTTCGGGGTCGTGGCCGAAGTAGCCAATGATGACAAACATCGCCGCCAGCACCGCCGACTGCCACTGAAAAGCGCCGGTGTAGGCGCGCAGGCTCCGCCGCCACAACAGGGTGATGCCGAACAACAGCACCACGCTGGAGCCGAGGGTGGAGAGTTGAGAGAAGAGGGAGTCATTCATACTTCAACACCTTGAACCGCAAAGGCGCGAAGAGCGCCAAGAGAAAAACTAAAGAAGAACACTTGGCGCCCTTGGCGTCTTTGCGGTGAAGAACTTCTACCTGAGCAAAAACGATGACGTGACCGCCAGCAGGGCCAAAACAAACGACAGGCCCAGCAGTTCCGGCACGCGGAAGAGGCGCAGTTTGGCAACGCGCGTTTCGACGACGGCTACGACCAGACCCAGCACGGCGAGTTTGATGATAAGCGTCACGACTGCAATCGCCAGCGTCGCCGGGGTAAGGACCGTCGCCAGCCCCCACGGCACGAACAGGTTCGCCAGCAGGGAGAAGAAGATGGTGAGTTTCAGCCACGCCGCCCATTCAATCAGGGCGAGGTAGCGGCCCGAATACTCCAGAATCATCGCTTCGTGAATCATCGTCAATTCCAGGTGCGTGGACGGGTTATCCACCGGCAGGCGGCCAGTCTCAGCCAGTGTGACGATAAAGAGCGCGGCGAAAGCCAGCAGATGGCCGGGGCTGATTGCCACCCCGGGATTCGCCAGCGTCGCGGTCACGATGCGTCCGAGGTTGGTGGAGCCCGCGCCCAGCGCCAGGCCGAAGATGGCGAGGGCAATGGTCGGCTCGGCGATGGCGGCCACGGTCATCTCACGGCTGGCCCCCATACCGCCGAAGGCCGTGCCCGGATCGAGTCCGGCCAGCGCCAGGAAGAACGTCCCCAGCAAAAGCAAATAGACGACGACGAGCAGGTCGCCCACGTTGTCGAACGGCAGGGGTGCCGCGATGAGCGGGACGAGGAACGTCACTGCCAGCGCGCTGGCGAACACGATGGTCGGCGCGAAGCGGAACAGCCACGAGGCGTTGTTCGACATCACCACCTCTTTGCCGAACAACTTGGCGAGTTCAAAGTAGGGCAACCACGGGGGCGCGCCACGCCGGTTTTGCAGGCGGGCCTTCACCCAGCGCACGAACCCCACGAGCAGGGGCGCAAGCAACAGCGCCAGCAGTGCTTGAGCAATTTCGAGAATGTAGTGAGTCATATAATTCCTCTTCGGTTTCGTTCGTGTGTCTTCGTGGATCAGAACCACCGCGCCGCCAGCAACAACAAGACGAGAACGAGCGTGACGTACACGAGATACAAATGCAGTGACCCGGCCTGCAAGCGCCGCACCTGTCCAGCGGCGAAGCGCACCAGCCGCAGGAACGGGTCATACAGCCAGCGGTCAAATAACGGTGTGATGTCGCTCTTGTATTCGATGGACTGCACGAAGTATTTGGACTCGGGATGGAAATCAATCGTCAGTTCCCGCGACGGGCGGTACAGTTCGGCGAACACGCGGCGGAGCGGCTCGGCAAACGCGGTGGCGGTATACTCCATGCGCGGCGTTTGCCCCACGCGACCACAGCCCCACGTGTCGCTCACGCGCAGTTTCCGGTTGACGCGCAGCGCCCACATCACCAGCGGAACGAGCGTGAGAATAAGCAGCAAACCGGACGCGACCAGAGTCGGGGACATTTGGGCGAAGGCGTCCGGCATTTGCAGAGAAACGTTCAACGTGAACGCGAGCCGCGTGTCCGGCAACCCGCCGAGGCCATTCAAGACTCCACCCAGCATTGGCGCCACGGCGAAAGGCGCGAGTCCGAGTCCGACGCAGGCCAATGCGAGAATCGCCATGCCGAGTCGCATCGAGAGCGGCGCTTCGTGGGCGTGTTCCGCTTCGGGTGAGCGCGGCAGGGCGAGGAAGGTGATGCCGAAAGCTTTGACGAAGCAGGCCGCCGCGAGGCCGCTCGTGAGCGCCAGCATCCCGACCGCGACGGGCATCAGCACCGCCACTTCCGGCACAGGGATGTTGAATCCGCCGAGCAGGGACTGAAACACCAGCCATTCCGAGGCGAAGCCGTTGAGCGGCGGCAGGGCGGAAATGGCGGCCGAGCCAATTAAAAAGAACAGCGCCGTCCACGGCATCCGCTTGATGAGGCCGCCCATCTCTTCCATGTTGCGCGTGTGCGTGGCGTGCAGAACCGACCCCGCGCCGAGGAACAACAACCCTTTGAAACTGGCGTGATTAATCGTGTGATACAACCCGCCAATGAAGCCCAGCGCGGCCAGCGTCATCAGCCCGTAGCTGTGAAAGACCAGTCCCGCGCCGATGCCAATGAGAATGATGCCGATGTTCTCCACCGAGTGATAGGCCAGCAGACGTTTGAGGTCGTGTTCCATCAGCGCATACAGCACGCCGAGCAGGGCCGACACCGCGCCAATGGCCAGCACTACCCCGCCCCACCACACGGGACCTCCGCCGAGCAAATCCAGCGCCATGCGCACGAGGCCGTAAATCCCCATCTTGATGACTACGCCCGACATGAGCGCCGAGACGTGACTCGGCGCGACGGGATGCGCCATCGGCAACCAGACGTGCAGAGGCACAATGCCCGCTTTTGAGCCGAAGCCGAACAACGCCAGCAGAAAGACCGCATCGCGGGCCGGCGGCGCGAGCAATGCCGATTTGGAACGCATTGCGGCAAACGAGGTGGTCAATTCGCCGCCGGACAGCAGAAGGAACATCGCCACCAGTGCCGCGAACCCGGCGTGCGTCATGGCGATGTACCACACTCCGGCCCGCACCGTCCCCGGCTGGTCGTGCTCGGTCAGCACTAACCAGTAAGCCGAGAGCGACACCATCTCCCACGTCAGCAGAAAGGTGAGGGCGTTTTCGGCCAGCACTTGCAGGCTAAGCGAGAGCAATAACACGTTGAGCATCGCGCCCATCATCCGCAACGAGTAGCGCCCCTCGTATGCCGCCGAATAGCCGAAGCCATACAGCGCGGCGGACGCGCCCACCAACCCGATGATGACGAGGAAGAACGCGCCCAGCCCGTCGAGCCGCAAGGCGAAGCCGGTAAGCGGCAGGACGAGTGGAACGCCGACACTGAGCGATTGCCCGGACACCAGCGCGACGACTCCCAGCGTGAATCCCGCACCCGCGCCGACGACCGCGCCCAGCGCCGCCAGCCCGCGTCCGAGCGTGCCGTGCCCAAGCGCCAGCGCGCCCACTGCGCCCAATGCGTAAGCCGAGAGCATAAGCAGGAACAAGAACATCATAGGGCGTCGGCGAGTTTTGAATTCGCCCTTATTTGCCGGGCCACAACAGCGCGCCCAGCATCAGCACCAATACAATGAAGAGATACGCTACGTAGCCGTGCAGAGAGCCGGACTGCAACCGCCGTATCCGGCGGCTCACCCACTGCGTGGCGTTCAGCAACGGCTCGTAGAGAAACTCCTCAAACCACGAGCGGATGTCGGTGCGGTACTCGATAGCCTGCACGAAGTATTTGGAGTCGGGGTGGAAGTCAACCGTGAGTTCCTTCGTCGGGCGGTAGAGTTCGGCGAACACGCGGCGCAACGGTTCGGCAAACGACGTGGCCGTATATTCCATGCGCGGCGTCTGTCCCACGCGGCCACAGCCCCACGTGTCGCCCACGCGCAGGCGGCGGTTGGCGCCTAGCACAAACATCCCCACCGGCACAAGGCCCGGCACGATGAGCAGGCCGAGCGCGGCCAGCGTCGGCGAAATTTCGGCGAAGCCGTGAGGCATTTGCAGGGAGAGGTTGACGGCAAATAACGGGGCGACGGCGGGCAGGCCGCCCAACCCGGCCACGACGCGCCCTAACAGCGGCACCACAGCAGCGGGTGCGAGTCCGAGCGCGATACAGACAATGACGAGCAACCCCATCCCGGCACGCATCGAGAGCGAGGCTTCGTGCGCCTGCGCGGCTTCCTCCGAACGCGGGATGGCGAGGAAAGTGATGCCGTAGGCTTTGACGAATCCGGCAGCGGCCAGCCCGCTTGTGAGGGCCAGCATCCCCACGGCCATCGTCACCAGCGCGGCGACGACCGGCTGCGGAATGCTCACGCCCGGCAGAAGCGACTGGAACAATAGCCACTCGCCCACGAACCCGTTCAGCGGCGGGAGGCCCGCAATCGCCACAGCGCCGATGAGGAAAAACAGCGCCGTCCACGGCATCCGCTTAATCAGTCCGCCCATCAGATTCATGTCGCGGGTGTGCGTGGCGTGCAAAACCGACCCTGCACCCATGAACAGCAATCCCTTGAAGGCGGTGTGGTTGAGCGCGTGATACAGCGCGGCGACGAAGGCCAGCGCCGCCGCCGTCGGCAGGCCGCGCGCGCCGAACAGCAGACCCGCGCCCACGCCGATGAAAACGATGCCGATATTCTCCACGCTGGAGTAAGCCAGCAGGCGCTTGAGGTCGTTCGCCATCAGTGCGTACAGAATCCCCAGCAGCGCCGAGGCCGCGCCGAGGCCCAACACCAGCGCCCCCCACCACGGCGGGCCGCCGCCGAGCAAATCGAGCGCGACGCGCAGAATCCCGTACACGCCCATCTTAATCATCACCCCGGACATCAGCGCCGAGACGTGACTCGGCGCGGCGGGGTGCGCGCGCGGCAACCAGACATGCAGTGGCACGATGCCCGCCTTCGAGCCGAAGCCGAGGAAGGCCAGCAGGAAGATGACACTGCGCGTCGTCCCCGAGAGCGAGGCCGCGCCGGCGCGCAAGTCGGCGAACGCGCCCGGGCCGCCGCGCGGGTACGCGGTCAGCAGGACAAACGCGGCCAGCAGGAGCGCCAGCCCGGCGTGCGTCATCGCTGCGTACCACAGCCCAGCCCGCATCGTCCCTTCTTCACCCGACTCCGTGATGACGAGAAAGTACGAGGTGAGCGACATCCCTTCCCACATCAGCAGGAAGGTGAGGACGTTGTCGGCCAGCGTTACCAGACTCATGGTGAGCAGGAACAGGTTGAGCATTACGCCGAGCAGGCGCAAGGAGGCGCGCCCGTCTTCGTAGGCCGCCGAGTAGCCCGCGCCGTAGATTGCCGCCGGGATTGCGCCGAGGCCGATGAGAACGAGGAAGAACGCGCCAAGCGAGTCGAGCCGGAGCGCGAGACCGCCCGCTATCGGCAGAAGTTCGGGGACAGAAAGCGTGAACGGCGCGCCCGATAAGATAACGCTTGCGCCGAGCGCGGATCCCGCACCCGCGCCGACGACTGCGCCCAGCGCAACCAGCCCACGCCCGAGCGTTCCCCTGCCGCCCCCTTCGGGCAGCGCGACGAACGCGCCGAGGACGTAGGCTGAAACCATGGCGAGAAAGAGAGTCTGCATGTTCGAGATTGGAGATTTGGAAGTTGGGAGTTATTTCCCAGGCATCCGGTCGAGCGCCGCGAGGATGCCGCGCAGAATGTCGGCGGGCTCGGGCGGGCAACCCGGCACGAATACATTCACAGGGATAACCTTGTCCACACTGCCGACGACGGCGTAACTGCCCTTGAATACACCGCAGGTCTGAGCGCAGTCGCCGACGGCCACTACCAGCTTGGGGTCGGGCGTGGCCTCGTAGGTTTTGCGGAGCGGGACTTCCATGTTGCGCGTCACCGGGCCGGTCACCAGCAGCATATCCGCGTGGCGCGGCGAGGCGACGAAGTGAATGCCGAAGCGCTCGCTGTCGTACACCGGGCCGGTCAGGCCGGTGATTTCGATTTCACAGCCGTTGCACGACCCGGCGTCTACCTCGCGGATGGCGAGGGCGCGGCCCAGCAGACGTTTTGATTTCTCGTCCACCTGCCGGACGAGTTGAATGATTTCAGCCTCGTCGGGGCCGAGCGGTTCGGTGACGATTCCGGTTTTGAAAATCTTCTGAAATAGCGCAGGCATGGGGTTGTTTTCCGCTCGATTCCGCGATACTGGCCGAAACGCAAAGCAAATTAGAGCACTTTTGCGGTCAAGTTGAACTGAAGGGGGTCAATACGCTGTGCAAGATCAAATCTGATTCAACGAAACAGGCTCCGGCAAGGCACGTCCAATCTCGGCTTTTGCCGCATCGAGTGAAATGTCGACGGTCGGCGCCCACTCGGCGGCCCACTCTTCAAGAGACAGTTCCAGCACCGGCGCAACTGACGCATGTAATTCACGGTCTCCAATGAATTCAAGCCGGTTCGTAATGCGTAATAACGGTGCGCATGTCTGGGTGTTTGCGGAAATAGCGCGCGACCGCTTGCAGGATTTGGCGAGTGGCCGTGTCGGATGTCAATTGCCAGGCGGGGTGGCCCTCGGCGCGGGCCGGAACAATCGCGCCGGCTTCCTGCAAAGCACGCAGCCCTCTGTCGATTGCAGTGCGGTGATGGTCCAAGTGCTGACAGAGTTCGTATTTGGCGCATGGGCTATTCGGATGTTCGGCAAACCAAATGGCCAGATCCCGTTTGGCGACTGCATCCAGGTGAATTTCAATGAAGGTGCAGGCAATCGATTCGAGGATCGGCAAGTCTTGCAACGGCAGAGTCGGCGAGGCCATAAGACGGATCTCCTAGAAGGTAGTCGGATAGCGATCAACTTGCAAAAACGCAAAAGCCCATTGAACCCATTTGTTCAAGGGGCTTTTAGTACGCCGACGAGGTTAGCTGACGGGTTCGGGTCCCAAAAGTGACCCTACCGGGCGAGGCCCAGATTCACCCCAGATGTCGCTGGGTCCCCCGTGCTGGAAGGCTTGGGCGGAGATTAACGCGCGCTGACGGCAGCGGCGCGCTTCGATTTCGTTTTTGGCGTGTTCTGCAGTTCCCCCTCTCCCAGTTGTTCCAGCATTGAACGGGTGTCGATCAAATGATTGTTGAAAATACGGCGAGCGACGGCGAGCAGTCCAAATACTTCCGGGTCGCGTACGCGATAGTAAACAGTCGTGCCGGCCTTGCGCGTCTCGACGATGTTCTTGTTGCGCAGGACGGCTAATTGTTGGTAAACACTCGACGCCTCAATCTCCAATTTGTCTTGCAGCTCTGTAACGCTCAATTCGCCGGTCTGCAGCGATTCCAGAATCTTGATACGGGCAGGATGGGCCAGGGCTTTGAAGAACTCGGCCTTGAATCGAGGCAGAAGATCTGGCATGGTTAGGTGGTTTCTACTCTCTGGACAGGGGCGCAGCCGCGCGGGCAATATCGCAAGTCTTATTTACTTTGAATATTTGCAGGCTATTTTATACAAAATATATAACCCTGTCAAGCCTCAAACTTCGCGTTTGTCAGATCATCCCGACTCTCGCAACTCCTTCCCGGCGCGATCATCGGGCGAGCGCCCGCGCTCATGAGGTCGAAGCTGCCCGGCTCCGATGCGGCGTCCATTGCGTTTTCCATTTGGCCTCGAACCGGGCGCGGTTGCGGGCGAACAGCGCGTCGTATTCGTGCCGGGACAACCGGCCGAAGGCCGCCTGTCCGGGTCGGCTTGTAGCCCCACTGGTCGTGAACGAGTCCGCCCCCGCCGAGGAGGGCGAGGTCGGAGCGGCGGATCGTTTCGGCGAGATCGCGCAGGTGGTTGGGATGGACGGCCTCGACGTTGTGAGCGCGGCGGGTGTGCGCCGGGTCGCCGGAGAGCACGGTGAAAACCGCGCCGGGCAGCGCGGCCCGCAGTTCGCGCAGCATGGCGGCGAGGATGGCCTCGTCGCCGGCGTTGTGAAAACCGTAGTAGCCGATGACGAAGAGGCGGAGGTGATCAGCCGTGCCCGGCAGACTGGTAATGGGCGACGACTTGCGCGGCGGGGCCGGTGGCGCGCACCCGGCCATGCTCCAGCCACACGGCGCGGTGGCACATGCGGCGCACGAGAGCCGAGTCGTGCGAGACGAAGAGGATCGTGACTCCGGCCTCGTGGAAGGCGTCCATGCGGTCGAGGCATTTGCGCTGGAAGGCTTCGTCGCCCACGGCCAGCACTTCGTCGATGATGAGAATGTCGGGGCGCACATCGGTGGCGATGGCAAAGCCCGGGCGCCCTTTTGTTTGGGCGAGTTAGCTGTACATTCGCGGCAGGTTGGGCTTGAGCAATTCGTAGTTCTCAAGCGCCTTGCCGCAGCCAATGGCCACACAGGCCAGCGGATTGTCGGCCACGTAGGCCGGCACGCCGGTCTCTTTGGTGAGCAGCTTGTCGATGCCGCGCAACAACGCGCCGCCGCCGCACACCACCATGCCCCGGTCAATCGTATCCGACACCAGCTCCGGCGGTGTTTTCTCCAGCACTGATTTGATCATGCCGATGATGGAGTTGAGCGGCTCGATCATGGCTTCGGCCAGTTCGCTGGTGGTCAGGGTGGCCGTGCGCGGCAGGCCGGTCACCTGATCGCGCCCCTGCACTTCCATCGTCAGGTCTTCTTCCATCGGCACCGCTGCGCCAATGCGTATCTTGGCCTCTTCGGCCGTAGGCTCGCCAATCACCAGCCCGTATTTCTTGCGGACGTAGGCCACAATGGCGTCGTCAAGCTTCATGCCGCCGATGCGCACCGAGTTGGCGACGACGATACCGTTAACGGCTATGATCCCCGCCTCACTGGCTCCGCCGCCGAGGTCCACGATCATGTTGCCCGTGGGGGTGGAAGTGGGCAATCCGGCGCCAATGGCCGCCGCCAGCGGTTCGGGGATCAGGAAGGCCTCGCGGCTGCCGGCTTGCAGGGCGGCCTGATGCACGGCCCGGCTCTCTACGCTGGTGACGCCGTAGGGCACGCTCACCATGACCCGGGGCTTGAACAGCCGGAACGGGCCGCAGATTTTTTGAATGAAGTAATAGAGCATGCGCTCGGTGACTTCGTAGTCGGCAATGACGCCGTCGCGCATCGGGCGCAGCACTTCAATGGTTTCGGGGGTGCGGCCCTGCATTTCCTTGGCCTCTTGCCCCACGGCCACGATTTTCTGCTCGTCGACCTGAATGGCGACAATGGAGGGTTCGTGCAGCACGATCTCGCCGCTTTCGTAACACAGCACGTTGACCGTGCCGAGATCGATGCCGATGTCTTTCGAAAACCACGCCATGCAAATGTAATCCTGAAAAAACATCCCGAAGGTTTGCCGACTGCCGCAGCGGCCGGCAAAACTCCGGGATGTCGTAGCTAGACTGCTAGCGGCTGCCCGACACGTCAGTTGGCGGGAACCCGGTGCGCCGCTTCTTGCCGGCCACTTTCAAGCGGACGGACGAACGCTTGAGGGCGTTTTCAATTTCCGCAAAGCGGTCCGAGCCGGGGGGCAATCCCTCGGCCAGCAATTCGACAGCCCGGTTGCGCGCCGCCTCGGCGCGGGCCAGGTCGATCTCGTCGGCGTGCTCGGCGGCATCGGCCAGCACCGTTACTTTGTCGGGGCGCACTTCGAGCACCCCGCCGCCGATGGCGAAGATGTGCTCCTCCGCGCCTTTGCGCACCACCAACTCGCCAAACTGCAGCGTGGTGAGAAGCGGAGTGTGGTGAGGCAAAATGCCTAGCACGCCGTCTGCTCCCGGGGCCACCACGATATCCACCATGTCGGAGTAAACCAGGCGCTCTTGCGTGACAATTTCACATCGAATAGGCATAGAGAGAGCCAAACTTCAAACTTCAAACCCCAAATTCCCAAATAGACATTTTGAAGTTTGGAGTCTGTAATTTGGAATTTTCACGCCAGCGTCTTCGCCTTCGCCACCGCGTCTTCAATGGTGCCGACGAGCATGAAGGCCTGCTCCGGCAAGTCGTCGTGCTTGCCATCCAGAATTTCGCGGAAGGAGCGCACGGTGTCCTTCATGGACACGTAAGCGCCGGGCGTGCCGGTGAAGCGCTCGGCCACGAAGAACGGTTGTGAGAAGAAGCGTTCGATCTTGCGGGCGCGGGCTACCAGCAGCTTGTCGTCTTCCGACAGTTCGTCGATGCCCAGAATGGCGATGATGTCTTGCAGGTCTTTGTATTTCTGCAACACCTGCTTCACTTCGCGGGCGGTGCGGTAGTGCTCCTCGCCTACCACCAGCGGGTCGAGCGCGCGGGAGGTGGAGGTGAGCGGGTCAATGGCCGGGAAAATGCCGCGCGCGGCAATGGCGCGCTCCAGGGCGATGGTGGCGTCGAGGTGGGTAAAGGTTGCCACCGGGGCCGGATCCGAATAGTCGTCGGCGGGCACGTACACGGCTTGCATGGAAGTGATGGAGCCGCGCTTGGTGGAGGTGATGCGCTCCTGCAGTTCGCCCATCTCGGTGGCCAGCGAGGGCTGGTAGCCCACCGCCGAGGGCATGCGCCCGAGCAACGCCGATACTTCCGAGCCGCTCATCACGAAGCGGAAGATGTTGTCGATGAACAGCAGCACATCCTTGCCTTCATCGCGATAATACTCGGCCATGGTCAGGGCGGTAAGGGCCACGCGCAGGCGCACGCCGGCCGGCTCGTTCATCTGGCCGTACACCATCACCGTGTCCTTCAACACGCCAGCCTCGATCATTTCGCGGTAGAGCTGCGTGCCCTCACGGGTGCGCTCGCCCACCCCGGCAAACACCGAAATGCCTTTGTGCACGGTGGCGATGGAGCGGATGAGTTCCGTATTGATGACGGTTTTGCCCACGCCGGCGCCGCCAAACACACCGGCCTTGCCGCCTTTGGTGAGCGGGGCAATCAGGTCGATGGCTTTGACGCCCGTCTCGAGCACTTCCACACGGGTGGCCTGGTCTTCGAACTTGGGGCCGGGCCGGTGAATGGGCAGCTTCAATTCGGCGCTGACCGGGCCACGCTCGTCAATGGGGCGGCCCAACACGTTGAAGATGCGTCCCAGGGTCGCCGGGCCTACGGGCACCAGAATGTCCGCCCCGGTAGCCACGGCCACATCGCCGCGCCGCAGGCCGTCGGTGGAATCCATGGCCACACATCGCACCCAGTTGTTGCCCAGGTGCTTCTGCACTTCCAGCACCAGGGGCAGCGCGCCATCCGGGCGGGGAAGTTCAACCGCTTCGTAAATTTCCGGGAGGTTGTCGGTGGGGAATTCGCAATCGACCACACCACCCTGGATTTGGACAACTGTGCCGTTTGATCGGGCCATAATGTTCTCCGTATTTGGTAAACGTGATAGGCGATGCGCCCTGCCCTGGGCAGCCGCACCGCGAATTAAGCGACGGTGCTACTTCTGCATCGACTTGGTGAGCGCTTCCGCGCCGCCGGCAATATCCAACAAGTCGCTGGTAATAGCCAACTGGCGCGCCTTGTTGTAATCCAATTGCAGATTGCCCACCAATTCTTCGGCGTTGTCGGTAGCGTTGCGCATGGCCACCATGCGGGCGCTGTGCTCCGAGGCCAGCGATTCCAGCACGGCTTGCAGCACTTGCAACTGCGTAAAGCGCGGCAGGATGACATTGAGCAATTGCTCGGCGTTAGGCTCGTAAATGAACGGCACCTTGGGGGGGGCCACGTGCCCGTCGAGCCGATCCGACAACCCGCCGCTGCTGGCGGTGGACGGTGTGAGCGGCAGCAGCCGCTTCATCGTCGGCGCCTGCCGCGCAGTGTTCACAAAGTCGGTGTAGGCAATATATACCTCGTCCACCGCGCCCTTGAGAAAATCATCCATCGCCGTGCGGGCAATGGGGGCAATATCCAACGCGCTGGGCGCGGGCGGCAGGCCGGTGAACTCGGCCACAATTTTTCCGCGGCGGCGGAAGATCATGTCGCGGCCTTTGCGGCCCACGGTAATGTACTGCACTGCCGCTTTTTGCTCGCGGGCGAAGTTGTACGCCACGCGAACAATGTTGGAGTTGTATGCTCCGGCCAGGCCCCGGTCGCCGGTGATCATGATGATCTCGACGGCCTTCACTTCCGGGCGCGCCGTGAGCAACGGGTGCAAGATCGCCAGGCTGCCGGGCTGGTTGGAAAGGTCAATCAGAATTTCGTAGGCCTTGCCGGCGTAAGCCCGTGTAGCCAACACGGCTTGCTGCGCGCGGCGGGCCTTGGAGGCGCTCACCGCTTCCAGCGCCCGGGTGACCTGGGAAATGTTTTTGACGCTCCGTATCCGGAGCCGCATCTCGCGCGCGGAGGCCATGGGCTACCCCTGCCAGGTCAGGTTGAACGAAGCGATGGCTTCGCCCAGCGCTTTTTGGGTGTCGGCGCTGATCTGCTTCTTGTCGGCAATGTCCTTCAGCACATTGCCGTACGCGGTTTCCAGATAGCGAAGCACGGCCGGTTCCCACTGCTTCATCTTATCCACCGCCACTTTGTCGGCGTAGCCGTTGGTCACGGCGAAGATGATCGCCACTTCCTGTTCGGTGGACATGGGCTGGTATTGCGTCTGCTTGAGGAGTTCCTGCAAACGCTGGCCGCGCTCCAACTGCCGCTGGGTGGTCTTGTCGAGATCGGAGCCAAACAGGGCAAACGCCGCCAGCTCGCGGAACTGCGCCATCTCCAGCTTGAGTTTGCCGGCCACTTGTTTCATGGCTTTGGTCTGCGCATCACCGCCCACGCGCGACACCGAGATGCCCACGTTGAGCGCCGGGCGAATGCCGGCGTTGAACAAATCGTTCTCCAGATAAATCTGGCCGTCGGTGATGGAAATGACGTTCGTCGGGATGTACGCCGACACGTCGCCCAGCAGCGTTTCGATGATGGGCAGCGCCGTCAGCGAGCCGCCCGAAGTGGGGAGCTTTTTGATCTCAAGATCGGCGGCGTTGGGCATGGCCTTCAGCGCCCCGTCCACATCGTGCCTGGAAAGCGGGCCGCCATAGACTTTGCTATCCACCGCGTTTTCCCTTGCAGCTTGGGCGCCCTTCCGGACGATGACGTACACGTTGGCCAACCGCACCGCGCGTTCCAGCAAGCGCGAGTGGAGGTAGAACACGTCGCCCGGGTAGGCCTCGCGGCCCGGAGGGCGGCGGATGAGCAGTGAAACCTGGCGATAAGCCCATGCGTGCTTGGACAGATCGTCGTACACGATCAACACGTCGCGCCCATTCTCCATGAACTCCTCGCCCATGGCCACCCCGGCAAACGGGGCGATGTACTGCATGGCCGCCGGGTCCTCCGCCGAGGCCACCACCACGGTGGTGTAATCCATCGCGCCGAACTTCTCCAGCGTGGCCACAATGCGGGCCACGGCGGCCTTCTTTTGCCCGATGGCTACGTAAATGCACAGGCAGTCTTTGCCTTTTTGGTTGATGATGGTGTCGATGGCAATGGCCGTCTTGCCGGTTTGGCGGTCGCCAATGATCAATTCGCGCTGGCCGCGACCAATCGGGATCATCGAGTCGATGGATTTGATGCCGGTCTGCAACGGCGTATCTACATCCTGCCGGTACACCACACCGGCGGCAATGCGTTCCACCGGCCGGCGGCCCGTGGCGTTCACCGGCCCCTTGCCATCAATGGGCTGGCCCAGGGCGTTGACCACGCGCCCCACCAGGGCCTCGCCGGCAGGCACCGAGGCCACCAGCCCCGTGCCGCGCACCGTCGAGCCTTCGGCGATGGAGGCGTAATCGCCCACCACAATCACGGCTGCGTTATCCGATTCAAGATTGAAGGCAATGCCGTAGGAACCGTTTTCGAATTGCACCAATTCCGAGGCTTGCACACCGGCCAGCCCCGAAACACGGGCGATGCCATCGCCCGCCTCCAGCACCGTGCCCACGTCTTTGGCCTCAAGCGCCGGCGCATAAGCTTCGATTTGCTTGCGTAAATCAGCCGCGATTTGTTGAACGAGATCTGTCATCGAGCCTCCGATAGGCAAAGTTTAATTGAAGTGTATCAAAGGGGATGCTGACGCGCAACCCCACCGGAACTGAAAGAGATTTCCGGGGGACAGCGCGGCAATAATAACCGAGAACATCTTAATTGTCCAGCAGTTCACAATCAAAACGCGGCCCTTGGCCCGTTGCGACGAGCAATGCTATACTTTCGCTCGATGATCATCACCCGCCGGCAACTCGAAGAACACGAAGCCGTCACCGTGGCCCCGTACGGTTTGCGTGCCCGACACTCGAAGGGCCGCGCATACCCCGAGGATGAGCCGCGCGACCGCACCGCCTTTCAGCGCGATCGCGACCGCGTTCTGCACACCACGGCCTTCCGGCGGCTTGAGTACAAGACCCAGGTCTTCGTCAACTACGAAGGCGACTACTACCGCACGCGGCTGACCCACACGCTGGAGGTGGCTCAGATTGGTCGCAGCGTGGCGCGGTCGCTGGGCGCCAACGAAGACCTCGTGGAAGCGATCTGCCTGGCCCACGACCTCGGCCACCCGCCCTTTGGCCACTCCGGCGAGGTGGCGCTCAACAAACTCATGGCCGAACACAACGGCTTTGACCACAACAAACAAAGCCTGCGCATCGTCACCAAACTTGAACATCGTTACCCCAACTTCCCCGGCCTCAATCTCACGTGGGAAACCCGCGAGGGGATTGTCAAGCACGAGACGGAATACGACACCGCCGACGCCTCCAGCTATGAGCCTGACCTGCGCGGGCACCTCGAGGCGCAGATTACCAACGCCGCCGACGAGTTGGCCTACACCGCCCACGATCTCGACGACGGCCTGCGCTCCGGCCTGATCACCGCCGAGCTGCTCGACGGCACCGGGCTGTGGGAGGCCACCAAAGCCAGTGTGGGGTGGACGGGCGGCCCCCTCGACGACCTCACCCGGCACCGCCTCATCCGGCGGCTCATCGGCCTCGAAGTGGCCGATCTGGTGGCGGCCGCTTCCGCCCGCATTGACTCCAGCGGCGCGCAATCGGCGCTCGACTTGCAGAAGCTGGCTCACAACGTCATCGGCTGGTCGCCGGAGTTGACGGCGAAGAACCGCGAACTCAAATCCATTTTGTTCAACAACATGTACCGCCACTATCGGGTGGTGCGCATGGCCACCAAAGCCGAAAATTTCCTTACCGCACTGTTCCAGGCTTATGTGGCCGAACCGGCGCAATTGCCCCCCTCGGCCCACGAACGTATCGACGAGGTGGGCCTCCACCGCGCCGTGTGCGACTACATTGCCGGCATGACCGACCGTTACGCCCTCGACGAACACGCCAAATTGTTCGACCCCTACGCCCGACCATAGCGCGTCACCACCGCATTCCAAACACCGGCTTCGAACTCCGGTATAATAGCGAGCAATTGCACTGCTCAGGATTGCCTTTCATGACTGAAACTTATCTCACCTCCGAAGGAAAAACCAGGCTCAAAGCCGAACTGGAAGAACTGGTCGGCGTGAAGCGCCCCGCCCTGGCGCAGCGGCTGCGAGACGCGATCCAAATGGGCGACCTTTCCGAGAACGCCGACTATCACGCTGCCAAAGAAGATCAGGCGTTTCTGGAAGGCAAAATTCTGGAACTGGAAGAAACCCTGCGCCGGGCCATCATCATCCGGGAGAGCCACGGCGGCGACATGGTGCAGATGGGCAACCGCGTCACCGTGCAAGAAGAAGGGGAAGACCCGGAAACATTTATTCTCGTGGGCGCCAAAGAAGCCAGCCCCCGCGAAGGCAAAATCTCCAACGAATCGCCCATTGGCCGGGCGCTGTTGGGGCGGCGCGTGGGCGACATTGCCCGGGCCGGCACCCCGGCGGGGGAATTGCAGTTCAAAGTGATCAGGATCGAATAGAGTCGCCCTCTTCTCGTTAAACCAAAACCCGGCCTGTTGGCCGGGTTTTCTTTTTCTGCCTTTTGTCTTCGTCTTTCGACCTCTACTTCTTCCACGCCGAGATTTCGATCGTCAACTGCTGGAAGAAGGAATTGGGCGGCAATACTCCGCTGCCATACTGCATATCCACCAGCCGCGCCTCCACTTTCAGGGTGGCCGTCTCCATCCGCACCATCTCGCCGGATTTGGCCAGCACCGGCTCGCCCTTGGCTGCCAGGCGGCTCTTCAGCCCCTCGTCGCGGAAGGCGTGGTCACTCATCAACACGTTGGTCACCGTGCGGATGTCATTCTTGTCGAACAGCCACACCTCGAAGGCGGTCACCTTTTTGGGATCGCCTACGCCCACCGTTTCACTGATGCCCACGCCGCACTCGCCGAGGAAGTCTCCCTGCTGATCGTCAATGCTAAAGGACTCGTCAAACAGATCATTGCCCAGCATATACGTGGTCTTGAACTTGCTCACCGGCTCTTCGCCGGCCGTGTATGCTGCCGCCTGCGGCTGGGCCGCTTGATCCCCGCCGGCATCCACCGGCGTTAGGAACGGCGCAGTGGAGCCTGTTGCCGTTGAAGAAGCGCGAGCGGTCTTGGGGCGCGGCCCCAGGTTGCGGTTCTGCCAGAAGTACAAGCCGCCCCCGACCAACAGCGCTACCACCACCAGCGCGCCGCACACCGGCAGCAGCAACCCGGTCCACGAATTGCCGCCCGTGCTGCTGCTCTTGGGGCAATCCGCCGCCGCAGGCACCGCTTCCCCGGTGGATTTGAGCGCCGAGGTCAGAGTTGCCACCCGGATGTTATCTATGCCGGAGGTGTTGGCCAGCGCCTGTTGCAGGGCCGTATCAACGCCGTCGCACAAGTAGCTCATGCGTTCCTGCGCCCTTGGCAAATCCAGGTTGCCCGACAGCGCAAACGAGTCGGCGACCAACTGCACGTACTGCACTTTGAAAAGATCGCTCAGGTTCGCCGGCCCGGCGTTGATATACTGCACCGGCGCGACGACCCAGCCCAATACCATCCAGCCGATCAACAGCCCTATCACCAAGGCAACCGCGCCTATAGCCAGAGTTTTCGTGTCGACGAGTGGTTTCATAGTCAGAATCTCCCGGTATCACACCATCAAGACCCCTGCTCCATATGGAACGGGCTTACGGGCCAGTAATATGGCACATTTTCGGTAAAGTTGCAAATGGCGTGCCACGGCTCCGTCCACCGTGAAAAAAAACACCAAGTGCGCCCCAACTTGTACCTGGTGTCCTGCTGCCTACGCCTCCACCGCCAACGCATCCAACTGGGTGACCTTTTCGCACACGGTGCACACGGCGTGGTTTTTGTTCGCCGCCACCAGCAGCCCGCCGCAGTGCGGGCAGGGTTGCTTGAGCGGTTTCTTCCACGAAGTCCAATCGCAATTGGGATAATTGGCGCAGCCGTAGAACATGCGGTTCTTGCGCGTCTTGCGCTCGATGAGTTCGCCGCCATCCTTGGGACACAGCACGCCAATCTTTTCCAGCCATGGTTCCACGTGGCGGCATTCGGGAAAACCCGAGCAGCCGATAAACTTGCCGTACCGCCCGTAGCGGATGATGAGCGCCTTGCCGTCACGGGGGCAGTCGCGGCCCACCGGTTCCGGCCCGGTGTTCACCTGCGGCATATCGGCCTCGGCCGCCTTGATTTGCTCGGCAAACGGACCGTAGAACTCGCGCAGCACCGGCACCCATTCGCGTTCGCCCTCAGCAATCTCGTCCAGCTCCTCTTCCATAAGCGCCGTGAACCCCAGATCAACAATCTCCGGAAAGTGATCCACGAGCAAATCGTTGACCACCAATCCAATATCAGTCGGGGCTAATTGCTTGTTCTCGCGGACTACGTAACCGCGTTGTTGAATAGTGCTGATGGTGGGCGCATAGGTCGATGGCCGGCCAATCCCATCCTCCTCCAGCGCCTTCACTAGCGTGGCCTCGGTGTAGCGTGGCGGCGGCTGGGTGAAATGCTGTTCGGGCATCAGCCGCAGCAGCCGCAGCGCGTCGCCATCGGCCAACAGCGGCACGCGGCCCTCTTCCTCGGCGGCGGCCTCGTCGTCGTCGCCGGTTTCGTCGTATACCGCCATGAACCCGGCGAACTTCACCACCGACCCTGCGGCCCGGAATAAATACGTTTGCGCGTGCCGGGCTTCGATATCCACCGACACCGTGTCGAAAATTGCCGCCGCCATCTGGCTGGCCACAAACCGCCGCCAGATCAACTGATAGAGCCTGTTCTGGTTGCGATCGAGATACTGCTCGATGGCCTTCGGTTCGCGCATCACCGAGGTGGGCCGGATGGCCTCGTGCGCTTCCTGCGCGCCCTTGGATTTGGTTTTGTACACCGGCGGCGCGGGCGGCAGAAACTCCGCGCCGTACTTGCCGGTGACGTATTCGCGCGCCTCGGCCTGCGCCACCTCGGCCACATGGGTGCTATCGGTGCGCATATAAGTGATTAAGCCCACCGCCCCGCCATTGCCGATATCCAACCCCTCGTACAACTGCTGGGCAATCGCCATCGTGCGGCTCGCGGTGAAGCCGAGTCGTTTGGAGGCCTCTTGCTGCATGGTGCTCGTGGTGAACGGGGGCAACGGGCTGCGTCGCCGTTCGCCCCGCTTCACCTTGCCCACCGCCCATTGCGCCCCTTCCAGATCGGCCAGCAGCGGTTGCACCTCGGCCTCGGAGGTCAGGGGCAGCTCTTTGTCCAGCCCTACCTCTTTGTCGTTCACCTTCAGCAGCCGGGCGGCAAACTCCTGCTTTTTGGCGTGCTCGGTGGCTTTGATCAACTGCGCCCCGATGGTCCAATACTCGCGCGGCACAAAGGCGTCAATCTCGCGCTCGCGATCCACAATTAGCCGCACAGCCACGCTCTGCACGCGCCCCGCCGAAAGGCGGCCGCGCACTTTGGCCCACAGCAACGGCGAGAGCGAATAGCCCACCAGCCGATCAAGAATGCGACGCGCCTGCTGGGCATTCACCAGCCGCATGTCGATTTCGCGCGCGTGGGCAAAGGCCTCGGCCACTGCGGTTTGGGTGATCTCGTGGAATACCACGCGCCGGGCAATGGCGGGGTCAATCTCGGCGGCTTCCATCAGATGCCACGAAATGGCCTCGCCCTCGCGGTCGGGGTCGGTGGCCAGATACACTTCGGCTGCCGAGGCGGCCAGCGCTTTGAGTTCTTTGACCACGACCCGCTTTTCATTGGGCACGCGATACTTCGGCGCAAAATCATTATCCACATCCACCGAAAGAGTCGAGCGCAACAGATCGCGGATGTGGCCCACCGAGGCCTTGACCTGATAGCCCTTGCCCAAAAACCGCTGAATGGTTTTGGCTTTGGCCGGTGATTCGACGATGACCAATTTGCCCGAGCGCTTGACGACCTTCGCCGCTTTGCGCTCCTTGCTGGAGATCACTGCGGGCTTTTCCAGCCCCTCATGCGCCGGGGTCCTTCCCATGCGGTACATTTTTGTGCCGCACACGGCGCACACGCCCGTGGTCACCGGGCTGCCCTTAGCATTGAACCCCGCCACCGGGGATTGAATTTCTCGTTTGGTTTTGCACTTGAAACAATAAGCTTCCATAATCAAAGGGTACCTATAAGTATTGTCCGCGCTTCTGCTGCTGAAGCTGTTCCACAATCCGCTTCACATCCTGCGAGCGAGCCCGCGGGCACACGAGCAGCGCGTCTTCCGTGTCCACAATCACCATGTCTCGCAGGCCGATGGTTGCCACCAATTTGCCGGAGCTGACGAGCGTGCCGGAAGTGTCCACAGTGAGGTGGTTGCCGCTCAGGATCACGTTTCCCGCCTCGTCAGGTTCCAGTATATCCAACAGCGACGCCCAACTGCCCACGTCGCTCCATCCTACATCCACCGGAATCACGGCCACATCGGCTGCGCCTTCCATGATCCCGTAATCAATCGTTTGCCTCTCCACCGTGGGCCACGTTTGCGCCATCGTGGCGGCAAAGGCCGGTGCGCCGAACGCGCCGGCAATGGCGCGCAGCTTGGCCATCGTATCGGGCAGTTGGCGGGCGAACTCGCTTTCCACCCGCGCCGTTGTCCAAATGAACATGCCGGAATTCCACGAGTGCGCCCCGTCCGCCACAAACGCCGCCGCCGTGTCGGCGTCCGGCTTTTCGCGGAAGGCTTTGACGGAGTGCACCTCGAACCCGCCCTCCGGAGCCAGCGCCGCGCCGCGCTCGATGTAGCCAAAACCGATGGAGGCAAACGAGGGCCGAATGCCCAACGTGACGATCTGCCCCCGCTCGGCCACCTGGGCCGCCGCCAGCAACACGCGTCGGAACGTGGCCGCGTCTTTGATGAAGTGGTCTGCCGTGAGGCAGGCCACGGTGGCCTCGCCCTCGGCCAGGTGCCGCACATACAGCGCCCCCAACCCGATCACCGGCGCAGTGCCGCGCCCCTCCGGTTCCAACAGAAAGTTGCAGCGAGGCAGTTCCGGCATCTGCGCCGCCAGTCCATCCAATAGGTCGGCGGTGGTCACCACCACAATCCGCTCGGGCGGCAACACGGGCAGCAGTCGATCCACCGCAAGCTGGAACATGCTGCGCTCGCCGATCAACCGGAGCATTTGCTTGGGCCGGTTTTGGCGCGAGAGCGGCCACAAACGTGTGCCGGAGCCGCCGGCCATGATGAGGGCGTAAAGAGGAAACATGTCAATTCGCAATGCTCAATGCACAATGCTCAATGTATCGGTCATTGTGAATTGTGAATTGTGCATTCGTCATCCTTCATTCCACCTTATACTCCTCGCGTAACTCTCTCGCCGCCACGTATGTCATGCCGCCCACTTGCCGCACCATGCCTTTCAACTCCATCATCGCCAGCGCCGACGATACGGAGGCAATGGGCAGGCCGGCCAGCACGCTGAGTTCGTCGGCGTGCAGCGGCTCGGCAGAGAGGTGCGTGAGCAACGCGCGCTCGGTGTCGTCGGCCCCGTCAAACAAGGGCAACTGCGCGCGGGCTTGCGCCTGATGCGCCACCATCTTGAGATTCAATTCCTCCAGCACGTCGTCGGCGCTGAGCACCAGTTTGGCCCCCTGCTGGATGAGCCGGTTAGGCCCCCGGCTGTTGCGATTGATAATGTTCCCCGGCACGGCAAACACCTCGCGCCCCTGCTCGGCGGCAAAGTCGGCGGTAATGAGCGCGCCGGATTCTTCCCCGGCTTCGACGATGATCACCCCCAGCGCCAGCCCGCTGATGATGCGGTTGCGCGGCGGAAAGTTGGCGCTCTCGGGCGGCGTGCCCAGCGGATAATCGCTGACGAGCGCGCCGCCGACAATCACCCGTTCGGCCAATGTTTCGTGCTCGGGTGGGTAAACCTTGTCCACCCCGGAGCCAAGCACGGCGATGGTGCGCCCCCCGGCCTCCAACGCGGCCACGTGGGCGGCAGCGTCAATGCCCCGAGCCAGCCCGCTCACCACGGTGACGCCCGCCGCGGCGAGCGTGGCCGCCAGTTCGCGGGCCACTTCTCTGCCATACGACGTGGCGCGGCGCGTGCCCACCATGGCCACGGCCCAATCGTCGGCGTCGCGCAGGTCGCCGCGCACGTACAACACGGGCGGCGGGTTGGCAATCTCGCGCAACCGTCGAGGATAGGCCGCGTCGTCCCAGCACAGCGCCTGCGCCCCGGCGCGCTCCACTGAGGCAAGCGCGGCATCCAGATCGATGCGAGTGCGGGCAGCTTCGAGCGACTCGAGGGCGCGCCTGTCCAACCCGGCGGCCTGCAACTCGGCGTGAGAGGCGCCCCACGCCGCGCCCAGATCGCCGAAGTGATCGAGCAGCGCGCGCACTTTGGCCGGGCCAATGCCCCGCACCAGGTTAAAGCCGATCCAGTAGCGGCGGTCGGTCATAGGCTGCCCCCATGAGGCGGCGAAATGTCGCCGGTGAAGTACGGATTGCCGGAAAGCGCGGCTCAGAATATCACGAGGCTGGAAGGCGTGTCAAGGAAGGGGCGCGGCGCGGGGCGCGGCGGTTCGAGGGCGAGTCTGATAATTGTCACTCCAAAGCGCGGAGCGCGGCCCTGCCTGGCCGGGGAATTACAGCGGCGGCGCGTGATGGCGCCACTCAGTGGCTTGCTCGAAAGCGTATCCCGCGCGCAACACACGAGCCTCGGCCCACGGGCGCGCCACTATTTGCAGCCCGATGGGCAAGCCGCTCTCCGTGAAGCCGCACGGCAGCGACAAGGCGGGCAGGCCGGTGAGGTTGAAGGGGGCGACGAAGCGCGTGAGCACGGGCGCAGTTTCCACCGAGTTGAGTCCTTCGGCCACCGGCGCCGGGATGGGCGTGGTGGGGGTAAGCAGAAGATCGAAGCCGTCGAAGAATTTTTCAAACTGGCGGCGCAGGCGCGATTGGGTATGACGCGCCAACGCGTACTCGGTGGACGAAAACGACGCGCCGCGCTGGAGCCGTTTGAGCAAGTCTGCGCCGAAACCCTCCGGGCGCGTTTGCAGCCGTTCGCGATGATACGCGGCAGCATCGGCGGGAGTCATAATGCCGTTGGCCGCCCACGCTTCCTGTCCGCCGGGGAATTCGGTCTCCACCACGGTGGCCCCCAACTGCTCAAAAGCGCGAGCCGCCTCGCGCACGGCGCTCAGTACTTCGGCGTCGGCATCCGCAAAGTGCGAGTCGGTTGCAAGCGCCACGCGCCAGCCGCGCACGCCGCCCTCCAACGCCGTCCCGTAGTCGTCGGTGGGGGCATCCGCCGAGAATGCGTCATCGGGATCGTATCCGGCCACCGCCTGCAACAAAAGGGCCACGTCGCGCACCCGACGTCCCATGGGGCCGATGTGATCCAGATTCCAACTCAAAGGAATGACGCCCCGCACGCTCACCCGTCCGTAGGTGGGCTTGAGGCCCACCGTGCCGCACAGCGACGACGGGATGCGAATGGAACCGCCGGTGTCGCTGCCCATGGAGCCGAGGCACAGGCGCGCCGCCAGCGCCGCGCCGGAGCCGCCGGATGAGCCGCCGGTGATGCGGTCGAGCGCCCACGGGTTTTTGCAGGTGCCATAGTGCGGGTTGATGGTGGTGACGCCCAGCGCCCATTCGTGCATGTTCAACTTGCCGAGCAGGATGGCCCCGGCGGCGCTGAGCCGTTGCCATGCGACGCTGTCGGCCTCGGGCACGCGGCCGGCAAAAAACTTGCCCCCGGCGGTGGTGCGCACGCCTTTGGTGTCGAACAAATCCTTGAGCGCCAGCGGCGCGCCGTGCAGCGGGCCGCGATACTCGCCACGGCCAATGGCCTGCTCGGCCTCGCGCGCCTGCTGCAACGCAAGCTCCGGGGTGACGGTGATGAACGCCGTGAGCTTGGGGTCGAGGGCTTCAATGCGCGAGAGGTAGGCCTGAGTCAGTTCAACCGGAGAGAGCTTGCGCGCGGCGATGAGGTCGGCGGCTTCGACGAGGGTGAGGGAGGTGAGGGCCATAAGATGGTTGTTGGCAGTCTTGTAACGGTTACGTTGCGTTTGTGAACGACAGTTGTGATTACCTTGGCGCTTCGCGTGGCTCAGTTGCCAACTTCAAGCCATCCAGAATTTGCCGCATTCGCTTTTTCGACAGTGCGCCAATAAATTCGCCCAGTTGAGCCTTGTCCACAGTAAATACCTGTGACACGACTACCACGCTCTGTTTTGGCAAGTTGGCTTCTCCCGCTTCAAGTAGAACATTCCCCGGTATGGCGGCGCGTTTGAGCTTGGATGTCAGGCCACAGACGATAACCGTATTGATCCCGCTGTGGTTGAACATGTTATTCTGGATGACCACGTTCGGGTGGCTGTAGCCGGGTTCGGAACCTATGGGTTCGCCTAGGTCAACCCAGAAGACGTCACCCTGATTGATTACCATTCGCCCTCCACCATACGTCGGTGCTGGCGGCGAATTTGGCGAAGGCGCGTTCGTTCGGCCTCGTCGGGGGGAGAATCTTCGCAGGCTTTGTTGATTTTGTCGAACAACTGTTTGTCCTGGTAATCCCGGATGAAGTTTTCCAATGCCAAAACAAACACTCGACTCCGGGATACTTTCATTTCGCGGGCGAGGGTCTCAACTTGCTCGAAGAGCGATTTTTGCAGGGAAATAGCCGTTTTTATGTTTGCCATATTGTTATACCCTTTTTAGCAAGGAAAGTATAACTATATGTCGCACCAGCGTCAATACCGAATTCCTTGCGACGCGCCCAAGCTTCCAGACCTGCTGTGACGGTGACTGGGCGGCCTAAGCGCCGGGCATCGGTGCGTAGTTGTTACAGCCTCGTCACCGTCCCGCAATACTCGCACTTGATTTCTGTTTGCCCGCGCACCACCGGTTGGGTAAAGGCGCTGCCGCAATTGGGGCATTGCGTGGGCGCTTTGGAAACGCGATCCAGGGCAGCCTGATCGATCTTCACCGCGCGCTCTTTGTCGAAGTCGTTGGCCTTGGCCCGCCCCACCAGCGCCTGCCACATATTGCAATCCTGCCCGTCGAGGTGAAAGTGCGCCGCGCGCACTGCCGCGCCTGACTCGAACAGCAACTCCAAATGATCTTCGTTGCCAAACAGCCCCTTTTTGCTGGCGGTCGCTTTCTCCACTTGGGCTACCGGCATCTCAATGAGCAGCTTTTGCACCTTCTGTTTTTCGGTGGTCACAAACAGCACTTTCTTGGTTGCCACCTCCTCATTCTGCTCGAACAACAATCGCTGGTCGGTGAGGAAGAGATAGCCGTTCGGGTCGTCTTTGCCGTCCTTGTCCAGCTTCGCCTGGGTCGCCGCCACCACGCCCTCGGTGGGCAGTAGCCGGAAGCTGGCGGCGTTCACCAACTGCAACATGGCTTGAATCTTTGTCACACGCTCCTTGATGCTGTTGGCCTCGCGGGTGAAACTGTCGTAGGTGCCTTTGATGGAAGTGGTGACCGCGTTGACCTTGTCGCCAAGATTCTGCACGGTGTTTTCCACGCCGGGCAGCATGGCATTGGCTTGACCGAAATTCGATTGCATGCTCACCAGCCGCCGCAACTCATCCTCGGCGGCGCGCAACGCAGAGCGCAAAGCCGGGGCCTGACGATTGAGCTCGGCCAGGGCGCCACTGCGCACGGCGGGCCAGCCCTGCTGCAACGTGGCGGCTTTCGGCTCAAGGTCGGCGTCGTAAACGTGCCCGGCCTGACGCACACCGGCAATGAGCGACGACAAGCCGTTGACGTTGGTGGCCACGTCCTCAAGCTCGTCTTTGACGGTGCTGAGCAACGCCGAGGACTGCAAACCGCCCACCTGGCTTTGCAGCAATCCAATCCGGTCAGCCAGCACTTCGGCAGGCGAGGGGCCGACGCCGGATGCGGCCGTTGCGCCCGCGGCCCCGGCCGCGGCCCGAGGCGGTTGGGGCATGGAGTGCGGCGGGGTGCGAGGGACTGGCCGCGCCCCGCTCGGTTGCGAGGGGCTGGGCGGCTTGGAGGGCACCGCGGCGGGGCGCTGCCGAGGCGGCCCTATGGGTTTTTTGGGCGGCCCGTCGCGGTCGTCATCTCTGAATTTGATATCGGGCGGTTGCCCAAACGGGTGAATGCCGGTGCGTTTGCGGGGGTTGTTCATGGCCAGGTCTCACTCCTTAAGTTGTGTGGTCAAGCTGCGCATCGATTGTACATCCAATTACCGGGGCGCTGACGCGCTATCATTGCCAGTGCCGCAGAAAAGCTTCCATGAAATCGTCCAGCTCGCCATCCAGCACCGAGCCGGTGGCCGAGGTCTCGAACCCGGTGCGGTGGTCCTTCACCATTTGATACGGGTGCAGCACATACGACCGGATCTGGCTGCCGAACTCGGCCTTGACGTGTTCGCCTTTCAGCGCGGCCATTTCCTTCTCGCGCTCTTCGAGGCGAAGCTCGTACAGCCGCGACCGCAGCACCTTCATGGCGTTCTCGCGGTTCTGCGTTTGCGACCGTTCGTTTTGGCAGGTGACGACAATGCCGCTGGGAATGTGCCGGATGCGAATGGCGGTCTCGTTCTTTTGCACGTTCTGCCCGCCCGCGCCGGACGACTTGTACGTGGTGATTTCGAGTTCGGTCGGATTAAGGACGATCTCGGCGTCGTCGTCCACTTCGGGCATCACCTCCACCAGCGCAAACGAGGTGTGTCGGCGGTGGGCCGAGTCGAACGGCGACAGCCGCACCAGCCGGTGCACGCCGCGCTCCGACTTGAGGTAGCCATACGCTTGCCGCCCCTCGATGCTGAGGGTGGCCGACTTGATGCCCGCTTCCTCGCCGGCCGTTTCGTCCACCACTTGCGCCTTGAACCCGCGCTTCTCCGTCCAACGCAAGTACATCCGTTCCAGCATGGCCGCGAAGTCCTGCGCATCCACGCCCCCCGCCCCGGCATGGATGGAGAGGAAGGCGTTGCCGTGATCGTGCTTGTCGGCAAAGATGGATTCGAGGTCGAGCCGCGTGACCTCGTCGGCAATGGCTTGCTGTTCGCGTTCCAGTTCCGGGCCGATGGAATCATCGCCCAGGGCCGCCAACTCCAGCGCGTCGGCGATGCGCCGCCTGAGCGTGCGCCATTCGGTCACGGTAACCCGTGTGTCCGAAAGCTCGCGCATGGCGTCGCGGGCGGCGGCGGGGTTGCTCCAAAACTCGACGGAGGCCGCTAGCGCCTCCAATTCGGCCAGTCGCTTTTCCTGCGCCGGGAGGTCAAAGACGCTCCAGCAATCGCTGGGCTTGGGTATCGCTTTCAGTAAGTTTGGCAATAATGAGGTCTAGCATTCAATAGTCCTTGAATCGTGAGAGCGGACATGCGCCGCCGCACACCGTTGTTCTCGAATTATCCGCTCAACAGCCCGTCCACAAATGCCTCGGGGTCGAACGCCACCAAATCCTCAACCTTTTCGCCGAGGCCCACATACACAATGGGCAGCGCCAACTCGCGGCAAATGGCAAAAGCCACGCCGCCCTTGGCCGAGCCGTCCAGCTTGGTGAGCACCACGCCGGTCACGCCCACAGCTTCTTTGAAGGCCCGGGCCTGCGCGATGGCATTCTGGCCGGTGGTCGAATCCAGTACCAACAAAACGGAATGAGGCGCCCCCGGTACGGCTTTGGCTGCCACGCCGCGCACTTTCTTCAATTCTTCCATCAAATTGAATTTGGTGTGCAAACGACCCGCCGTGTCCACCATCACCAGATCGCGCCCGCGCGACCGGGCGGCGGCAATGGCATCGTACACCACCGCGCCGGGGTCGCCGTTGGGCTGCCCGGCAATCACGTCCACGCCGATGCGCCCGCCCCATTCTTGCAGTTGCCCAATGGCCGCAGCACGGAAGGTGTCGGCGGCGGCGAGGATGGGCTTACGCCGTTCGCGGTCGCGCAGCACTTTGGCCAGTTTGGCCGCGGTGGTCGTTTTGCCGGAGCCGTTGACCCCCACCATCATCAGCACGGCGGGGCCGCCGGCCGGCAAGGGCGGCGGGGGCGGCACACTCAACAGCGCAATCAACTCGCCACGCAAAAAGGCGAAGAGGTCGTGCTGCCTGGTCACGCCCGTCTCACCCACGTGATTCTTGAGTCGTTCGACAAGTTGGCTGGACACGACCACGCCCATGTCGGCCTGAATCAACGTGGACTCCAACTCGTCCCACGTGTCGGCGGTGATCTCGGTGGCGCCCACCAAATTGGCAATGCGGCCAAACACCGCCTGCCGGGTGCGGGCCAGTCCCGCGGCAAAGTTCTTTATGGATGAAAGCACGGGCGGGATTATACAATACCCAATACTCAATACCGAATACCCATTATTGGGTATTGAGTATTGGGTATTGGGTATTCAGTATTGCGCATTGTGAATTGTGGCTTGAGAAATTATAATCTCGCCATGCCCGAACTCACTCACCTCGACCCCGAAGGCCGCGCCCACATGGTGGACGTGGGCCGCAAGCCCGACACCGAGCGCATCGCCGTGGCGCGCGGCGAGGTGCGCATGCAAGCCGAGACCCTGGCCCTTATTCGCGAGGGCGCGCTCAAAAAGGGCGACGTGCTCACTGTGGCGCAACTGGCCGGGGTGATGGCCGCCAAGCGCACGTCGGAACTCATCCCTTTGTGCCACCCGCTGCCGCTCACGCACATCTCAGTGGAACTGGAGTTGAAAGACGACGACCCGCCCCGCGTGGAGATCAGCGCCACGGCTCGCACGGTGGGCAAGACCGGCGTTGAAATGGAAGCGCTGACGGCAGTATCGGTAGCGGCGTTAACGGTGTACGATATGGCCAAAGCCGCAGAAAAGACAATGCAGATCACGAACGTGCGGTTGGTTGAAAAGCACGGCGGGAAGAGTGATTACACCGCGTGACGAAGGAGGCAAGCATGGAAACTATCGAGCTTCGATCCGACTTGCGCGAGATGCTGGAACGGGATGCCGAGCGCGAGTCGAGAAGCGTCAACGAGGTCGTGAATAGGGCGGTTGAGCTTTATCTCCGCGAACAGCAGAGGAAAAAACTCGCCAGGGAAATCGAAGCCTACGAGGCCATGCATAGCCAACTTAAGGCAGATTATCTCGGCCAGTACATCGCCATCCACGAACAAAAGCTGGTGGATCACGACCGCGAATTGGCTCCCCTGTATCGGCGGATACGAGCCAGGTATGGCAAGATTTCAGTATTACTGCGGCAGGTCAAGGAGCAGCCAGTTGAAGAAATCTGGATGCGGACATTCAGCACCGGAAAGATTGAGCGATGATAAGTCCGTACAGCACCGATTATTTTCCCGCCGCCCCAACGATTGAGGTGAACCTCAGCCTGCCGTATGAGGCATTCAGGAACGGGCCACTGTTGGCTTTTGTCGACACGGGCGCTGGCGCTACCATCGTGCCGACTCGGTATCTCGTTGAACTCGACGCGCCGATTGACAACCACAAATACGCGCGAAGCCAGTGGGGAGAGCGGAGGATGGTGGATATTTACGTTCTTGATATCGGCATTGGCGATTCTCGAATTCTCAGCGTTGAGACTATAGGAGACGCGAGCGGTGAGGAAATCGTTCTAGGGCGAGATGTCTTGAACAAGCTGATTTTGACCTTGAACGGGCCGAAGCAATTTCTAGAATTGCGCGCATGAGAATCAGCATCCTCTTCTTCGCCACGCTCAAAGATCGGGCCAGGACGAGCCGGGCCGAGTTGACGTTGGCCGACGGCGCGACGGTGGCCGAACTCAAAACGGCGCTGGCCGATCAGTTCCCTGATTTGACTCCCGCCCTGCCCACGGCGCTGGTGTCGCGCAACCACGAGTTTGCCTTCCCCGGCGACGCGCTGGCCGACGGCGACGAGGTGGCGCTGTTTCCTCCCGTGTCCGGCGGCAGCAGCCCGGCGCAACTCCCGACCATTTTTCGGGTTACTAACGACACGCTCGATCTGGATGCGCTGGTCGCCGGCGTCACCCTGCCGACCACGGGCGCGGCCTGTGTGTTCACCGGCATGGTGCGCGGGGTCACCAGCCGGGGCGAGGCCCACCATACCGCCCACCTCGAATATGAAGCGTACATGCCCATGGCCGAAGCCAAAATGAAACAGGTGGCCGACGAAATCCGGGCGCGCTGGCCCAGCGTGGAGGGCATCGCCATTGTGCAGCGCATCGGGCGGCTGGCCCCCGGCACACCCACCGTGCTCATTGCCTGCTCGGCAGCCCACCGCGACACGGGCGTCTTCGAAGCGGCGCGATACGGAATTGATCGATTGAAGGAGATCGTGCCGGTCTGGAAAAAGGAAGTGGGGCCGGGCGGCGAGGAATGGGTGGAGGGGACTTTCCTTCCAACAGAAAAAGATCGCACACAACCATGAACACAAAACTCCAAATCCCCAAAGGATACGAAGACGACATGCGTCGGGCCATCGCGATACTCAAAGAGGCCGGATGCACACATATATTTCTGTTTGGCTCACTAACTTCCGGCAAAGTCAGACCGGGATCGGACATTGATCTTGCTGTGCGAGGATGCCCTAAGGGCAAGTTTTTCCGCGTCTACGGCAGACTGCTGAGGGAGATAAATCACCCCGTAGACTTAGTGAGCTTAGATAAGCAAGACCCCTTCGCTCGCCATCTTGAAAAGCAGGAAAGGCTGATTAGAATTGTCTGAGCAGATCGTTTCGGATATCAAATTCGAAATCGAGCAAATTGACAAATTACTCGAAACTTACACTGACCTTTTGGCGAAAGCGCAAACAGGTAAGCCCGACTTGGTTGAAACCACAGCCATCGGCTCTGTCCTGCATTCTTTTTACAACGGGCTTGAAAACGTTTTTCTTGCGATAGCAAAGGGCATTGACCGAAATGTTTCTGCCGGCTCGCAGTGGCACCGCGATCTGCTCAACCAAATGGCTCAGTCCACAACGCGAAGAAAAGCGATTCTCTCGGCTAGCACAGCAGAGAGCTTGACGGATTATTTGAGTTTCAGGCATTTCTTCCGGCATTCTTATTCGTTCTATTTGGATTGGGAAGAACTTGAAGAGCTGGTGACGCCGCTCGTAGACATCTGGGGAAGAACGAAAAATGAATTGCAAGATTTTCTTGAGACTCTGTCCGATAAAGAAAACAAATCATCGGAGTAGCAAAGGAATATAGCCATGACTCGACGCGTGGTTGTCACCGGTGTGGGGGCCGTTAGCCCCCTGGGGCTGAACGTGAAAGAAACGTGGGACGCCTGCGTGAACGGGCGCAGCGGCGTCGGCCCCATCACCTTGTTCGACTCGTCCAACTTCCTCGTGCGCATCGCCTGCGAAGTGAAGGGCTTTGACCCGGCCCAGTACATGGAAGTCAAAGAAGCCCGCCGCCGCGACCGCTATCAGCAGTTGGCCGCCGCCGCCGCCAAAGAGGCCCACCGGCAATCGGGCCTCGTCATCACCGACGACAACTCCGGGCGCGTGGGTGTCATCATCAGTTCGGGCGTGGGCGGACTGCAAACCATCCAGGAGGGTGTGCAAACCGTATTCACCTCCGGCCCGCGCCGCGTCAACCCGTTCACCATCCCCATGCTCATGGCCAACGGCGCCAGCGGCCTCATTGCCATTGACACCGGCGCCAAAGGCCCGGCGCTGTGCGTCACCTCCGCCTGCGCTTCCGGGGCCGACGGCATCGGGCTGGCGTTCAATCTCATCCGCGCCGGTTCCATCGACGCCGCCTTTGCCGGGGCCAGCGAAGCCAGCATTTGCGAATTCGGCGTGGCCGCGTTTGACCGGCTGGGCGCGATGAGCCGCCACAACGACGACTACTCCATGACCCCTCAGCCCTTCGACAAAAACCGCGACGGACTGGTGATGGGCGAAGGCGCGGCGGTGCTGGTGCTGGAAGAGTTGGAACACGCCAAAGCGCGCGGCGCGGAAATTCTCGGCGAGTTGGCCGGGTATGGCTCCACGGGTGACGCCTTCCACATCACGGCCCCGCACGAACAGGGCGTGGGCGGCGCAGCAGCCATGCGCTTGGCGCTCAACGACGCCAAACTGAATCCCGGCGATGTCAACTACATCAACGCCCACGGCACCGGCACATCACTCAACGACGCCGCCGAGACTCGCGGCATCAAACTGGCCTTCGGCGAACTGGCTTACAAGATTCCCGCGTCGTCCACCAAATCCATGACCGGCCACATGATGGGCGCCACCGGCGCGCTGGAAGCGATCTTCTCGACGCTCGCTATTCGCGACAACGTGATGCCGCCCACCATTCACTACCAGACGCCCGACCCCGGATGCGATCTCGATTACGTGCCCAACACGGCGCGGCAAGCCCCGGTGAACGTGGTGATGAGCAACGCCTTCGGCTTCGGCGGGCACAATGCCGTGCTGGTGTTCAAACGCTTCACGGCGTGAAGTTCTTCTACTGCGACCACTACGACTTCCATCTCCCAGACGGTCACCGGTTCCCGCTTCGCAAGTATTCGCTGCTGCGCCGACGCCTCATGCAGGCGGCTCAGCCGAACAGCCCAATAATCGCCACCCCGACGGCCACGCACGCGCCCCCGGTCACCCGGATGAACGAACCGGGTTCTTTGAACAGCGCCACCCCCAATATCACCCCGAACACCACACTGATCTCGCGAATGGCCCCCACGTAACTGGCGGGCGCGCCGGCCCGGATCACGAACAGCACGGTCAGGTAAGCCAGCGGTGTGGTCATCCCGGCGATGACGCTGTTGAAACGCGCGTAGCCGATTTCGGCGCGCAACGCCCTGACCCCCGCCGCCCGCAACACCATGGGCGTGAGAAAAGCAATCGCCACCCAATTGACGAAAAACAGATACGGCAACGGTGAAGCCAGTCTGACCCCCACGCGGTCCACCGCCGAGTACGCCGAGATGAACAGCCCGGCGATCACTGCCCAGCGCGGGCCGGGCCGGCTCAGCGACCGTAGCGGCTCTATCCACGCGCTCCGCCGGGGCAGGCCAATGAGGTAGATGCCCGCCGCAATCACCAGCACGCCCACGATGCCGCCGAGGGTGGGCCGTTCGCCGATGAGCACCGTGGCCCAGACGAGCAGGAACACGGGCGCGGTGCCGCGAGCCAGCGGATACACCACCGAGAGATCACCCGTGTGATAGGCGCGGGCAATGGAATAGAAATAGGCAAACTGAAAGAATCCGCTGAGAAGAACGAGGCCCGCCAGCGGCCATGACCACGGCATGGGATCGAAGACTAAGACAGGCAACAACAGCAACCCGCCCCACACCAGCACCCACCACACCGAGGCCAGCCGGTCGAGGGAACGCTTGAGCACCACGTGAGCCACCACGTGAAAACAGGCCGAGAAGATGACGAGGGTGAGGCCGAGGAGGGTCATGGCGGCGCCCGCGCCCTGTGGCGCGCCGGGCTGGGAAGCGGTCAGTGTATCACGGGCGCGTTTTCCCTCATTGACACGGACTTTCCTTCCGTGCTATAGTCGCCCCAATTGGTATATACCATTGAGCCATTCGTAGCCCCCCAATGCCCCACCCCCGCCGCCCCGCCCCGCTCCGCCGCCTCGCCGGCGGTGTTCCGCTTTACGTGCAAATCGCGGAAAGCCTGCTCGACCGCATCGAAGCGGGCGAACTGGCTCCGGGCCACCGCCTGCCCGCCGAGCGCGAGTTGAGCCAGACCCTCGGCGTCAACCGCATGACGCTGCGGCAGGCGCTGCACAGTTTGGAAATGCAGGGGCTGCTCGTCCGGCGTCAGGGCGCGGGCACCTATGTAACCGAAGCGAAAAAGATTGAACGGCAGGCCGGCAAGCTGGTGCCGTTCACCAAAGGCATGACGCAGCGCGGCTACGAGCCAGGGGCCAAAGTGCTTTCGGTGGAACAACGCCCGGCCGACTCCGCCATCGCCAAAGAGCTTGGCTTGCGCACCTCCGACGCGGTGTACGACATTCACCGCTTGCGGCTGATCAATCAGGAACCGGCCATGCTCGAAACGTTTTATCTGCCGGTAGCTCGCTTTGCCAGGCTCGATCAATTCGACCTCGCCAAACGCTCGGTGTACGAAATACTGGAGACGGAGTACGGCGTCACCATCAGCCGCGCGCGGCAGAGCCTCGAGCCGGTGGTCGCCGCCGAGTACGAGGCCAGGCTGCTGGAGATCAAAGTCGGCGCGCCGCTCATGCTGGAAACGCGCCTGGCCTTCGACGACCGCGGCCGGCCCGTGGAATATGGCCGCGACCTGTATCGCGGCGACCGCTTCCGCTTCGTCACTGAAACTGCCCCACTGGAGTCGTAGGATGACCGCGATGCACGCCCCCGCCACGTTTCTCACCGCAGAGCAAGTCCGCCGCATCCACGAGGCCGCGCTGGAAATTCTCGAGCAAGTGGGGCTGCTGGTGCGCAACCCGAAAGCGCGCAGCCGGTTGGCGGCGCACGGCTGCCGCGTGGATTCGGAGACGCTCATCGTCAAGTTCCCGCGCGCCGTGGTCGAGGAGTATCTCAAAGTCATCCCGCCCAAATTCAAGTTTTACGCCCGCGACCCGCAGTTCGACCGTACCCTGCCCGACGACGGGCCGCTGGTGGCTACTGCCAGTTCGGCCCCCAACATGGTCGATCCGGTCACCGGGCAGGAGCGCCGCGCCCGCTCCGACGACATCGCCCGCGCCGCGCACCTCGTCATGGGCCTCCCCGGCATTGACGTATTCTCCGTGTCCACGCTGGCCGACGACGCCCCACCGGGGCAGTTCAGCCTGTCGCGCTTTTATCCAGCGCTCAAAAACTGTTCCAAGCCCGTGCGCACCTCCGTCATCAACCCGGGTGAGGGCGAGCAGATTCTCAAACTCGGCGCGCTGATCGCCGGAAGCGAAGCCGCCTACCTCGAGCGGCCCTTCATCACCTTCGGCCATTGCGCCATTGTGCCGCCGCTGACGATGGACTTCGACTCGACCGAGATGCTGATGTTTTTTGCCGAGCGCGGCCTGCCGCACTATGGCACCGTGGTGCCCAACGCCGGCCTCACCTCGCCGCTCACCCTCACCGGCACCCTCGCCCAGGGCAACGCCGAAGTGCTGGCTCAGAGCGTGCTCACGCAAATGTCGCGGCCCGGCACGCCGATGATCTACCTGACCCTGCCCACGATGGGCGACATGCGCACCGGCGCGTATTCGCCGGGGGCCATTGAAACCGCCATGCTGCTCATTGGCTTTGCTCAAATGGCCCGCTACTACAACGTGCCTTGCGGCGGTTACGTGGGCCTCACCAATTCCAAAATCAGCGACGCGCAGGCCGGATACGAGAAGGGTATGTCGCCGGCGGCGGCGCTGATGGGTGGCCTGAACTATTTTGTGATGGGTGGCCTGATGGACGCGCTGATGTCGCTCGACTACGGGCAACTGGTCATCGACAACGAAATTGCCCTGATGCTCAAGCGCGCGGCGCGCGGGTTCGAGTTCAGCGAGCAAAACCTGGCTCTGGATTTGATTGCCGAGGCCGGGCCCGGCGGCATGTTCATCGACAAAACGCACACGCTGGAACGGATGAAGGAGGCCGCCTTCCTGCCCGACATTGCCGACCGCGACCCGCGCGCCAAGTGGGAGGAGAAGGGCCGCCTCACCTCGCACGATCGGGCTATGCTGCGCGTGCGCGACATCCTCACCCGCGACAACCCGGCGGTCTTTTCGCCGGAAGTGGATGCCCGCGTTCGCGCCGAATTTGCCGGGTTGGTGGCCGGGGACTCCGTGCCGCCGGAGGGATGGCAGAAAGTCGAGCCCGCGCGGGAGCGACGCCGACGGCGCGAGGGAAGTACGTCGTGATCGGCTGATATTTCAATCACCGGGAGAACACATCGAATGCAAGATCAAGCGCGCGTAGTCGTCATCGGCGGAGGCATCACCGGATGCAGCATTTTGTATCACCTTGCCAAAATGGGTTGGACGGATGTGGCATTGGTGGAGAAAGGCGAACTCACCAGCGGCACCACGTTTCACTCGGTGGGGCTGGTTTCGCAGTTTCGCACCTCGTCGGCGCTGATGCGCTTGCAGAACTACAGCATCAAACTCTACGACTCGCTCAAGGCCGAGATGGGCGACGAGTTGGGCTGGTATAAAGTGGGCAGCCTGCGGCTCGCGTCGAGCGAGAACCAGTTGAAGAATCTGAAGCGGCAGTTGAGCCGCGCCAGGGCGCTGGGACTCAACGTGGACCTGATCTCGCCCGCCGAAGCCCGGCGCATCTTTCCGCCGATGTCCGACGAGTCGCTGCACGGCGCGGTGTACATTCCCGACGACGGCTATCTGGAACCGAACGGCATCACCACCGCGCTGGCCCAGCGCGCGCGGCAGATGGGCGCCAGGGTGTACACCAACACGCGCGTCACGGGCATCGAGCTTTCGCCTGCCGGGGAAGTGACAAAAGTGATCACCGATCAAGGCGAGATCAAAACCGGGATCGTGGTCAACGCCGCCGGGCAGTGGGCGCCGCGCATCGGCGAGATGGTGGGCGCTACTTTGCCGATGACGCCGCTGATGCACCAATTCATCCTCACCAAACCCATCCCCGGCCACGAGCTGCCGCGCCACACGCCCGTGGTGCGCGACCCCGACAACCTCGTTTACATCCGCGAAGAAGTGCGCGGCTATTTGGTTGGCGGCTTTGAGCACAATCCCAAAACGTGGTCGGTGGACGGCGTGGCCTGGGACTTTACTCAGAGCCTGCTGCCGCCGGAGTGGGAGCTGTTCGACGAGTTGATGCAGGGCGCCATGCGCCGCGTGCCGGTGCTGGAGAAAGCCGAGATCATCAAACTGGTGAACGGCCCGGAAGCCATCACGCCGGACGGCGCTTACCTGCTCGGCCCCGTGCCCGGCCTGCGCGGGTTTTACGTGGCGGCGGGCATGTCGCTCAACGGCATCGCCGGCGGCGGCGGCGTGGGCCGCACCCTGGCCGAGTGGGTGGTGGAGGGCGAGCCGTCGGAAGACGTGCACGAGTTCAATGTGCGGCGCTTCGGCCCGCACTTTGCCGACCGGCAGTTTTGCGCCGAGCGGGCGCGGGAGATTTACAAGCATTACTACTTCATCCGCTACCCCAACGACGAAAACGAGTGGGGGCGCGGGATGCGCAAGAGCGCCCTGTACGATCGCCTCAAAGCCTTGGGGGCGGTATTCGGCGAGAAGCACGGCTGGGAGCGAGTCAATTATTTTGACCCCGGCCAGCCCGGCAGGCCGGCCGGGGCCGACCAGCGCCCGGTGGGCTGGAATCGGATGCCGTACTTCGACCGCGTGGGCGAGGAGCATGCGGCGGCACGGGAGCGGGTGGCGCTATTCGACATGAGTTCGTTCAACAAGATCGACGTGCGCGGCCCCGGCGCGCCGGCGCTGCTCAACCGGCTGGCCGACGACGACATCGACAAACCCGTAGGCAGTTTGACTTATACCCAATTCCTCAACACGCGCGGCGGCATCGAGGCCGACCTCACCATTGCGCGGCTGGCCGACGACCACTTCCGCGTGACCACCGGCACGGCCTTCGGTGCGAGCGACATGGGCTGGATGGTGATGCACTTGCCCGGCGCGGGGGCGGATAGTCGTCCGCCGGTGCAAGTGCGCGACGTGACGATGGACTACACCTGCCTCGGGCTGTGGGGGCCGCAGGCGCGCGCGGTGCTGCAAAAGGTCACGCCCGACAACGTGTCGAACGAGGCCTTCCCCTATATGACCGCGCGCCACATTGGCATCGTAGGGGCGATTCAGGCCAAAGTAGGGGCGATTCATGAATCGCCCGTACCAGCGATCCATGAATCGCCCGTACCAGCGATCCATGAATCGCCCGTACCAGCGATCCATGAATCGCCCGTACCAGCGATCCATGAATCGCCCGTACAGACGTTGGCGGCCCGCGTGAGTTACGTGGGCGAGTTGGGCTGGGAGCTTTACTTCCCCGTCGCGCACGCGGTGAAGGTGTGGGATGCGCTGCTGACCGCCGGGGCCGAGTTCGGCATCCGGCCCGCCGGCTACAAAGCGCTGGACACGTTGCGGCTGGAAAAGGGCTACCGCGCGTGGAGCAGCGACATGACCCCCGCCGACACTCCGTACGAGGCCGGGCTTGGGTTCTGCGTGCGGCTGAACAAGGGCGGTGGTTCGACAGGCTCACCATGCAACTTCATTGGCCGCGAGGCGTTGGCGAAAGCGAAAGGCAAGCCGCTGACGCGCAAGCTGTGCGTAGTGACCTTCGACGGGGCCGACCCCATTTTGTACGGCGGCGAGGCCGTGTATGGCAACGGCCAGGTGGTGGGCCGTATCCGTGGCGCGGGCTACGGGTACACCGTGGGCAAGACCATCGGCTACACCTACTTGCCCGTCGAACTGGCCGCGCCGGGCACGGCGGTGCAAATCGACGTGCTGGGTGAGTACGTGGCGGCCACGGTCGGGGCTGATACACTTTACGATCCGGATGGGAAGAAGCTGCGAGCATAGACAACTACCAGCACCCTGAGCGGAGGCGCGTGTTGTTCGCGCCGCAGTCGAAGGGCGCGGTACTCACATGAAAGCAGGAGGCGCCATGATCTCTACTGCCAAAGACAAACCCCTCTTCACCCCCGGCCCGCTCACCACCAGCCGCACCGTCAAGCAGGCCATGCAGCGCGACCTCGGCTCGCGCGATTTCGAGTTCGTCGAACTGGTGAAAGACATTCGCCGTCGCCTGCCGGCTTTGGGCGGGGTGGCCTCGCCGGAGTACGAAGCCATCCTCATGCAGGGCAGCGGCACGTTCAGCGTGGAGGCCGTCCTCTCCACCGCCCTGCCCCCCGGCGGCAAACTGCTCGCCATCGCCAACGGGGCGTACGGGCAGCGCATCATTCAAATTGCCCGCGCGCACAAGATTGACATCGTGGCGTTGACCTATCCCGAAGATCGCCAACCGGCTCTGGCCGATATTGACGAAACCCTCTCGAAGGACGCTTCCATCACCCATGTGGCCGTTGTCCACTCCGAAACCACCACCGGTCTCATCAATCCCATCGAGGCCATTGGCGCGTTGGTCAAAAGGAAACATCATCGCCGCTTCATCGTGGATGCCATGAGCAGCTTCGGCGGCGTGCCCATAAACCTGGCCGAGGGCGACATCGACTTCATCGTGTCCTCGGCCAACAAGTGCATCGAGGGCGTGCCGGGATTCGGGTTCATCATTGCCCGGCGCGAGGCGCTGCTGGAATGCGAGGGCCGGGCGCGCACCGTGAGTCTCGACATGCTGGCCCAGTGGAAGGGGCTGGAGAGCAACGGCCAATTCCGGTTTACGCCGCCCACCCATGCGCTGCTGGCCTTTCATCAGGCCCTCGACGAGTTGGACGGCGAGGGCGGCGTGGCGGGCCGGGCCAAGCGCTACCGCGCCAACTATGGCGCACTCATGGCGGGCATGCGCCCACTGGGCTTCCGCGAATATCTTCGCCCGGCGGATCAGGGCTACATCATCGTCTCGTTCCGCTATCCCGATCATCCGGACTTCAACTTCGACCGGTTCTACACCCGGCTCAACGACAAGGGCTTCGTCATCTATCCCGGCAAAGTGAGCAACGCCGACTGCTTCCGCATCGGCTGCATTGGGCGCATCTTCCCCGCCGACGTGCGCGCCCTGCTCGCCGCCATCCACGAGACGAAAGACGAAATGGGATTCTGATCCGACGCCTCTCTATTTCACAACCAGGAGAACCCACATGGAATTCTTTTTTCAACGCCAGTATCGCGGGCCGCTGAAGGGCATTTTGCTCGACTGGGCCGGCACCACGATGGACTACGGCTGCTACGCCCCGGCGGTCGTGTTCATCGAAGTCTACAAGCGCAAGGGCGTGCCCATTTCGGTTGACGAGGCCCGCGCTCCGATGGGGGCGCACAAGAAAGTTCACATCCGCAAAATATCGCAAACCCCGGCGGTGGCCGGGCGCTGGCAGGAGGCCCACGGCCGTCGGCCAAACGAAGACGACGTGGAGGCCATGTTCCGCGAATTTGTGCCGCTGCAACTCGCCTGCCTCGCCGACTACGCCGACCTCATCCCCGGCACGCTGGAGGCCGTTGCCGACTTTCGCCGGCGCGGGATGAAGGTGGGCTCGACCACCGGCTACACCGGCGACATGATGAAGCTGCTATTGAGCGAAGCAAAGAAACGGGGATACGAGCCGGACTCGACCGTGTGCGCCACCGACGTTCCGGCGGGCCGCCCCGAGCCGTGGATGTGTTTGCAAAACGCCATGAACCTCGGCGTTTACCCCATGGAGGCGCTGGTAAAAGTGGACGACACCCTGCCCGGCATCGAGGAAGGATTGAACGCGGGCATGTGGACGATTGGCCTCGCCAAAACCGGCAACGAGATCGGACTGAACGAAGTGGAGATCGGCCAACTTGCCCCGGACGATCTCAAGGCCAAACTGGCCCGCGCCTGCACGCGCATGGCTAAGTGCGGCGCGCACTATGTGGTCGATGGCATCGAGGACGTGCCTGCCGTGCTGGACGACATCAACGCCCGGCTGGCGCGCGGCGAACGGCCGTAAGGCAACGCTTGGCGATTTCAGCTCCCGCAGATACGTGCGGAAGTTTTCGTTATGCCGATCTTCTCGATTGCTCTGGTGCTGGTCTCTGCCGCCATGAACGCCGGGTGGAACATGATTGCCCGCAAACAGGGCGCGAGCGATATGTTTCTGCGACTCTCGCTGGTCATCGGCGCCGTCGGCGTCGGCCCGCTTATCGCCGCCGAATTCTTTGGCACGCCGATCCTGGCCGCCAGTTGGAAATATGCCCTCGCCAGCAGCGTCTTCCTCGCCTTCAACTATCTGGCTCTGAGCCGCGCCTATGGGAGCGGCGACTTCACCCTCGTCTATCCGGCGGCGCGCGGGATACCGGCTCTCATCGTTGCCGCCGGCGACGTGTTGCACGGGCATCCGCCCGCCGCACTGGGCTGGCTCGGAATGGCGCTGGTGACCGTGGGGTGCCTGCTTCTGCCCCACCCCTCGTGGCGGCATATCCAATGGTCGCGCTACCGGAATCGCACCACGGCGTGGATCATCGTGGCCGCCCTCGCCATCGTCGGCTTCACCGTCGCCGACAGCCAGGCCGCCCACGCTTATCCGCCCGGTCTTGCCACGGCGATGCAATACAACGTGCTGGAAACGACGCTCTCCATCTTCACCTTTGGGGCCGTCATTCTATTCCTCGACCGCCCTTTGCTCCATTCCATCGACTGGTCTGCTTGGAAATGGCCGCTCATCGCCTCGATCTTTGCGTTCGGCGGCTACACGCTCGTGCTCTGGGCTTATCAACTCAGCGCGCAGGCCGGCTACGTCATTGCCGTGCGGCAGATCAGTATCGTGATCGGCGTTGTGGCCGGGACGTTTTTCTTCCGCGAACCGGCGGGCCGCTCACGAATAGGCGCGGCAGCGATCATCACGCTGGGCGTGGTGTGCATCGCGCTGGCCCGCTAATCGACGCCCGACCCCGCTACCACTGAATCCAACTCGCGGCCTGATAGTTGTAAGCAAACGGCCGGCGCGGAATGCCCGGCCCGCAGGCGATGATGGGCACGCTGCGGGTGTGCAGGCAACCGTGCGAACGCACCGACACCGCTTCGCGGGCGGCCGGCAGCGCCCCGAACACCGCCTCCTCGGTAGCCAGCACAAACAGATCGCCGATGCGGTCGGGGTGCAGTTGAAAAGCCTCCGCCGCGGCATCCCGCGCCCACACCGATTCCACCCCCGGCTCCGCCTTCAGCAGCGCCACGGCCTCATCCTGTTGCGCCATGTTATCCAAATACACATACGCCGACCCCCCCAGGTTTTGGTGATGCACCACGTAGCGATCTTTTATGATGGGGATGGCCTCGCACGGGATGCCCGCTTGCGCCAGCAGTTGCCCGAGGTCGAGGCCGCGAGTCTTGGCCCTCATGCCGTGGTCGGCAGTGGCTACCACCGAAAACTCGGGCCCGGCGTTCAGCAGATCGGCCAGCAGCGAATCGAGCGCGGCCAGGTTGGCTTGCGACTGCTCTGCCTCCGGCGCATATTTGTGCTGGGCAAAATCGGTGAGAGTCAGATACAACAGGTCGGGCGGCTGGCGCTTGCAGGCCGCAATGGCCGCGCGGAACAACCAGTGGTTCACTTCCACCGACAGGATGGGCGGCGGCGCGCCCACGGCCTCGACGACCCACGGCGGCGGCGATTCCGCCGAGAGCACTTCGCTCGCCCCGCGCGCGATCAGCGTCCGCAGTTTGTCTTTGGCCGTGATGACCATCGAGCGGCGGCCATGCGCGCTGGCCCGCTCGAACATCGTCGGCGCGAGGATGAAGCCGGCGGACTCCATGTACACCGACTGGCCCGTGCGGCGATCGTAGTAATAGTTTGCGGTGATGCCGTGCAGCGCCGGGGGGCCGCCAGTGACCAGGGACACGTTGTTCACGTTGGTGACCGAGGGCATGGCCCCCTGCCCCAGCGTCCGCCAGCCGCGCCGCCCCAGGTCGTCCAGCGTGGGCATGCTGGATTTCTCAAGGTATTCGGGGTCGATCCCATCGAGGCAGATGATCAGGCGAGTGTGCATGGGTGAAGAATAGCGGACTTGCCCGGCAGCGTCAATTCGGGCTTGTTACCCCCATGGCATTCAGTTATAATGCCGGCATTCATTCGGGGCGTGGCTCAGCTCGGTAGAGCGCACGGTTCGGGACCGTGAGGTCGGAGGTTCAAATCCTCTCGCCCCGACAGTAATGAAGGCAGGGGCGTTGCACATGCAGCGCCCCTGCTTTTTGTTTTGCCCTCAGGCCGGCGACGCCGTGGCTACTTTGCGCTTGAGCGCCACGTCAATGTTACCCGCGTGCCGCGCCCGGGCGCAGAGTCTATTTGCAGTTCAGCGCCGATGATGGCCGCCCGTTCGTATAGCCCGGCCAACCCAAAATGCTTGTGCGCCACCAGCTTTGCCAAATCCAACTGAGCGTCTACGTCAAACCCCTGCCCGTCATCTTCCACCGTCAGCTCAATCAAATCCGGTTCCAACCGGCCGCTAATGGTCAAGGTCTTGGCGTGCGCATGCTCGAGGGTGTTCTCGCACGCTTGCTGCACGATGCGATAGGCGTGCAGGTCCACTTCCGGGCCGTAGCTTTCCCCCGCTCCCGACACCTCCAGCGAGATGGCCGGGCCGCTCTCGTCACGACCAGACAGCGCGTCCACCAGCCCGTCGAGCGCCGGGCGCAAGCCATAGTTCAAGGTAGCCGGGCGCAGGTCGCTGATGATCTGCCGCAGGTCGGCCACCAGAAGTTCGTAGGCCGCCGGGAACTCCAGCGCCGCTGTCGGTTCTTCGACACTTCGCTTGAGCATAAGCAGTTGGTGCAGCGCGTTGTCGTGCAGTTCACGCGCCAGGTGCCCTCGTTCGGCTTCGCGTTGGCCGATGTCGTTCTGGTACAGGGCGCGCAGGCGGTCGGCGTAGATGATGTTGGTCAGGGCGATGGCGGTCTGATTGGCCAGCGATTGCAGGACGGCGATCTCTTGCTGTGAGTAGTAGTCCTCCGGGTCGCGGCGGCCCAACAGCCACAGGCCGACAGGTTTCTGTTCCACCGAGAGCTGAGGGCCAGCCGCACCCACGGGAACGGTTGGGGCGCGGAGGTATCGTCGGCCGGGGGGCGGTAACGCCCGGCCAGGGTCAGCAAACCGGGACGGTCACCGACCGTGGGCAGTTGACCCGCGTCCACGCCCTCAGCGTACACCACGTCGAACCCGTTGCCATCAAACCGCAGTAGAGCCGACTGGCGAATGAGCAGGCTGGGGAGGAGTTCCCCGGTCAGCAACTTGGCGAGGGCCTTCTGGTCGAGGCTCACGGTGATGCGCTCGGCATAGCTTTCGACCAGCTCCGCCGGGGGGAGCGGCATCCCCAGCAGGCGCCGTTCGATAAACCGTTGAAAGGGCGCGAAGCCGAAGATGGCGATCAGCGCGGTCACCGTGATCAAAACTGCGTCAATCAGGATGTTCGCGCCAAATGAGTTGAATTGAGTGTCGAGAGCGACGGCCAGGGTGAGAGCGACCGTGCCCAGCCCGGCCAGGAAGAGATAGACGGCCACTGCTTGATTGGCGCGGAGTTCCAGTTCGCCAAGCTGGCGGCGGTACGCGGCGTAGATGTAGGCGAAAGGAAGGATGGGCAGGAAGACGAGCGTCAAAAGAATCGCCGGCACCGCAACACCGACCCCGGCCACCAGCAGACCCAAACCGACGGGTGGCAGCAACGCCAACGCCCCGGCGGCTACCAAAAAACGGACCTCGCTGCGCTGAACCGGCCTGAATACGTAGTGAGCCAACAGCAACAGTGCGCTCCCGGCCAGAGCCAACAGGAACCCAAATTGGTAGAGGTCTACGGGCAAAAGCTGAAACCATTGCGCCGCGGCCAGCAGCGCCCCGACCAGATACAGCAACGGCCAGACCCATTTGGGCGTCGGCGCCAACGGTTTGGGGAAGACCCAGTGCAGATGCAGGTACACCGGCACGCTCAACCAGATCGCCATCCGTAGCACGATGGCGCTCTCCCAAACATGCCACCGCGAAAGGCTGCTGGCCGAAAGCCAGAGGGCGGTCAGGGAATTGAAGGCAATGAGCAGGCGCCAGCGCGTATTTCGCGGCCTCAGCGCGAGCAGAACAACTTCGCCGGCGAGCCAAAACGGGAATGCCAGCCACCATTGGCTGGTGAGCCGCGCCAGAAACTCGCCATAGTTGAACCCCGGCAGCGTCCACTGGATGGTCAGCAGTTGACCACCACGCCGGGCAACGATTGGCGCCACGCCACCGGGCGCGGTGTTGTCGAAAATCGTTTCGCGCAGGTCAGCTTCGAAAGCTCGGATAGGCACCGGCCCAACCTGCACCAATTCGTCCCCGGGCTGAAGCTCGCCTGGGGTGAACACGCGGACTATGCTATTCCTGGCAAAGTTAAAGCCCTGGTAGGGAACTTGAAAGAATAGGGCATATGTGAACATCACCAGGGCAGCCAACACAAGCAAACTCACGGCCCGTTCAATCACGGGAACGAAATGCTGCGACTGTTTTGCCATTAGGAAGCTTCCGGTAAGGGGCGACGGCTAATCGGTCGTCGCCAACTACCTAAAGTGAGGACGTGCGGATTATATCCTAAACCGGACCAGGCAATGCCTCAAGGGTCAGGTTAATAAGGGTATTTCTAGGTGCAGATGGCAACAGAAGGAATCGCCATCAAGCCCACAAAGAGCCGGCAGCGTTGGACCTGGGCCGGCAAGCCTGAGATATCGAAGAAGGTTGGATGACCTGCTGGAAGAACTGTTCGCGCCGGTGTGAGGCAGCCAGGCGGCGTGGCCGAGCGGGAGCGGATTAGGGCAGCGTTACCGGAGGCAGCGGCGTGATCAGGCCCAGCTGCCGTGCCCTGGCAATGGCAGCCGCAAGGCTGCGCGCGCCCAGCCGCAAGTAGGCATGGGCCAGCGTGTTGCGCACGGTCGAATAATCCACGTTGAGTGTGGTAGCCACATCCTGCAGCGACCAATCGGGGTAGGCGGCGCACAGCGACAGCATTTCCTGTTGGCGGGGAGTTAGCACTACTGCCTTCCCATTGGGCTGCCGAGCGAGAATTTGTTGTTGCGCTTGATCGCTGAGGTAGATCTCGCCGCCGGCCACGGCAAGCACAATAGCGCCCAGGTTACGCATAGCCGCCCCATCATCCTTGAGTAAATACCCTCTGGCTCCGGCCTCCATGACCGCCGAGATCAAAGCCCGTTCGGTCAACATGGAAATGACCAGAATGGAGAGGTCGGGATAGATTTTAGACAACCGCGGGATGACGTGCAGAATGGGGTACGGATTGGGGCTGCCCGGAACAACGGGCACACCGACATCCAGGAGCGCTACATCGGCAGGGTGGGCAGCCAGCATTGGCTCAAGCTCGACGCCGGAAGACGCCGTGCCCACGATCTCGATCTGGGGCGTTTGGCCGAGGCGAGAGAGATACCCGTCGATGACGATCGGATGGTCTTCGAGAATGGCTACTCTGACCCTGGGAGAAGTGCCGGCCACGCTGTCTGTCATTGCGTTCACAGCATAGCAAGATCGCCCGTCAGGCACAAGCCCTTTTTCAAGAAACGTTACAAATGTCTATAAGCCCGGGTTTGAGGCCGGAAAATGTTGCCCCAACAGCACAAAAGCACGGGCGTTCGCCTGCCCTCTTTAGAGGGTCGCGTCTTGGCGGTGAAATTTTTCCCGCTGAACCCGGAAGGGCCGTTTTTGTTTTACCCCTCTGCCCCGCTTACCGCAGTAACTCGTAATACGCCTGCGGCTTGCGCCGCGCTACGGTTGGCCCGGCGGCATGGGCCAGCCGCAGCAGCAACGCCTCGGCCCACGGGCGGCCCATGGCGTGGAAGCCGATGGGCAAACCACCCTCGTCGTATCCGGCGGGGAAGCTGATGGCAGGCAGCCCCACAAAGTTTCCCGGCACGATATAACGCATCAACTCGGTCACCGTGCTCAAATCCGATTCGCCTTTGGGCACTGCGCCCGACGGAATGGCCGGGGCCGTCACCGCCGTGGCCGGCGACACGATCACGTCCACCTCGGTCAGCGCCCGCGCAAAGTGGGCCATCATCCGCGTGCGCACCCGCTGCGCCTGCACGTAATCGCGCGCAGTGAACACCCGCCCCAACGCCAAATTGATCCGCACGTCGCCGCCGAAGTCGCGGCGATGCTCTTTGTAAAAACGGGCCATGCTGGCAGCCATCTCGGAAAGGATCGTCACCACATGCGCCACCCGCGCCGCATCCAGCTCGGGTATCTCAATCTCGCGCACGGTCGCGCCCATGCCGGTGAGGGCGGCGAGCATGGCTTCGCACGCCGACACAATGGCCGGGGTGGCGTGGTTGAACCACGGGCGGTACACGCCCAGCGTGAGGCCGTGCAAATCGATCTGCCCCACACCGGCCACGCTCTCCGGCGGCTGGTGCAGCGAGTTCGGGTCGGCGGCGTCCGGCCCGGCGATGACGGAATACATCAGGGCCGCATCGGCAGCCGTGGCGGCAATGGGGCCTAAGTGCCCCATGCTCCACGTCAGCGGATAAGCGCCCGCCTCGCTGACGCGACCGAAGGTGGCCTTGAGTCCCACCAAACCGCACAGCGCCGCCGGGATGCGGATCGAACCGCCGCCGTCTGCGCCCAGGGCCACGGGGCACAACCCCGCCGCCACCGCTACCGCCGGGCCGCTGGAACTGCCGCCCGGATAGTGATCCGGCGCGTACGGGTTGCGGGCAAAGCCGTGGTGCGCGTTGATGCCCACCGGGTTGATGCCGATCTCGTGCATGTTGGCTTTGCCGATGAGCAGTGCCCCGGCAGCCCTCATGCGCGCCACCACGGTGGAATCGGAAGTGGCCGGCGTGCGGCCCAGGAACTTCGTCCCCACCGTGGTGCCATAGGGCGCCTGATCCACCTCATCCTTGATCGCCACCGGCACACCGTCAAAAATGCCGAGGGCCTTACCCTCGCGGATGCGCTGCGTGGCGGCGCGGGCCTGGGCCATCACGTCGTCGCGGAAGCTGGCGATGAAGGCGCGCAGCGGCGGCGATTGCCGGTCGCTATCGGCAATGGCTTGCAGCACGCGCTCGGCCACGTCTTCGGGGGTGACGCGACCGGCGCGGTACGCTTCGGCGTAGTCGCGCACGGTGTTGAACTTGAATCCCGCGTCGGATTGCGCCGCCGCCGGCAGCGGCGAAGCATCGGGCAGGGGCGCATTGCCCTCCGCCACTACGGGGTACAGCGGCAGAAAGGTTGGCGGCTCGTCCACTTGCAGACTGCGCAGTTTGGTGATGCCGCCATCTTCCAACAGCTTGGGCATCAGCAACGCGCCGGTGGCCGGGTTTTCCAGCAACCCGGCGAACGCCTCCATTGCCCCGCCTGCCAGCCGGGGCAGCTTCACTGATTTGAGATCGTATTTACTGGACATGGCACTGCTCCTTAGAACTTATCTCTAAACTTTGTACGGGCGAAGCATTCGCCTCCGGCGCCCAAAGCCACAAAAATTCGCGCGGCGAATGCTTCGCCCCAACCTCGCGCCATCACATTTATAGCGTCTCTTTCGCTTCTTCCCACAGCTTGTCCATCTCGGCCAGCGACAGATCGGACAGCGCCCGGCCCTGCGCTTTGGCGGCGGCCTCGATGTGTCCGAGCCGTTTGGCGAACCGGGCATTGGCCTCGCGCAGGGCGCTTTCGGGATTCACCTTGAGCCATCGCGCCCAGTTGACCACCGTGAACAACAGGTCGCCCAACTCGGCGGTTTGCCCGGCCTCACCCTCGGCCGCTTGCAGTTCGGCAATTTCCTCGGCCAGCTTGTCCACCACGCCGCTCACGTCGGGCCAGTCGAAGCCCACGCGGGCCGCGCGCGACTGGTACGTATCGGCCTGGGCCAGCGCCGGCAACGCGGCCGGTACGCCCGAAAGCAAGCCGTTCCTTTTTTTCTCCGGGTCGCCGGCGCGCTCGGCCTCTTTCAGCTTCTCCCAATTTTTGAACACATCGTCCACGCCGTTCACCTTCACCTCGCCGAACACGTGCGGGTGGCGGCGGATGAGCTTGGCGTTGATGTCGGCGATCACGTCGGCCATGCGGAACTCGCCATCGTCAATGGCGATTTGCGTTTGCAGCACTACCTGCAGCAGCAGATCGCCCATCTCCTCGCGCAGCATGTCCGGGTCGTCGGCGTCGAGGGCGGCCAGCGTTTCATAGGCCTCCTCCAGCAAATTGGCCCGCAGCGATTGGTGCGTTTGCTCTTTATCCCACGGGCAGCCATCGGGGGCGCGCAACCGGGCGATGGTGTTTTGAAACGTCTCGAACGAGCCGGCCCGTTCCACCGCCGGAACAAACAGCGAGGTGAGATGGGCAATGTGCGGGGAACGGTCAATTTCGTACAGCGGCAGCCACTCCACCCTTTCGTCGGCGGCGCCCACGGCGTGCACCAGCGCCACCCGGTGATCGTCGGGATATTGGTTCATCAGCGTCAGCTTCACATCCGAAGCCAGATCGGCGCTGTACAGTTGAGCCACCAGCGCGGGTGTATCGGGGCCAAAGGAGGGGTGGGCGCGGGCGGCGAGGTCGAGGGCGTCGGCTACAAACAGGCCGGGCAGGGCATCCACCTTCAGCGCCAGCAAACACGGCTCCACAAAACTCAGGCCGCCCACCATACGCACCGGCAGCCCCAGCTCGGCGGCGCGCAGCCGAATCTGCTCCACCGCCGATTCGCCCACCGCCGGGTGGCCGGGCACGGCATACAGCACGCCGCCGGGTCGCGCGCCCAATTCCAGCACGCGGGCCACGATCTGGCGGTACACATCTTCAAACTTTTCGGTGGAGTCGTAAATGTCGTCGAAGGAATGAACGGTGATCGCAGGCGGCAAGCCCTCCACCGTGGGGTGGCGGCGGGTGCGCACATAAACCTCGCCGTCCGGCGCGTTGAGCAGCGCCTCCCACGCCTCGCGCGTGAGCAGTTCGGGCCGTCCGGGGCCAAGGCCAAGAATGGTTATCATAGGACTGTATTTTACCGGCAATCGGCAAAACTCAATTGCATTCCCTATTCTTAATGCTATACTCTCGACCATGCCCCGACAAATAGCCGTTGCCAATCAAAAAGGCGGCGTGGGAAAAACCACCACCGTGATGAATCTCGGCGCGGCGCTTGCCGGCCTCGGCGCGCAAGTGCTTATGGTGGACCTCGACCCGCAGGCCGCGCTCACCGCCTCGTGCAACTTCGACCCCTACAATCTTACCCGCACCGGCTACACCCTGCTCACGCGGAACAACGGGTCGGTGGCCTCGTGCCTCCGCCCGGTCGGTCCCAACCTGTTTCTGCTGCCGGGCACCATTGACCTGGCCGCCGCCGAAGTGATGTTGACCCACGCGCCTCGCGCGCCCTTCCGGCTGCGCGAAGCCGTGGCTCGCAGCCGCGTGCCCCTCGATTTCATTCTCTACGATACCCCGCCCAATCTCGGCCTGCTCACCGTCAACGCGCTGGTCGCGTCGCAGGAGCTGCTCATCCCGGTGCAGTGCCAATACCTCTCCATGCGCAGCGTGCGCGCCCTGCTCGAAACCGTGTGGCTGGTTCACAAGAATATGAACCCGGCCCTCGATCTATTGGGCGTGCTGGCCACCATGTACCGCGAGCACTCCGATCACTCGCGGCAAGTGGTGGGCGAACTGCGCGCGGTGTTTGAAGACAAGGTCTTCGATCTGGTGATACCCGATGAAGACGCGGTGGCCGAAGCGCCCGTCGTCAAGAAGTCCGTGCTGGCCTACCAGCCCAACAGCGCAGCAGCACAAGCCTACAGGCATTTAGCGGAGGAGATTACCCATGAGCGACGAAGCTGACATTACCGGCAAGGGCCGCGACATCATGCTGCCCCCCGAAGGCAACCCGTTCGACAAGTCGGCCGCGGCGCAGGGTACCCGGGCCGGCAAAGCCGCGTCCGCGCCCGCTGCCGAGGCAGGCGAAGCAGCCATGAACGCCGCCCAAGAGCCGCACGACCTAAGCCCGGAGGACATCGCGGCCATGTTCCCCAGCGCGCACACCGACCGCGACACCATTCCCGGCGTGCGGGAGGCCGCCGGTGACGACGCCACCCCCGTGGGTGCTTTACCGCTGGCACAAGCCATGTCGACGGGCGTTCCCGACGATTCGGCAGTGGGTGTCGGCGCTGCCGGCGCGCCCCCGCAACTCGCAGATACGAGCCTGGGCGCGCCGGCCACCATCGACTTCAACGCCGGCCCGGCGGCAGATATTCAACCTCCGCCGAGGATGGGCGTTCCTGACGATTCGGCTGTAGGCGTTCCCGCTGCGGCGGCGATGGATGCTTTCGCCGACGCACCCGCTTTGGCCGACACTGCGGCCCCGGCTGCGATGGACGGTGGCGCGACCATGGCCGCGCCACAGCAACCGGCCGCCCCCGGCTTCCAACCTTTCAACCCCTTTGCCCCGGCCTCGCCGGCCTCCGGCGCGCCTGCCGCCGCTCCTGCCGCTGCGCCAACGGCGTCATCCCCCGCCGCAAGCTCGGCCCGCGCCGCCGCCTCGGCGAGTGATGCCGCCAGTTCAGCCAGCGCCGCCGCCGACTCGGCCGCTTCGGCCGGCACCGATGCCGCCAACGCGCTCATCGCTACGCTCAGCGGCAGCGACGCGCCCTTCCCGCCGCGCCGCGCCGACGTGACCGAAGACGACGTGCTGCTGGGCATGCTCGTCACCGACGACCGCATCAACCAACTGTGGCAACGCATCGACTCGGCGGAACGCAAGGTGATCAACCACGAGGATATGAATCGGGACAAGCGGCAGGCGAGCCTCAACAGCGTCAAGACCGCGCGCAACCTCATGCTGGGCAGTCGCCGGCACTACGAAGACGCCGAGCTTTACGTCGCCGCCGTCGAGTCCGACCTGGCACAAGCCAGCCGCGTGCGGCTCTGGTCGTACAGCTACGGCCTCGCCATTCTGGGCTACAACGTCGCGTGGCTTACCCTGCTAGTCTTTGCGTACACCTTGTCGGGCCGGGTGACATCTTTCTTCAGCGACGCCGGGGTGGTCACTGTGGGCTTCGGCCTCAGCTTATGGGTCACCATTCTCTCCGGCGGCCTGGGCGGCGTGTCGGGCGCGCTCTACTCGCTGTGGGTGCACGTCTCGCAAAGGCAGGACTTCGACCGCCAGCACCTCATGTGGTACGTCACCAACCCGCTCATGGGCGCGGTGCTGGGCATCTTTGTGTTCATGATCGCCCAGGCAGGCGTCTTCACTCTCAGCGGCGGCGGCACCACCTCCGGCAACGCCCTGTTCATCCTCTACCTCCTGGCATGGATTGCAGGCTTCCAGCAAAACGTGGCCTACCAGTTGGTGGATCGGGCCGTCAAGGCCTTCCTCAAACCCGAGGAGCCGGCCAAGCCCGCCGCCAAGTAACGGCCTGACGACCGTGCGCAACAAAAAAGCCCCCTCGCCCTTGCTCAAACTCATCACCCTCCCCACCCCTTTTCCGCTGAGCACCGTCAATGCCGTCCTCATCGAAGCGCAACCGCTCACCCTGATCGATTGCGGCCCCAAGGACCCCGGCACACTGGCCGCCCTTGAAGCCGCGCTCGCCGCTCGCGGTCATCGTATCGAAGACCTGCGGCAACTTGTGCTCACCCACCATCACGTCGATCACGTCGGGCTGGCCGGGACCATCGTCGCCCGCTCCGGGGCCGCCGTGCTGTCGCATCCGTACAACGCCCCCTACCTGACCAACTTCGAAGCGCATCGCCAACGCAACCTGCCGTTCTTCGCGCAAATCTGGGCCGAGGGCGGCGTGCCCGGGCCTATTCTGGAAAAAATGCTGCACTCCAGCGAGGGGATGGGCCGCTGGCTCGACCCCGTAGCGATCACGCGCCCCCTCGACGAGGGCGACATCCTCACCTTCACCGACCCGCCCCAGCAGTGGCGCGTCTACTACACCCCCGGCCACGCGGGCGGCCTCATCTGCCTTTACAACAACCACACCGCCGAACTGCTCGCCAACGACCACCTCATCCGCGACATTTCCTCCAACCCCGTGCTCGAACCGCCGCCGCTGGGCAGCGTGGGCGGCCCCCGACCCAAGCGCCTCGTCGAATACCTGCGCCACATGCAGCGCATGGCTGCCCTCGCGCCCGCGCCGCGCATCGCCTATACCGGCCACGGCGAGCCGGTGCTAGACGTTGGCGAACTCGTGCGCAAGCGCACCGCCTTCCACCGGCGCCGCGCCGATAAAATCCACGCCGCCCTCGCCGCCGGGCCGCGCACCCTGTGGCAGCTCACCGAACCGCTCTTTGCCCGCCTCACGCGCGGCATGGATTTCTTCCTCGCCATCTCCGAAACGCTGGCCCACCTCGACCTGCTCGAAAGCGAAGGCCGGGTGGAAGCGCTTTGCCGCAACGGCCTCGTCACGTGGGCGCAGCGGCCGGCGGTTTCCGACTGAAATCGCAAACGGTTGGACGGTGGCAAAGGGTTGTGTTGCTAAGGCATGGCAGCACCGCTTGCCCCAGCCGGCAAATGGTCATACACTGCAATGCACCCGCGTATGAAATCGCACCTTACGCCATGTCATTTTTGTGTCTTGACGAAGGGGTCCACTTTATTGATTGGGAAAGGGCAAACAAAAGGCCTCTCAAATTGAGAGGCCTTTTGTTAGTCTGTTCTATACTCCTTCAGGAAACATAGTCTGTTCATAAGATTCTCTTTAGTCTCAAATATAAGAACATTAGTTAGCCATGTTAGAAGTGTGCCATGATCCAATTGATGGGAAACGATTATGCCATAATGCTCTTTTCCCGCGCGAGCCCAATTGTCGAAAAGAACCGTAAAATCCCCAATGTCATAAGTGACTAAAGTTCTTTGTAACCGAACCGCCAGAATTAATACCGGCTCATCAATTGAGCCCTTTAACCTCAATCCTCCTACGTGTTCTACATCATAACCTTGATGGCGAAGCGTATTGGCAACGCTTTGATGCACATTCTCGTCCAGCAACAGACTGGGCGCGTTATGCGGCGCATCTGGCATACCTACCTTCCAAAGCTAAGGTTATGGCTTTGTAACCAGTTGCGTGCATACTCCTCCGTATTTTCGGAAATTTCTTGTTCTATAGACTCTCGATGCGAATCAGAATATGTCAGTGCATCATTAACCTGTTCTATCTTAAGGTGCGGGTAAACCTCATCAACGATCCTTTGCGCTGTGTATCCCATACGCCGATAATTCTCTATGACTCGAACGGCGATTCTAGTTCCAAGAATCACTGCCTTAGGGCGGCCCGAAGCCCCAATGACCTCGTGAATGCCTGGAAGCGATTTGGGGGTATTAGGCATAGGGACTCCAATAACAGAATTACCCGTAGAGTAAATTGTATAAATACCTCGTTGCTTATCGCTGTAGTCGAAGAGACCTCGAATTTCTTTTTTTCCAGATGCTCTACTCGAAATGTCTTGTCTCGGAATAGTTCTAATCATGATTCTGTTCCACTGGAATTAATAGCGGCTATTAGAACGTCATACTTCTCAACATTATCCTTTAGAGCTGCTAACAATTCCTTCACCTTACTGGGGGTAATAACCATGCGGGCTATACACTTAGCCTCAATTTCTTCAAATGATTCAATCGCCGCCCGTTGTTCTTCTTCGTTACCAAGTATAGCGGGCGGCCAAACTTCAAAAAAACTTAGTACGAAACTTTCGGGCTGATGCTGAATAATAAAGTTCGTTACAAAATGGGATTGTAAATCATCGGGGAATGCGAATTTTACCTTGATGGTTCTTTCGTGAATTCCTACTGGCTTTTCATCGCCCATTGTTTACGAGTCCTTCTTTGTTTGCTTCTTGCGCTTTGTTTTTTTGGTTTTGCCCAACTCTTTTTTAGGAACGGCAAGCAACTTCCGCGTTAATTCCTTGAAGCGCTCGAATTCATCATCTTGCTCTGTCTTAGCCTTTGGCTCACTAGACACGCAGACTCCATTCGATTGGGGGGTTGTATGACCATATTATCACACTATGCAAAACAAAGCATATCAACGCTGTGTAAGAATGGGAGGGGTTTAGCCTATCTGTTCGGGTGAGCTAAGTATATTGTTGCCCGCCAAAATCCATTGACAGGCCCTTCGATAGGACACTGTCAGGGGATTCTTGGAACTGATTGAACGGATATTGCGCCGCAATCCGCTCAATCTGATCCCCCGATCCGTTGACAGTACTTCGCCGGCAAAGCCTTATCGTGACTTTGGAAAGGCCCGTCCGTTCAGCAGCTTCACGCTTCTCCATTTTGTCCACACCGCATATAATCTAGGGCTACTGACTCACTCTTTCGCTTCTTCGATGGACCCATGCCAAATTCTTTCGAACAATCCAAAGACGAAATCGCCCGGCTGGTAAAGCACTTTGCCACCAACAAGGCCATCTCTGAAACGCTGGCCCACCTCGACCTGCTCGAAAGCGAAGGCCGGGTGGAAGCGCTTTGCCGCGACGGCCTCGTCACGTGGGGGCAACTTGGACCGACGCGGCCCGCTACGCGAGACCGCGTCGGTCTCGCGTAGCGGGCCGTGCCGGGAAAATCAGGGGGCGACGGTCAAGTCGGCGTGCATGCCACCCTTGTAGTGGCCGGCGACGTTGCAGATCAACACGTAGTGCCCGGCAGCGAGATCCACCGTGAGTTCGCCGCCTTTGCCAATCTCGATGTCTTCGATTTCATCAACAACGGTGAGCGACTCTTCCGTGACGTTGCCCTCAGCGTCCAACGTCAGTTGGTCGGCGGGCGTGTCGGTCTTGACGACGACAAATTCGTGAATCAGATCGGTGGCGTCGTTCTTGACGTTGAATGTCACACTGCCGGCCTTCACACTAGCGGTTGACAGGCTGATGCCATAGGTGGTCAAAGTCACATTGACCGCGGCAGGGCCGCCGCAAGCGGCCAACAGCGGCGCTGCGAGCAGAAGGGTCACGAGCAAAGGCAGGGTGAATCGCAAACGATTGGACAGTATCTATTCTCCTGTGATTGAATTGGGTTACGAAATTGGACTAATTGTATCGCAATTCCGGCCAACATGTGTGGCCCGGTTTCTTCACTGCCTGGCAACCTTGGCGGGCGCACTCGGCGGCTTCACATTTCTCCATTTTGCCCACACCGCATATAATCCAGGGCTACTGACTCACTCTTTCGCTTCTTCGGTGGACCCATGCCATATTCTTTCGAACAATCCAAAGACGAAATCGCCCGGCTGGTAAAGCACTTTGCCACCAACAAGGCCATGTATGTTGCTCCGGCCTACAAAGAGGCTCATGCCCGGCAAGAGTTTATTGACCCACTCTTTGTGGCTCTCAATTGGGACGTGCACAACTACCAACATGCCGCGCCCGATTACCGCGAAGTCATCCTCGAAGACTCGCTCGACATCGCAGGACAAAAGAAGGCCCCGGACTATGCCTTTCGCGTGGGTCGCGACCGCAAGTTCTTTGGCGAGGCCAAGAAACCCGGCGTGGATTTGAAAACCGCCGCCGCCCCCGCCTATCAACTCCGCCGCTATGCGTGGAGCGCCAAACTGCCGCTGTCCCTGCTCACCGACTTTGAAGAGTTGGCCGTCTATGATTGCCGCATTCGCCCCTCTGAGAAAGACAAGCCCAGCGTGGCGCGGGCGAATTACCTGACCTGCAACGAATACGCCGACCGCTGGTCGGAAGTGTGGGACGTGTTCTCGCGCGAGGCAGTGTGGGGCGGCTCGTTTGACCAGTTCGCGCAAGCAGGCAAAGGCAAACGCGGCGCGTCCGAAGTGGACGCCGAGTTCTTGAAGGAGATCGAAGGCTGGCGCGACGTGCTGGCCCGGAACATCGCCCTGCGCAACGCGCGCCTGACCATTGACGAATTGAACGACGCGGTTCAGCGCATCATTGATCGCATCATCTTCCTGCGCATGGCCGAAGACCGGGGCATTGAAGAATACGGGCGGTTGCAGCGATTGGCCCTCACCCCGCCCCCCTCTCCCCCTGGGACGGTCGGAGACCGGGCTGGGGGTGAGGGTATTTACGCCGGACTGCTGGCCCTCTCACGCAAGGCCGACGCCAAATACAACTCCGGCTTGTTCGACTTCACCAAAGCGGGCGACCAGATCACGCCGCGCCTGACGGTGGATGACAAAACCCTCCAGCCGATTCTGGCCGATCTGTATTACCCGCAATCGCCCTATGAGTTTAGCGTGTTGCCCGCTGAAATTCTGGGCAACGTGTACGAGCAGTTTCTGGGCAAGGTCATCCGGCTCACGGCGGGGCATCAGGCCAAAGTGGAAGAAAAGCCGGAGGTGAAGAAGGCGGGCGGCGTCTATTACACCCCGGCCTACATCGTGGCTTATATCGTCCAGAACACGGTGGGCCAACAGATTGAAGGCAAAAGCCCAAAACAACTCAAAGGCTTCCGCGTGTTGGATATGGCCTGCGGCTCCGGCTCATTCCTGCTCGGCGCATATCAATACCTGTTGGACTATTACCTGAAGTGGCACACCGCGCACGACCCGGCCAAACACGCCGAGGCCGTGCGCGCACTCCCCTCTCCCACTGGGAGAGGGGCTGGGGGTGAGGGTGAGGGCGAGGGTTGGCGGCTGACCACTGCCGAGAAGAAGCGCATCCTCACCGAGCACATCTTTGGGGTGGACATTGACCGGCAGGCGGTGGAAGTGACCAAACTGAGTTTACTGCTCAAGGTGCTGGAGGGCGAGAGCGATGAGACGCTGGGCCGGCAACTCGCGCTCTTGCAGGAGCGAGCCTTGCCCAACCTCGACCGCAACATCAAATGCGGCAACAGCCTCATCGGCCCCGATTACTTCTCCGGCCAACTGCTGCCCGACGCCGACGAACTGCGGCGCGTGAACCCGTTTGATTGGGCGGCGGAGTTTCCCGAAGCAATGCAAGCCGGCGGCTTCGATTGCGTGATCGGCAACCCGCCGTATGGGGCAGAGTTTTCAAGCGACCAAAAGACGTACTTTCAAAAATCATTCGTGGGCGAATCAAAAACCCTCGACACCTACGAGCTTTTTCTACTCCAATCCAAACGAGTGCTTCAGCAGGGCGGGCGGATTTCGATGATTATCCCTGCATCATGGTTAACAGGTGAGAAATATGAAGCATCTCGACGCAAACTCGTACATGAGTTGTATCCCGTAGTAGCTTATGCTTTGCCTTTTGATGTCTTCAAGGACGCCTATATTGACACCGCAATAGTAGTTTTGGCATCCACCGTTTCGGAGACATGCCTGGTGCACTTCTTCCCCAAGAAAGAGCGTTTGACTGTTGTGCCTGATGGTGTGGGGAGCAAAGTACCCATAGTGAACATTCGGCAAGATAGTCACAATCGTTTGTCGGTATTACTATCAGCGCAAACAGCACCCGTGCTTGAAAAAGTGAATTCGCCAAAGATTCAATTTGGCGATTGGTTCAATATTTCGCGCGGTGTTCAACCTTATAGCCGAAGCAAACACACTGAACAGCAAATCCAATCTCGTTTCCTTCATGCTGCTTCGCACAAGAGCAAGCAATACTTGCCCGAATTGCAAGGCAATGAGCTTTCTCGATACTTCATAAGTGCGGAGCGCACATCGTTCTTGAAGTATAGCGACGAGATTGCTTCCACTCGCCCGATGCGTATGTTTGAAGGCAAGCGCATTGCCTTGCGCCGGTTGCTGACCCGGAAGTTTCGATTGCAAGCCAGTCTTGCAATCGAAACCATGATTACAACCGACAACGTGCTCAACATGGTTCCTAAAATGGAAGGAGTTGAAGTCGAATTCGCGCTGGGGGTATTGAACTCCAAGCTAATTTCATGGGTGTACGTCAACTCTTCAATGATTGCCCAAAAAGACGATTTCCCCCAAGTGCACATATCTGCGCTCTCAACGATTCGATTGCCAGATTTTGACAAAGCGCGGCACGACAAAATGGTAACGCTCGTCGAGCAAATGCTTGACCTGCACAAGCGCAAAGCCGAGGCCAAAGACGCCGCCGGGCTGGAGCGCCTGCAACGGCTCATCGCTTCCACCGACACGCAGATAGACGCGCTGGTTTATGAGTTGTATGGACTGACGGAGGAGGAGATTGGGGTGGTGGAGGGGAAGTAGACCGCCCTCACCCCCAACCCCTCTCCCGGAGGGAGAGGGGTTGGGGGTGAGGGCGTAATCCCAACATGACTCGGAAACACGAGTCAAAAGAACACTACGTCTACCCTCCCCCTCTTCAGCGCGTCCGCGACCGGCGGTCACTGGCCTGCACGGATAGGCCGACCACCGACGCGCGTTCCATTCCATCCATGAAATCCGTGTCCCTCCCCAACTTGCGGACGAGATGAACGAGTCTCACAACGCCTCCGCCAGTTCGCCGGCCGTGCGCGGGCGGTCGTCCGGGTCTTTCGCCAGCGCGCGCAGAATGATCAGGGCGGCGGCCTCGGGCAAGTCGGGCGCGGCGGCGCGCGGGTCGGGCGGCGGCTGTTGTAGATGGGCCATCATGATCGCGCCGGGATTGTCTCCCGTGAAGGGCATGACCCCGGTGAACATTTGATACAGCATCACACCCAGCGCGTAAACGTCGGCGCGGCTGTCCACCTCGCGGCTGGCCCGAATCTGCTCTGGGGCCATGTAGTCAACCGTGCCGACCACCGCCGACTTCGTCGCGCTGTTGGCCCCCGAGACGATCTTGGCGATGCCGAAATCTGTCAGGACGGCGCGCGAGGAAGCCGGGAGAAGGAAGGCGGCGGCGATCTGGGCGAAGGAAGTAGCCGCTTCCATTTTCTTGCGGCATTCATTCGAGATGATTTCCAGCATTACGTTGGAGGGCTTGATGTCCCGATGCACCAGGCCCTGGCTGTGGGCATAGTCGAGCGCGCCTGCAACGTCGCGCGCGATGGGGCGCACTTGCGCCGGCGAGAGCGCCCGGCTGTGCCGCAAGGCAATCGCCAGATCGATCCCGTCGAGAAACTCCATCACCATGTAGTACAGCCCGGCCGCGTCGCCGAAATCAAATACCTGCACGATGTTGGGGTGCTTGAGCGCGGCGACGGCCCGCGCCTCGCGCTCGAAGCGCTGGCGGAAGTCGGCTTCGGCGGCCAGGCTGGCAGGGAGGATTTTGATGGCGACGGTGCGCTCGAGGCGCGGGTGACGGCCTTTGTAGACCTCGGCCATGCCGCCCCGGCTCAGCAGTCCGATTACCTCGTAAGTGCCGAGGCGTGTGCCGCTGAGCAGTCCCCCGGCGCTGATCTGGCTGAGGGGTGCCGGAGCCTGTGCGGCGAGGAAGTTGGCCCACGCTCTTGAAGGGTGGCGGTACAGGCCCCCATCCTGAATCAGCAGGCATTTCTGAACCAGGCTTCGCAGGATGCCCCGCAGCGTCGTATCGTTGGCCTCGCGCGAGGCCGCGTCGCCGATGTGCCGGATCGTGTCCTGCTCGGCGGCGGAAAGATTGCGCCAGTAGTATTCGAAGTGCGCCGCCAATTCCTGCATGGCCCGCTGTTCGATCTCCTCGGCCTTCCGGTTTTCGGGGGGCAATTCGAGGGCGTGGAAGCAGGCGACCTGCAGGGCCAGCGGGTGGCCGCCGGCGAGTTCGTAGAGAAAGTCTTCGAGTTCTGACGAAAATGGCGGGGCCGCCGCTTGCGCCGGTTCGCGGATCAGCTTGCGCGCTTCGGCCTCGGGCAGGAGGCCGAGGAAGAGCGGGGCGAAGATGTTGAAGAATGGGCTGGATAGAATTTCCTGGGATCGGCCCGAATAGGTGAGATCGATCAGCGGGCGGGCCGAGGCGGTGAGGAAGGCCAGTTGGTAACGCCCGGCGGCGGAGCGCAGGGCGTTGAAGAAGTTGACGTCGAGATCGGCGTTGTTGCTCAAGCGCTCGAACTCGTCCAGGACGAACACGACGCGCAAGCCGCGCTGGTTGAGTTTGCGGATGGCGGCTTCGAACGACAAGCGCGTCGGCTTGTTCGGCGGCGCCGCCAGCGCCGGCTCGGGCGGCAGACCGCGCTCGTCGAGCGCGGCGGCCATCTCGGCGGCGAACGTCCCGAAGATCGCCTGGTGCGACCCGTCGCCGAGCACTTCGCAGTCGAGGTAGACGAACAGAGTGTGCTCGTCCAGCCCGATGCCCGGCCAGACTTCGCTGCGCATGAGTTGAAAGATCAGCGAGGTCTTGCCGATCTTTCGCGGGCCGACGATGGAGACCGACTGGTTGCCGCGCAGGAAGGCGGCGATCTCGTTCAGTTCGTGCGTCCGCCCGAAGAACACTTCCGGCTGGCGGACGGGGCCGCGGGAGATATAGGGGTTGGACATCTTTGGTCTCACCGCGAAGACCCGAAGAGCGCAAAGGCCTCGCGGCTTTTTGACGTCCTTCGCGCCTTCGCGGCCAAGTCCTGGGAGCTACGCCGTCGGCGCCAGTTGGGTCTGGGAACGAGATGCTCTCCACTCCCGGAATAGCAGCCACATCGCGCCGACGCCGATGATCGTTACCGCTACGCCGAACAGCCAGCCGAGGAACGGGATGGCCCGCAGGATGACGTAGATCACGACACCCACGGCCAGCGGCCAAAACTTGCGCTCGGCGTACTGCGGCGCGAGGCGCTGGAGAATCAGCCTGCCGCCCAAAAACGATACCACGATCTTGCTCCCGTACGAGACGAGCGCCGCGAAGGCGGCGAAGGCCAGCCCGAGGCCGGAGAAGCCCACGCCGAAGACCGTGCCGGCCAGCCCGCCGAGCGTCACTATCCCCAGCAGGATGCCGGCCACCAGGATGGTCAGGGCCGCGAAGCCTGCGCCGATGTAGCCGACGACGACGGTCACGAAGCCCCACCCGGCGGCCGGAAGCGGCGCGGCTCTGGCCTTTTCGACGAGACGATCGAGCAGGGTCGGCGCGAGCCACACGGCCAGCGCGCCGAGCGCCAGCAACGTCACCAGATTTCGCATGATGTCGAGGCCCTGCTGACCGAGGCGCGTGACGATGCTTTCCGGCGGTTTGCCAACTTTGTCAACCTGCTTGAGCACGAACTCCACGCCGCCCTCGGGTAGAGACCGGATAGCCCCGGCTTGTTCCGCCGGGCTGACGTAGTGCAGTTTACCGCCGATCTGCGCGCCCTCCGACACGCGCAGGCCGGGAGCGACTATTTGGACGGAAGCCGCGCCGGGGAAGTCGGTGAAAGATGGCGCCTGCGCCGCGGGGCCAGGCTCGCCCACCTCGGCTGCCACGTTACGACCAATGCGGCCATCGATCTCCAACGCACTGGCGCCGGCCTTGAGGTCGCGCGCGATTTCGCCCCCCAGCACAGCCTGATAGCCCGCTACGAAAGCATCGCGCCCGACGGTTGAGCCGGCTTCTGTCCGCACGCCGAACCCGGCAGCGAACAAGTTGCGTTCGACCGCCGCCTCGGGGCCGAGGGCAACCGAATATCCCGCCGCGAACACGGTTCCCTCGACCGGACCGTTGATTTCCACCTGATTGCCGGCGGCAAAGACGTTGCCGCTGACCGTGCCATTGATCGTGGCGATCCCGGCATTGACGATCAGGTCGCCATTGACCGTGCCGTTGATCGTCACTTCGCCGCCGGAGGCGATGAGTATGCCGTTCACCGTCCCGTCCATCGTCACCTTCTCGCCGGAGAGGATCAGATCGTCGTCGACCACCTCGCCCGCGGCGACTGTGCCGTCGTTGTCGATTTCCACGGCCCGCGCTGGGGCCGCCGCGCCGAACAGGACGGCCAGCAGCACGAGCGGAAGCAGCAGGCGGAACAGGTGGGTTGGGGTAACAGGCTTCATTGTGAACACTCCTTCAGAGATTGGAAAATGGTGATTTGAGTTTTGAGTTTTGAGTTTTGAGATTTGAGTTTTGAGTTTTGAGTTTTGAGAATTGGAGTTCGGGCGCGGCTATTGCTTCGCCTCATCCACCACCCGACTCAGCGATCTGTATTTCCCCACCCACAGCCCCAGCAGGCCGAGTTTCCAGCGGTAGGTTTCACCGAGGTCGTTGCCGCCATCGGCGGCGGTTGCCAGCACGTCGCGCAAGACGAGGCGGCGCAGACTCTCGGTCACGGCCCGCCGCTCGACGGTCACGCCGCGTTCGGCCAGGTAGTCCACCAACTGCACCGGGGTGGTTTGCCCCGTGAGCGGCAGGACGCGGCTCAAGGCGGTGAGCACCAGCCGGTCGTCGACGGCGGCCTCTGTCCAGAGATACACGAAGTGCGCCTCACCGGAAGCCAGGATGTCGTCCAGCGCGGCGTTCACGTCGGCCACGGTGAGGTAGTTGCGCTCAGTCTGGTTGTGCCGGTTGACGAGGCTGTGGCAGAGCAGTTGCAGAAAGTACGGATGTCCCGCCGTCACGCGCCACATTTTCTCCAGCGCGAGGTCGTCGTATTGCATGTGATAGCGGGCCACCGGCTCCTGAATCAGCCGCAGCGCCTCGGCCTGTTCCAGGAAACCCACGTGCCGGTACAAACTGATGTTGAACAGCACATTCCAGTAATCGGCGGCCAGTTCCTCGAGCCGGTGCGTGCCGCAGAAGATGACGCTGAGATCGCGTGAGTGCTGGATCAGGTGGCGCAGGAAGCCGAAGACCGACGGATCGAGATTCCCGCGGCGCACCGAGCCTTCGAGTTCCTCAAATTCGTCGAACATGATCAGCAGGTGGCGCGAGCCGATGGCCTCCCGCACGCGGGGGAGGAACTGCCGCTCAAAAGCCGAGGCCGGGCTGTCGGCGAATTGGATCAATTCGGGCGGCTCGACGCCCAAGCCCCGGTCTTCCAACGCGAAGGCGATCTCGGTGGCCAGCGTGAGGAAGAAGTTGGGCAGGCCGGGGTCGAGGCCGAGCGTTTGCCCGTCGAGGTACACCGCCAGGTAATCCTCGCCCAGCCGGGCGGGCAATTGCTTGAGCAACGAGGTCTTGCCCGTGCGCCGCTGGCCGATCAGGACAAGGTTATTGCGATGGGCCGCGCTGAGGCTCGCCTGCACGAACTGCACGATGTCCTCGCGCCCGAAGAAAAGCGGCGAGCCGGTCTGCAGCGGCGTGCCGATGACGTAGGGATTCGGGATGAACTGGAATTCACCCGCGCCGGTCAGCAGGTAAACGACGTCGGCGAAGTGCTCGATTTGATCGGGGCCGCGCGGGTCGGCGTATTGAACCACGAAACGGGCGCGGAACTGATCGGAGCCGGCGGCCGGGCGAGGCCGCACCCGGATCTCGACCTGCGCCTCCTCGCCGGGAGCCAGCCGCTGGATGCGGGCAATCTCGTCTAACACGGTGTATTCGTCAGTTGGGGCCAGGCCGATCTGGAGATTGACGGCGGCGCCGCGCCCGTCGTTGCGGAGATTGAGGGCCACCGACACGATTTCCTCGTGCCACGTGTGGCGTGTGAGCAGCCGACAGACGATCTGGGCGCGCGTCTGGAGTTCGCTCATGGCGCCGGTGACGACGCCGAGCCAGCGCTCGGCAATGCGCCGGACGATAGGCCGGTCGGCGGCGCCCAAGTCGGTGCGAGCCAGCCGGTCGGCGCGGCTGAGAAGTTCGACGGCGCGGGCGAGGTAGGCGAGTTTGTCCCGCGAGGTGTCCACGCGCTCGTAGGCGTGCAAGGCGGCGGAGGCGGAGGCGATCTCGGCGAGGACGTGAATCAGGCCGCTAAACGGCCCGCCGGGTTGACAGTCCGGCTCGGCGACGCGGCGGTCGATCTCGTCGCGGAGAGTCGAAAGCAGTTCGGTGATCTGGGCGATGGAGTCGGCTTCGAAGGCCAGCAGACACAGGCGGTACAGAGCCAGCTGATCGGGAGCGCACTGCATGGCCGCGGCGCGCGGCTGTTCGAGGCTGTCGGTCAGCGCGCGCAGGCCCACGCTCAGGAGTTCGGGCGCGGATTGGCTGGACAGGATGAAATGGTAGCCTTCAGCCAGCCCGGCGATCAGCGGTGTGTCGGCGCCATCGAGCATTCGCAAAGCCATGGGCAGATGCTCCAGCAGGCTGGCCGAGTCGCGGTCGTGTCCGGCCTGTTGCGTGAGATCGTGCAGAGCCATCAGCGCGGTTTCTGGTTTCGCCACGAGAGTCTGCGCCAGCGCCTCAGCGCGACCAATGGGCGAGTTGCGGTGAGTGGCCAGCCGTCGCTCGGCCTCTTCGCGCCGCGAAGCCTCGGCCTGCCGTTCCTGGATCAGCTGGGCGACGTAGATGGCCGTCCCGGCCTGATCGGCCAGGCCGATCAGAAGCGGCTGCTCGCCGCGTGTGTAGGGCTGCCCGGAGAGGCGCGGACCGAGCGCCAAAATGCCCACCAGAACCGAGGTCGGCGGAAGCCCGCCCGTTCGGGCTTGTGGCGCAATCAGCGGAACGAGCAGCGGGAAGGTTTTGTCGTGCGGTTGAAAGACCGATGAGCCGGACTGCAATCGCTCGATGGTGCGACCGTCGAAGGCCAAGCGCTCGGCCGCGACGGCTGGCAGGTGGTGTGCCTCGGCGCGGTCGAACGAGCCGTCGGCCCGCCGCAGATAGACGGCGCCGTGCGAGATGTGGAGCAGATCGGTCACGCGCCCAACGAGCGCGCGCAGCAATTCCGGCAGCTCGAGAATGGTGCGGACTTCGCGCGAGAATTCGGTGATCGCCCGGCGGAAGTCTACCTTTTCGCGGTAGAAACGGCGGTCAATCGAGTGTTGTAGCCGCCGGCGCAGAGGCTGGAAAAGGGAGGCGATGATCAGCGTCGAAGCCGCCACGACAAAATCGGACGTCTGGCCGGTCAGCCGCCGGACGACGCTCTGCAAAAGCACGACACTGCCGAAGTAGATCGTCCCCAGCGCGCCCGTCAGTGTGCCGTAGATCACCACGCGGTAGATGATCGTGTCAATATCCCACAGCCGGTAGGACAGGATCGAGTTGGCGAGGGACAGAGGCAGAATGAGCAGGGGGATGGTGAAGAAGAGCGGGATACCGATCAAACTGTAGAGCAAACGGTGCAGCCCCGGCTCTCGTATGGACGGTATGGCTAGGACGAGCAATTGGCTTAAGACTTGTCCGGCGAAAGTCGCGGCGAGACCGAATACGACCCACTTGGTCTGCTGGCGCTGGGCAGGACTGGCGACGTGGTAGTAGCGATAGATCTGACTGTATAACCCGATGCCGAACCAGATCAGGAACATGAGCGTCAGGCCGGCGGTGCGAAGGGCGCGCAGGCCCTCAGGCAGCTGGTTGAGGCCGGAACGAAATACAATGGTGGCGACGAACTGGAGCCAGACCGGCCACTCGTCGGGGTTGATCGGCCAGACCGGGAAGAGCAAGTAGGCCAAAGCCCACACACCGGTGATCAGGATCATCCAGCGCGTCCGGCGCGCGACGACGCGCCCATCGGGGAAGGTATAGAGGAGGATGAAAAATGAGGCAACGGCCAGGCCTCCCAGGGCGGCCACCGGTGTATTCCACACCGGCTGGGCACGCGCCAAGGCTTCCTCGAGCGACGGCACCACTGTCGCTAGCGTGATGAGCGCGAAAGAAACGAGCAACGTCACCCAGTCGTCCGACTTGACGATGAAGATGATGAGGGCCGTGGCAATCGAGACGACCGCGAACGAAAGGTCGAGGATCAGGAAGTAGACGGCGTACGGCCGAGTGGAGAGGCCGAGGGAATTCAGCGCGGCATACGTGCCGGGATCGAGTTGGTCGGGAACACACCCACTGCCGGCGCAGACCGCCAGCAGTTGCTCGTGACGGACCGGGACGGCGGCGACGAGGACGACGAGGGCCAGTACGGCTCCGGCGACCCAAATAGCGCGGGCGAGCCAAAGCCAACGGCCGCGCAGGGCGGTCGAGGAGGTCAGCGAAGGGTGGATGGATGACAGAGTGGGTGCCGCCTGCATTTGGCCTCCAGCTTACGACAGATCGCGGCGGGTAAAAAGGGCGGGAGCAGGGCGATTGGGGGGCGATTGCGGGTCGACTTTCACCCCCGGGCGCCCTCTCCCGAAGCCAAACCGCCCGCTTCGGGAAAGGGGGTGAAGGGGGACGGGGCAAGTAAGTAGCCTTGTCCTCTCCGATTCACAATCGCCTCGCCGGCCGGCCCAAGGGCAGCGCGGAGCTTCTTGACGACGCCGCGGGCGCGCTCGGGGTCGGGCGACTGCTCGTCCGGCCACAGCGCGGCCTCGATTTGCTCGGCGGTGAGCATCTGCCCAGGGTGTTCGAGGAATAGTTGCAACGCGGTGAACTCGGTCGGCGTGAGATGGACGGCGCGCCCCCCCACCGCCGCCAGCCCGCGCCGCTGATCCATGAGGAACGGCCCACCCTGCAAGAGGCCCTCGACCTTCTGCCGCCGGACGAATCCCTCCAAGACCGCGCCGAGGTATGCTGTCTCGCGCACCAGCCCGGCCTCTCGAAGCCGGGTGAGCGCCGACGAATCTGCCTCGGCCAGCGGGAGCGTGGCGAGTGAGTATTGCGCTTCGGGGTCGAGGTTGGCCCAGTAGTATTGAAGATGCGGGCAGAGGTCGTCGAGGATGCGATCGTCGACCGTCTGTGGGGATGCCGTCTCGTCAGCGAGCCGGGCTTCCAACGATCGATAACCGGCGACTTGCAGGAAGAGCGGGTGCGGGCCGGCGAATTCCATCAAATGCGCGACAGCCGGCTGGCCGAAGGGCCGCCCGGCGCGCGTCGAGAGCACGGCCAGTAGATCGGCGGCTTCGCCGTCCGTCAGCAGGCCGAGTCTGAGCGGGGCGAAGATGTTGAAGAAGGGCGAACTCAGCGTATCACGGTGGGCGAAGGTGAGTTGAAGGAGCGGGTCTTTGGAGGCAGTAACGAACTGGAGCGGGAATTGCGCTGCCAGTCCGCGCAGGCGGTTGAACAGCGCCGGGCCGAAGCGCGGGTTGGCGGCGACGAGTTCGAATTCGTCAATGGCGAGGACGAGGCGCAGCCCGTGTGCCTGCAAGTCGCGCAGTCGTTCGACGAATCGGGCAAAGGGCACGGCATCAGCGTCCCCGCCGAGGGTGCGGTCAACCGATCCGTAGAACCACTCTTCGTCCAGCCCGTCGAGCGCGCCGCCGTCGAGGTAGGCCCAGCGAGTCGTGTCTGGGCCGAGGCCCAACGCGGCGGCGACGGCGGGGTGCCCGAGGTGAAAGAGAAGCGAGGTCTTGCCGATCCGGCGCGGACCGCTCACGGCCAGGCTCTGGCCCTCCCGCAGAAGATCGGCCGCATACTCGATCTCTCTCGTCCGCCCGAAGAAGTAGGCCGGATCGCGTACCGGGCCACGGTGGAAGAAGGGGTTCATGCAGGTCCCAAAGCCAAAAGGCCAAAACCCAAAGGCCGAACTACGCCAGCGGCAGGGTGAACATCACGAAGGATTATACCGGACATCGGCTCGTCCGAAACGGTGTTTCAAGCCCAGCTGCCCCGGCCGGAGGATCAGGTGGCCCGCCGCCTTGAGCTGAGTCTGGGCCCGCCTCATCTGGCTTATTCGCACCAGGCCTTTCCGCGTCGGGGTCAGCAATTCGTCGTTCGCCGGATTTGCGAAAGTCCGGCTCGCGAAAAAGATCGCCCCGCATCTTCAACCTAGTAGTCCGCCAAGCCTATTGTGATGGGCGGCAGTTGCACTGCCGCCCGCGCCGCAGTACAACTGCGGCGGATCAGACACCCATCAATTTAGGCTTGGCGACCTACTAGGCCAGTGCCGTAGTCTGCGGATCGGTTCACTCTCGGCTATAATCGCCCTCATGGCTACCGATCCGCGCGACGAACCCACTCAACCCTACGAACCCGAACCGCCTGCCAACGGCCTGCCGCCCAAACTGCCGCCGGTCTCGCGCAAAGTAAACCTCAACACCGACTCGTTCCCCCTGCCCCTCCCCGCCCCGGAGCGCGACCGGCTCGCCACCCGCGCCTCCGTGCGTGCGGGCGACAGCGGCCCCGCAGTGAACACAAAGGGCGTGAAGTATCCTCACGGCCCACAGAATGGCTCCCGGCCTCGCCTTGCCCCGTCACGCGCCCACAGGTACGCCCGCGCCAATGAATAGCGCATCGGCAAGCCCGCTTGTGCTTTGCCCGTCAAGCGGCAAACTGTCGGAAAAGAGAATAACCTGCCTGCAATCGGGTAGCGTTCTTCGGCAAGGTCATCCGGCTCACGGCGGGGCATCAGGCCAAAGTGGAAAAACTCCCGGACGCGCAGTGGGTTGCAAACCTCAACCGCGTGCGAAGTGTCCGGTGATCTCCAAGCGGCAAAATCGAGTGGTTGTCGCACTTACTTGAGACAAAAACTCTATGGAATTGATAAGGTTCAATCAGATCAGATTACACTGAGCTGACTTTGCGCTCTAAACTCAAGTAGTGTACGACGGCAGCAAAAATCTGGTGGCTTCCTCCGCGCAACTGCGCGGGCAGCCGCCGGCACTGCCCTCCGGCGTGCTCGACTACACCCGGCAACACGGCGAAGACCGCGTCACGTGGTCGCCCGAACCGCCCGACGTGCGCGTGGCTGCCGTGGTCGTCAGCTACAGCGGGTCGTCGCAGGGCTTCGTGCTGGCCGCGCGCTCGCTGCGCGAAACCGAAGTCCGCGAGAGCCAAATGCTGCAATTTGCCCAGCTTGCCGGAATCATCACACTGGTGGTAATGTTCATTGCCGTCGCCTTCGGCGAATACGTGTTCGGTGAGGGCAAAGGCTAACACAATTCGTTTGCCAACGAAAGGAGTGAACCGATGAAATATCTATCGCAAATCCGGGCCGGGCAGGGCGCGCCGCAAACGCTGGAAGCGCTCTACGGGGCGTCGCTGAAGGGGAATGACGCCGCCGAGTTCCGGGACGACATGGAGGCCGCGTATGCCGCCGCGCCGGAGAGCGTGCTGCTGGCGGCGTGGCATTACCGCTTCGCGCACGCCGCTGCCGACGCGGGCGAGCGGCGGCCCATCAATTGGGCGCTGGCGATTCCGCTGAGCTTGCTCACCGGGCTGGTGCTGTGGTGGTTGTCGGGCAATCAGTTTGTATTTCAAGACACACCACACTCCAACGCGCCCTATCTTTTCGTGCTGATCACTCCAGTCATTGCGCTGATAGCGCTGGCCTTCTTCGCCGTGACGCGCAAGCAGGGCTACAGCCTGCCGACGGCGCTGGGCGTGGGGCTGGCCGTGGTGACGGCATACGCCATGTGGCTGTCGGTGAAGGATATCAACTACCGGCAGATTGCGTCAGCGCACTTGCCGCTGCTTTCGTGGGCCGCGGCGGGCGTGTGCCTCATGGGCGTGCGGGCCGGCGCCAAGAACCGCTTTGCCTTCCTTGCCAAATCGGTCGAGGTGACGGTGGTTACGGGCGTGTACGCGATGGCCGCGGTGGCCTTTGCCGGGATCACGATGCAGATGTTCCAGACGCTAGGCATCACCGTGTCGGAGTCGGTGAACCGCCTGCTCTTCCTCGGCGGGGCGGGGCTGATGCCGATGATTGCCGTAGCCAGCGTGTACGACCCCGCGTCGCCGCCGGAGGCGCAGGACTTCCGGCGCGGGCTGAGCAAAATGGTGACCACGCTGCCCCGGCTGATGCTGGTGTTGACGCTGGTGGTGCTGGTGGTGTACATCGCTTTCATCCCGGCCAACTTCATGCAGCCGTTCCGCGACCGCAACGTGTTGATCACCTACAACATGATGCTGTTTGCGGTATTTGGCCTGCTGGTCGGGGCCACGCCGGTGAGCGCGGACGATCTCTCCGAGAGCTACCAGACGTGGCTGCGGCGGGGCATTGTGGCCGTGGCGGCGCTGGTGGTGCTGGTGAGCGTGTACGCGCTGGCGGCCATTGTGTATCGCACCGTGCAGGATCGGCTGACGATCAACCGGCTGACCATCATCGGCTGGAACGCGATCAATATCGGGCTGTTGGGGCTGTTGCTCTACCGGCAGGGCAAGGGCGGCAAGGCCAGGTGGATCGAGTCGCTGCACTCCACGTTCAGCGTGGCGAGCGTGGCCTACTTTGGATGGGCGGCGTTTGTGACACTGGCGACGGCATGGCTGTTCTGACGGATTTTCCATCATCGGATAAACCCATGCGCCCACTCGAAATCGCCATCCTCGCCCTCAACCTCGTCGCCATCGCCGGGCCGCTCATCGCCTTCCGCCCCAATGCGCGAGGGTGGGCCTACGTTCCCGCGGTCAACGTCGGCCTCGTCATCCTGCATCTCGTCGTCGAGCGCTACCGCTGGCAAATGGTTCCCGCGTATGCGCTCACCGGCGTCGTCTTTTTGCTCACCCTGCCGCGCCTGCGCCGCCCTGCCCCGCCCGCTGCGCCGGGCCGCGTGCGCGCTCTGCTTGTCGGCGCAGTGGGCGTGCCGGCCGTGGTCGTCGCGGCTGCCGCACCCGTGCTGTTCCCCGTGCTGCGCTTCCCTACGCCCACCGGCCCCTACAAAGTCGGCACGGTCTCCTACGACTTGCTCGACCCCTCGCGCGCCGAAACATATACGCCCGCCCCCGACGACAAACGCGAGATCATGGTGCAGGTATGGTATCCGGCGTCACCCGCTCCGGGCGCGCGCACCGGCCCGTGGCTTGACCGCCTCGATCTCACCGGCCCCATCATCGCCCGCTATATCAACCTGCCCTCGTTTGCCCTCGACCACGCCGGCCTCGTCCGCACCAACTCATATCCCGACGCGCCCGTGTCCGAGGGCCAGGCCCGTTACCCTGTCGTCGTCTATTCGCACGGCTGGAACGGCTTCCGCGCCGTGAACACCAATCAGATGGAAGCCCTCGCCAGCCACGGCTACATCGCCGTGAGCATCGACCACACCTATGGCGCCATGTTCACCGTGTTCCCCGATGGGCGCGTGGCCCTCAACAACCCCGATGCCCTGCCCGACAACGCGCCCCCCGACGAATATCAAAAAGACAGCGAGACGGTGGAGGCCACTTACGCCGCCGATATTCGTTTCGTCCTGGATCAACTGGAGCAGTGGAACGCGGGCAGCGGCGATGGCCGCTTTGCCGGGCGATTGGACATGACTCGCGCGGGGCTGTTCGGCCACTCCACCGGCGGCGGCGCCGTTGTGCTGGCGTGCAGCCTCGACCCGCGCTGCACCGCCGGGCTGGGCATGGATGCCTGGGTGGTGCCCATCCCGGCCAGCGTGGTTCCCGGCCCGATTGCCCAGTCGTTCATGTTCATGCGCAGCGAAGTGTGGGCCACCGACAAAAACAAAGCCCGGCTCGACGTGCTATACAACGTTCTGACGGGCAGCGCCTATCGCCTCACCATCAAAGGCACGGGCCACTACGACTTCACCCTGTTGCCGCTGCTCACACCGCTGGCCCCGTACCTCAAACTCAAAGGCCCACTCGAAGGCAACCGCGCCATCCAAATCGTCACCGATTACATGCTGGCCTTTTTTGACAAGCACCTCAAGGGATTGGCCGAGCCGCTGCTCGACGGCCCCTCGCCCGCCTATCCCGAAGTGATTTTTGACTCTCGCCAGCCGTGACTCTCAGCCCCCGGCAAACTGGCCCGTGGTGAACTGGCCCAACGCCCGCCGCAGCTCCTCGGTTCGCAAAATTACCGTGGTGCCTCGCACCCCCGAGCCGATGGACACTTCCTCCTCGGCCCACACCGCCTCATCAACCAGCACCGGCATGGGCGCGGGCAAGCCAAAGGGCGATACCGCGCCGACCTCGTAGCCAGTGGCCTCGCGCAACTCGGCCTCGCTCGCCATCGTGAGCCGCGACTGCCCCATGTGCCGCCGCAGCGCGGGCCAGCTCACTTGCCGCGCCCCGGCCATGAGCACCATGGCAAACTCGCCCTTGCCCACGCGGAACACGATACTGCGCACCACCTGCCCGGGCCGCTGACCACGCTCGGCAGCGGCCTGCTCCAGCGAGGCAATCGGCCCGGGGTGGCGAAACGTGCGAAACGGAATGCCCAGCGCCCCCAGGATGCGAGTCACGGGTGTGTCATCCATAAAATCAATCGGCCTCCATTCATTCTCCGTTATAATACTCCATCGTGAACCCCGTGCCGCCCAGGACCTTTGTGATCTTTCATCACCCCAAGGTGGAGAACTCGCTGGCGTTGGCCGAGGAGATGACCGCGTTCATCCAGAAGAGCGGCGGCTCGGCGCAATACAGTTCCATCGACGACGAGGCGCGGCGGGCGCAGGCCGGCGAGGCCGACATGCTCATTGCCCTCGGCGGCGATGGCACCATGCTGCGCGCCGGGCGCACGGGCGCGTTCAACAATCAGCCGGTGCTGGGCATCAACCTGGGGCGGCTGGGCTATTTGGTGGACGTGCAGCCCGACGAATGGCGCGAGATGCTGTTGCGCGTGCTGCGCGGCGATTTTCATTTGGAAGAGCGGATGATGCTGCACGCCTCGCACGTGCAAAACGGCGCCACGCTGCGCTCGCACGAGGTGCTCAACGAAGCAGTGATCTCGCGCGGCACGGTGGTGCGGCCCATTCGATTGCACACCTCGGTGGACGGGACGCCCCTCACCACCTACGTGGCCGATGGACTCATTATCGCCACGCCCACCGGCTCCACGGCGTATGCGCTGGCTGCCGGGGGGCCGGTGCTGCCGCCGGAGGCCAGGAACATTCTGCTCGTGCCCATCGCCCCGCACCTCTCGCTGGAGCGGCCCATCATTTTGCCGGCAGACATGGTGGTGGAAGTCACGGTGCGCACCGAGCATCAGGCCATCTTCAGCTCCGACGGCCAGACCAGCACACCCCTGCAAGACCACGAGGCCGTGCGCGTGCGCGCGAGCCGTTATGTGGCCCGCTTCGTGCGGATGACTCCCCCCACCCACTTTTACCAAATGCTCGCCGAGCGGATGATGAAAAACCCGACGGCGAATAAGGCTAAATGACGAATGCCCAATGGAAAATGGGAAATGAGCATTTCACCACCCGCCATTCGTCATTTGTCATTTGTCATTCCAAAATGCCTCCCTCATGACTCCTGACCTCACCCCCACCCCCTCTCCCATCGCCGAGCGCGTTTTCTGCGCCAACCACCCCGACCGCGAAACGACTCTGCGGTGCAATAAATGCGGCAAGCCCATTTGCGTCAAATGCGCGCGGCGCACGCCCATCGGCTACCGCTGCAAAGAGTGCGTGAACCAGCATCAGCAGCTATTTGAGACGGCGCAGTGGTACGACCTCGTCATCGCCTTCGTGCTGTCCACGGCGCTCTCAGCCGTGGGGGGCGCGTTGGTCACGGCGCTGGGCTGGTTCGTGATAATCCTCGCGCCCATGGCCGGGAGCGTGATTGCCGAAGTCATCTTCCGCGCCATGCGCAAGCGGCGGAGCCGGTACCTGCCGTGGATAGCCGCCGGTGGGGCCGCGCTGGGCGGGCTGGCGCTTTGCGCCCTGCCTATGCTGGCTCTCGTCGCCGGCCTGTTTGTCGGCGATGGCAGCTTCATGAACTTCGGTTCTCTGCTCCGCCTCATCTGGCCGGTAGTGTACGTAGCCCTGTGCGCCAGCACCGTGTATTACCGTATGCGGGGAATCGGAATCAATTGACAATGCACAATTCACAAGGCACAATGCCAGCCATCCTCACGCCATCATTGTGAATTGAGCCTTGTGCATTGAGCCTTCAACAACATGCTCTCCGAACTCACCATCTCCAATTTCGCCATTATTGACGCCCTTTCGCTTACCTTTGCGCCGGGGTTCAACGTGCTTACCGGCGAAACCGGGGCCGGCAAGTCGATCATCATCGACGCAGTGAGCCTGCTGCTCGGCGGGCGCAGCGACGCCAGCATGGTGCGCGCCGGGGCCGACGTGGCGCAGCTGGAGGGCCTCTTCACGTTGGATGGCGAACTGCGCGCCGCCGTGGACCCCATCCTCGAGCGCGAAGAACTGCAAGCCGACGACGACGGCGGCGCCCTGGCGCTGGCCCGCGAAGTGCGGCGCGAGGGCCGCAACGTGTGCCGGGTGAACGGGCGTACGGTGAGCCTCGCCATCCTCAAAGAAATCGGCCAGCAACTGGTGGACATTCACGGCCAGTCGGAGCATCTTTCACTGTTGCGCGTGCGCGAGCATTTGAATTTGCTCGACCGCTACGCCGGGCTGGAGACTCAGCGCGCCGAACTGGCCGCCGTGGCGCGCGAGTTGAACGCCGTGCGCCGCGAACTGGCCGAACTGGTGCGCAGCGAAAAAGACGCCGCCCGGCGGATAGACCTGCTCAATTTTCAGATCAACGAAATCACTGCCGCCAAGCTCAAACCCGGCGAGGACAAGACTCTGCTCGAGGAGCGCACCCGCCTGGCCAACGCCGAAAAGCTGGCCTCGTTGGCCGAGGAAGCAATTCGCGCCGCCGAGGGCGCGGAAGGCGAGGGGCAGCCCTCTGCCACCGATCTGCTGGGGCAAACTGTGCGCGCCCTCAACAGCCTGGCCAAAATCGACCCGGCGCTGGCCACCCATCGCGACACGGCGCAATCGCTGGCCGAGCAATTGGCCGAGCTGGCCCGCGACCTGCAAACGTATCACGAGTCCATCGAGTTCAATCCCAAACGGCTGGATCAAGTGGAAGAACGGCTGGAGATGATCAAATCCCTCCAGCGCAAATACGGCGGCACTATCGAGGCAGTGACGGCCTTTGGGCAGCAGGCGCAGGCCGACCTCAACAACGTCACCCACGCCGGTGAGCGCATCGAGGCCCTGCGTAAGCAGGAGCAAACGATGCTGCGGCAGATCGGCAAGCTGGGCGCGGCGCTCTCCAAAGCGCGGCGCTCGGCGGGCGAACGGCTGGCCCACAGCATTGAAACCGAGTTGAAGGATTTGCGGATGGACGGCGCGCAGTTTGCCGTGGATGTGCAGTGGGAAGAAGCCGACGACGGCGCGTTTGCCGAAGGCAACGGCAAGCGGGTGGCCTTCGACAGCACCGGCATTGACCGCATCGAGTTCCTCATCGCCCCCAACCCCGGCGAAGGGCTGAAGCCGATGGTGAAGATCGCCTCCGGCGGGGAAACGGCGCGGCTCATGCTGGCCCTCAAAGGCGTACTGGCCCGCGCCGACCGCACGCCCACGCTCATCTTCGACGAGATCGATCAGGGCATCGGCGGACGCGTGGGCGCGGTGGTGGGCCGCAAGCTGTGGGGGCTGTCGGGCAACCATCAAGTGCTGTGCATCACCCACCTGCCCCAACTGGCCGGGTATGGCGACGCGCATTTCAAAGTAGCCAAGCGCATCAGCGGCGACCGCACCACCACCGACGTGCGCCCGCTGGACGCCGAGAAGCGCGTGGACGAGATTACGCAAATGCTCGGCACCGAAGGCCAGGCGGCGCGGCAGAGCGCGGAGGAACTTCTGCAAATGGTGGCAGCAGAAAAGGGGGGCAAGGCAGCAAGGGCGAGGTGACGGCGGAATTCGTCATCCAAGTGAGATAGTGAGATGAAAATCCAGATCGATCCGCACACGCTTGAACGCGCCGAAGAGCGTGGAGCGAGTGAAGAAGAAATCAAAGACGTGATCAATTCGGGAGCTGTGATTACCGCAAGGCCTGGCCGACTTGGAAAAGCGAAGGTCTACGACTTCAAACAGAAGCGGCACGACAAATACTACGACCAAAAAAGGGTGGAAGTGATTTATACTCTGGAGAAGGATACTATCGTCACGGTGACGGTCTACGTGTTCTTCGGGAAATGGGAGGGCGAAAATGCAGATTCTCTATGACGTCAACAAAGACCTTCTCTACATCCGTCTGGACGATCAAAAACAAGCGGTCATCAATAGGCGACTCTCTGATGATATTGTGTTGGACGTTGGCGAGGGAGAGAAACTTGTCGGGATCGAAATCCTTGACGCCTCGCGGCACCTCAATCTCGACAAGCTATTGCCCGTTACGTATCAAGTCACGCCCAATGTCGCTGCGTAGAAAGCGCCGACAGGGCGGGCGCTTGGCGCGCGATTTGCCGGCCTGAAATCGCCTCGGCTCAGATATTCTTCATCCAAGCCTTGCTCCCCCTTTCCCGCCAAAACGAATATCGCCGCCGTTACGCGGCCCTCACTCCCGGCTGGCAACCCAGCGGCGAGGTATACGAGCGGCTCGTGCGCGAGTCACTGTGGCCGGGCGCGCGCTGGCTCGACCTCGGCGGCGGGCGCGGCGGGCTGGTGGAACTGCTGCACGGCAACGCGGCGCTGACCGCGGCCCTCGACCCCGACTGGCCCTCGCTGCGCGAGCATCGCGTGCCGGCCCTGCCCCGCACTTGCGGGCTGGCCGATGCGCTGCCCTTTCCGGCGGGTTGTTTCGACGTGGTGACCGCCTCGTGGCTGTTGGAGCATTTGACCGCGCCGGAAATCGTGTTCGCCGAAGTGAACCGGGTGCTCCGAAGCCCCGACCCCAGGGCAGGGAAACCGGGGGGGCGCTTTGTGTTCCTCACCCCCAACGCCGGCCACCCATTGATCGTCGCCAACCGGGTGAGCCAGCTTGCGCCCAGGCTGCAACGGCGGCTGGTGCCGCGCCTGTATGCCCGCAGCGAGGCGGACACGTTCCCCGTGCGGTACAAAGCCAACACGCCCCACCAGCTTCTCGCGCTGGGGCGACGTGCAGGATTCGCCGTTGCCCTCCGCTGCATTGGCGACCCGACTTACACGGCGTTCAACGACGCCCTCTTTCGAGTCTCCGCGCTGCTGGAGCGCGCCATCCCGGCGCAACGCAAAATCCACATTGTAGGCCTGGCAATTAAACAATAAGGGCAGGCTCGCGGCCCGCCCTTTTGTGTTGGCGTGTGTTGCGCGTCAGGCGCTCGCGGTTTGCATTTCCACCGCGATGCCCGCGCCTCCCTTGCGAAACTCGATCTGATCTTCCTTCACGTCCACAATCACCGTGTCGCCGCCGACGAAATCGCCGCGCAACATTTGCACCGAGAGCGGGCTTTCGACAAACTTCTGCAGGGCGCGGCGCAGCGGGCGCGCGCCGAAGGCTTTGTCGTAGCCCTGCTTGGCCAGCCACTTGCGCGCGGCCTCGGTCAGTTCCAGCTTGAGGCCGTGTTCGCCCAGCCGCTCGCGTATTTCCTTCAACTGCAAATCCACGATGCGTTCCACCTGCTCCACCGTGAGCGGCGAGAAGGTGATAATCTCGTCCACGCGGTTGATGAACTCGGGGCGGAAGGTGGACTTGAGGGCCTTTTCGATCTTCTCGTGGGCCTCGCCTTCCGAGCCGTCTTCGCCGCGCCGCAAAAAGCCGAGCGAGCCGGAGCGCGTGACGAACTCGGTGCCGAGGTTGCTGGTCATGATCAGCACGGTGTTACGGAAGTCCACGGTGCGGCCCTGCCCGTCGGTCAGGCGGCCATCGTCGAGAATTTGCAGCAGCGCATTCCACACGTCGGGGTGCGCCTTTTCGATCTCGTCGAACAGCACCACCCGGTACGGGCGGCGGCGCACCGCTTCGGTGAGCTGGCCGCCCTCGTCGTAGCCCACGTATCCGGGGGGAGCGCCGAACAGCCGCGACACGGTGTGCTGCTCGCGGTACTCGCTCATGTCCACGCGCACCAGCGCGTCTTCGTCGTCGAAGAGGAATTCGGCTAGCGCCTTCGCCAGTTCGGTCTTGCCCACGCCCGACGAGCCGAGGAAGATGAACGAACCTATGGGCCGCTTTTCGGATTTGAGGCCCGACCGGGCGCGGCGGATGGCGTCGGCCACGGCGTGAATGGCATCTTCCTGCCCGATGATGCGCTCGTGCAGCCGCTCTTCCATTTGCAGCAGCTTCGCGGATTCGGTTTCCAGCATTTGATTCAGCGGAATGCCCGTCCACTGGGAAATAACGGCGGCGATGTCTTTCTCATCCACCTTCTCGTCGAGGTGCTGCTCGGCCTCCCACGTGTCGCGCCTGGTGCTAAATTGATCTTCCACGCGCAGGCGCTGGACTTTGATTTCGGCGGCGCGCTGGTAGTCGCGCGCGGCGGAGGCGGCGTCTTCTTCGGCTTGCAGCCGATCCACTTCCGTTTTCAGTTCTTTCAGTTCAGGCGGTAAAGAGTACAGGGCCACGCGCAACTTTGCGGCGGCCTCGTCCATCAGGTCAATCGCTTTGTCGGGCAGCGAGCGCTCGGTGACGTACCGCTGAGAGAGCTTGGCGGCGGCTTCGAGCGCCGAGTCGGTGATGGTCACTTTGTGGTGCGCCTCGTACCGGTCGCGCAGTCCCTTGAGCATGTCAATGGTCTGCTCCACGCTAGGCTCTTCCACAAACACCGGGCTGAAGCGCCGCTCGAGGGCGGAGTCTTTTTCGATGTGCTTGCGGTATTCGTCCAGCGTCGTCGCGCCCACGCATTGCAGTTCGCCACGGGCCAGGGCAGGCTTGAGCATGTTGCTGGCGTCCATGGCTCCCTGCGCCGCGCCCGCGCCCACCACGGTGTGCAACTCGTCGATGAACAGAATGATGTCGCCCTGCGAGCGCTGGATTTCCTCGACAGCGGCCTTGAGCCGCTCCTCGAACTCGCCCCGGAAGCGGCTGCCGGCGATCATCGCGCCCAGATCGAGCGAGATCACTTTTTTGCCGAGCAGAATTTCTGGCACGTCGTTGGCGGCGATCTTGCGGGCCAGCCCCTCGACGATGGCCGTCTTGCCCACCCCGGCTTCGCCGATGAGCACCGGGTTGTTCTTGGTGCGACGCGAGAGAATCTGGATGACGCGCATGATCACATCGTCGCGGCCAATCACCGGGTCCAGCTTGCCTTCTTTGGCGGCGGCGGTGAGGTCGCGACTGTATTTTTCCAGCGTGCGGTAGCGCGTTTCGGCCTGCGGGTCGGTCACGCGCTGGCCGCCGCGAATTTCCTTGACGGCATCGTACACGCGCTCTTTGGTCACGCCGGCTTCGGCCAGTATCCGGGCCACCGCCGTGTTGCGCTCCGATAGCACGGCCAGGAAGATGTGCTCGGTCGAGATGAATTCGTCCTTCAGCCGGTTGGCCTCTTCGTTGGCGAGGTCGATAATCCGCTTGACGCGCGGGGTGATGAACACCTGCCCCGCCCCGCCGCCGTAAATGGCGACCTTGGGGCTGGCACGCAGCACGTCGTCGAGGCGGCGCTTCACCAATTCGATGTCCACCGAGAGCTTCTCCAAAAGTTGGGGGATCACGCCGTCGGGCTGTTCCAACAACGCCAACAGAATGTGCTCGGTGTCCACCTGGTTGTGGCTATAACGCTGGAGTATTTCATAGGCGCGCGCGGCAGCGTCCTGCGCTCGCTCGGTAAATCGGTCAAATCGCATCATGGTTGATAATCCTCTGCAAATCGGGTTTTCACAATCTTTGTCCCCATTCGGCTAGCCCAACAGCAACAGCCGTGTTGAGCCATTTGCGAAAATCGGATTTTAGTCCGTCTAGTCGCGTCTCATCCGTATATGAGAAGGTGAAAGGTTCGCTGCAAATCCGGCGTGTCTCGCCAAAATACAGTTCAGGGTCTGCCTCGAGGCCGCTTTCTGGCCGAGTTTCAAGCTTGGTTTCCGGGAAATAGACGAAGCCCACACAAACCGCCACCCCCTGATTGGTTTTACCTAAATAATGGAAAGAGAAAACAATATGCGTCTTTTGCCCGTCTATCAAATGTAATCTCACCCAACGTCTTGGGCGTGCCAGGTTTGCGAAATAATTAAGGTCCTTAGCTACTGAGATAATCTGGGCAGTATAGTAATGAGCATTGCGGTCATGGCTGGCATAAACTCGGGAAATGACGGGGGGGTCTACACTGGCGAATTTCGACCTGATCTCTCTAGCCGTCTCTTCCAAAACGGAAGAAGCCTCTCCACTCAATTGCTCAGCCAGCGCCTCAAGCCGTTGATATTTTTCTTCCGGCGAGCGGCGGCGAGCTTTATATACGCTTACCAGCCCATCCACGAGGCGAGCCAAAGAAACAACCGCATCGCCGCGTAACACGTCTTCCGACAGGCTCAAAGCGCGAACAAAAGCGCGTTTGGCGTTCTGCCCAAACAGCTTAACCAACGGGCCCAAATCGTCACCGTCAGCCGCCTCCAGCGCCACTATATAGTCGCCACGTTGATCGCGATTGACAACCAGCGGGAACCATCCGGCCTGTAAAAACACAATGGTCGCCAACGCTCGCGCCACACGACCATTGCCATCATGAAAGGGATGAATTTGAGTGAAACGATGATGCAGCCAAGCCGAAAGAACTTCAGGCGGAACGCTGCGCTGGTGGCTTTGGTAAAAGTCCAGCAAGCGTTCCATTTCCCCGGCAACTTGCAGCGGAGGGCAGTATTCGTGTATTGAGCCGTCGGGCCGAGTCGGGTTGTTCGGCCATTTTTTCCATTCTCCCTTCGCCAAAGGGATGGTTGTTAGTTTTCCGAATTGGTCTAATGCCTCGACATTCAACTGATGACGCGTGAGAACCTGGTGCAACTGGCGAATATAGCTTGTCGTGAGTGACAGCCGTTGAGCGACAAAACTAAAAACGCCCTCCAAAGCCTCGCCGTGATCCTGTAGGATACGAATCACTTCTTCCGGCGGGCGATCTGTCGCGCCATGCGGAATCAGCGCCGCATCTATTCCTTGCTCAATGAGAAGTTGGGTAACGCCGCGATCAATAGTGTAGAGACGCTCGAGAATTCCAGTTTCAATGGACCATTCACGGCGGAGGCGGTCATTAAATTCCTTCACCGCCTGAGACTCTTTCAGCCTATCGTATTGCTCCATCCACACACCGGCGAGGGAGGACAATTCAGGGATAACCCACTCGCGCCAGTTGTCGGGTAAATCGGCAATTGGTTGCCACTTCGTTTCCGGTTCAACGGCCATGATCCATCACTCGCTTCTTCACACTCACTTCATACACCTGAGTATATTGTTTGTCCGTCGTAATGTCCCAATCGTATTTATGCTTGAATAAGGCGATCACTTCGGCAGACGGCTCGACAACAACGGCCAGGCCTTCCACGATGTAAGGCGCGTCGCCGTCTTCGAGCGACACGGCTACCTTCGGGTTGCGCTGCAAGTTTCGAGCCTTGACGCTTTTGGGATCGGTGACAAAGTAAAGCGCTTTTCCTTCGGCAACAAACCACACCGGCGCAAGGTGCGGGCGGCCATCGGGCCGCACCGTGGCCACCCAGATATTGCGTTGACTCGACAGCCGTTCGGCGCTCATCCGTAAGAATTATAGCCCATTGTGCGTTGAAAGCATTAGAGGAGCATCAGCGGCCACCTGCCCAAACGGCGAGCGGGCGAGCCATAACCGGGGAATTACAAAGCCTTGAACTGCTCGAACGACTGCCGGCACTGGTTGCAATAATGAATAGAGCGGCACAGCGTGGGGCCGAAGGCGGATTCGAGCGCGGTGTCGTGCGAGTTGCAGAACGGGCATCGAGCGTCCATGATTTGGATGAGATTCAACTCGCCCGTGTACGGCGCCGGCGGGGCAAAGCCAAACTCTTTGAGCTTGCGGCGGCCCTCCTCCGTAATGCGGTTGGAGTTCCAGGGCGGATCATAAGTGACCGTAACGCGCGCCTCGCCCAGCCCCAGTGACAGGAGTTCATCCTCCATCGCCCGGCGCATCACTTCCACGGCCGGGCAGCCGGCAAACGTCGGCGTCATTTTCACGTGGGCCGCATTGTCTCTCACCTGCACTTCGGCAATCAGCCCCAGTTCCACCACCGACAGCGTAGGGATTTCGGGGTCGTGGACGTTCTGGAGGGCGGTGAGAATCTGAGCTTCAGTAATCATTCTGGAATGAGTGGGTAGTGGTCGGTGGATAGTGGATGGTCGCTGCCCACTGACCACTACTCACAATCCACTGTTCACCACTCGGCCTCCGGGTCGCTGCGAAAAACGAGTTGCATATCGTCCAGCAGCTTCGCCAGATGCTCGGTGTGTTCGCCGCATCTGCCGCCCTCCACCGCGCGGCCAGCGGGCACGGTAAGCCCCGCGCCATCCAACACCGGCGCCACCACCGTTAGCCATTGGCGGCGCAGTTCCGCTTCGGGCAGTTGAATATTCGCTGCCGTGAGTTCGGCCTCGTCGGCAGGGGTCTCGAACAGGCCCAGCGCGTACGAAAACGCAGACTCAAGCGCCGCTTGCAACCGGGCGCGGCTCTCGTCGGTTCCCCGGCCCAGATGGTTGATCCACGTCTTCCCGTGCAGCAGATGATACTTCTCTTCGCCGCTCAGCTTGCGAGCCAGTTGCGCCAGCGGCGCGTAATTGGAGCGTGACAGCGCAGCCAGCCGGACGCTCTCGGCGGCATCGTACAAATACTGCCGGGCCACGGCAAACGCCCAGTCGCCGGTCGGTAGTTCGCAAAGTTGGGCGTTTACAAAGCGGGAGGCGTCGCGCAAAAAAGCGAACGCGTCCGGCTCGCCCGCGCCCAAGTCGGCCAGCAGTGTGTAATAGGCTTGGGCGTGCCCGATCTCATCCTGCGCGATGGACGACAGGGCAATGTCTTCCTCGAGGATGGGGGCCACGCCGGTCCATTCCGAGTTGCGGTGGCCGGTGATCAATTCATCGTCGGCCAGGCGAAAGAGGAGATTCTTGAGGGCAGTATCGTTCATTATTGCTTCGCCGCATCTTTCCGCTTCTTCTTCACCTTCTCGCCCACCTTGTACCCGAATGCTTCGCGGTAGCTTTTGTCAGTGGCGTGGGCAAACATGTCCGAGTCGGAATAGTCGCTGGCGTGGATTTGATCGGCCCGCACCACCCACAGATTCACGCAGGCCATGCGCCGCCCGTATTGCTCTTTGGCCAGCACCAGCGCCATCTCGGCATCGGGGGCATGCACCGCACCCACGTGCACGTGGTGCTCGCCGCGCGCTTTTTGGTGAAAGACTTCGTAGAGGGGCCACTGGGTGTCCATTTTTGATTCTTGATTGTTGATTGCTGATTAAGAATTCTCAATCCACAATCCACAATCCACAATCAGCAATCGGCAATCAACAATTCAATGCCGCCCGCACCCAGGCCCCGTCTTCGTGGGCCATGCGCCGGATGTTCATGCGTTCGGCGTTGCACGGCCCATCGCCGTTGATAACTCGTTTGAACTCATCCCAATCGGGATCGGAGAATTCCCACAGGCCGGTGGCCGGGTTTTTGTGCAGGTTGGGATCGGGCAGGGTCAGGCCCAGCTCCCAAATCTTGGGCACGTACTGGTCGAGAAACTCCTGCCGCATGTCGTCGTTGCTGCGGATCTTCACCTTCCAGCGCATGAGGATTTCCGTGTGGGCCGACATTTTGTCCGGCGGCCCGTGGAAGTGCATGATGGGCTTCCACCAGCGGGTGAGCGCGTCCTGCAGCATGGCGCGCTGCCTTGCCGTGCCGTTGGCCAGCGTGAGCACGCTGTCGTAACCGTACTTGAGATGGAACGACTCCTCGTAGCAAATGCGCTTGAGGGCCCGGCAATAGGGGCCGTAGGAGCCTTCGGCGTTGGCGTTCTGGTTGATGATCGCGCCCGCGTCGATGAGCCAGGCGATCACCGCCGTGTCGGCCCAAGTGGGCGTGGGGTAGTTGAACACGTTGGAATATTTTGATTTGCCGGACAGCAGATCGTCAATCATCTGCTCGCGGCTCTTGCCCAGCGTTTCGGCGGCGCGGTAAAGCAGTTGGGCGTGGCCCACTTCGTCCTGCACCTTGGCCACCAGCGCCAGCTTGCGCCGGAAGCCGGGCGCGTGCGGAATCCACTTGCCCTCCGGCAGCGCCCCCATGATCTCGCTGTGGCCGTGCTGTTCAATCATGCGGATCAGTTGGCGGCGGTATTCGGCGGGCATCCAATCCGGCGGCTCGATCTTTTCGCCGCGGGCAATGCGCGCCTCGAACACGGCCAGCTTGTCCGGGTCTTCATTGGCAATGGGGGACGTTTTTACGTCGGTGAAAGTTGTCGAGCCGTACATCCTCGTCACTCCTCAGGCGATAGCCAATTCAACATTCGTCATCCGTCATTTCCCATTCGTCATTCGTCATCTATTTCACGCCGTTCGATACAGCCCGTTCATTAGAAAATCCGCCAGCGTCCGCCCGACTTCCTCGGCGGTCAACGGGCCATCGGGCTTGTACCATTGATGAGTCCAGTTGAGGGCGGAAAGGATCAGCAGCGAGCCAAACTTCTCGTCCACCGGCGTGAACAGTCCGGCGTTGATGCCTTCACGCAGGATGGCGCGAAACAAGGCTTCGTACTCATCGCGGCGCCTGGCAAACCGGTTACGCCGCCGGACGCCGAGATGCCGCCACTCGTTGAAATAAACCGCCGCCGCGTCTAGATTGCGCGTGATGACGCCCACGTGGGCGATGATGGCATGGCGCAGCTTCAGTTGGGCCGGCTCGTCCGACTCGACTATGGGACGCAGGGCGGCAAAAAACTCGTCGGCGGCGCGGCTGGCGATGGCCCACAACAGTTTTTCTTTATCCACGTCGGCCCCGCGCACGCCGCTCGCCTTTGCCAAATCGCGGGCAGTCGTCGCCAGATAGCCTTTCTGCCGGAAGAGCTTTTCGGCAGCGGTGATCTGGGTTTGGCGAGCGGGCTTAGAGGCCATGGAGTTTTTCGTCAACGGATGGAACCGCTTCGCGTGCAACGGGCGTTGATGGGATCACCTTTGTCATGTACAGCCCCTCCACCGCAAATCCGCGCTTGCGGTAATACTCGCGGGTGCCAATGGCGGCGATGACGGCCAGCTTGCCGTACCCGGCCGCGCGCGCCATCCTCTCGGCCTGGGCCAGCAGGCGCGTGCCTAACCCAATATGCTGGGCCTCGCCCACGCTGCCGTCGCCCAGTTCGAGTGACGGGCCGTACACGTGCAACTCGCGGATCATCCCGGCGTGGGCGATCTCTGGAAGTTCACCCTCACCCCCTGCCCCTCTCCCTCTGCGAGAGGGGAGACTGAGCCGCACGAACCCCGCCACACGATCTTCGTCTGTCACCAACGAAACAAAATGCTCCATCCCCACGCGCGTGGCATAGGTTTCAACAGCCAGCCGCAACTCGTCGGCGTCCACGCTCGTGCCGCGCACTTCGCGGCAACGCAGGCAATGGCACCGCAGGCCACGCTCGCGCATCACCCGGTGCACGTCCTGCCGCAGGTTGGAGCGCGTGCTGCCCGCCACCACGTTTGATGCCGGGATGTCGCGGATGACGCGATTAATCCGGCAGTAACGCGGCACGTGCCGCTTGCACTCGACAATCAGCTCGGTCAACTCGTCGTCGGCATACGGGTGGTATTCGCCGCGCTGCCAGTTGAGGTACAACTCGGCGTTGGCGAGCAGTGAGCACGGGTAAATTTTTAGCTCGTCGGGCCGCAAGGCTTCGTCGTCCCACAGCTTACGGAAATCCGCCCGATCCGCTTCCGGTGTTGCCCCGAGCAGGTTGGGCATCCAGTGCAGCGCGATCTTGAACCCAGCGGCCCGCAACAGCGTCACCGCCTGCCGCGTCTCTTCCACCGAGTGGCCGCGCTGGTTGATTTCCAAAACTTGATCGTCAAGGCTCTGCGCCCCCATTTGCACTTTGGTCACGCCCAATCGCCGCAGCCACCGAATCTCGTCCCACGTCACGTGGTCGGGCCGGGTCTCGACGACGAGGCCCACGTTGCGGTGCGCCGCCGTTTCATTCCAGCGCTGGGCTTCCTCCAGCGACGACGAGTCGCAGCCGTTCATCGCATCGAGGCAGCGTTGGATGAACCACTCCTGATAATCGCGCCGGTACGACGACCACGTGCCCCCCAGTATCAGCAACTCCACTTTGGCGGCGCTGTGCCCCAGGCTCTCGAACGTTTCAATCCGCGCCGCCGTCTGCGCAAACGGATCGAACTGATGCTGCTCGGCCCGCATGGCCCCCGGCTCGTCGTGCAAATAACTCTTGGGCATGCGCACATCGGTGGGGCAAAAGATGCACTTGCCTGGGCACGGGTATGGCTTGGTCAGCACCGTCACCGGCGTCACGCCCGAGATGGTGCGGGTGGGCTTCATCTGCAAACGGCGCAGCGTCTCGCGCTCGAACGGCAAAACGCCCGCCGCGCACATGCGCCGGTAGCTCTGCACAATGTGGTTTTTGCTGAACGCCCCGCCAGCCGGCTTGGGGCACCGGCGCAAAATGTCGTGCAAGTCCGTAGCCGAACACTCCGGCAGGGCGCGCACGGCCTGCACAATCGGCAGAATGTGCGGGTCGTAGCTGTCGTCCAAAGTGTGGGCCTCAATCCAGCGGCCAATGTCGGTCATGCGTGCCAGTATAATACAAATCCGGTCTGCTACGGGATACAGGACAATGGATTGGGTACGGCTCAACCGCGATTTCTACAACTCCTTCGCCGCCGAGTTCTCCGGCTCGCGCGCCGTGATCAACGACGGCATCCGCCGCACGTTGGCCGCGCTCGACCTTTCAGCCGTGCTGGATGTGGGCTGCGGGGATGGGCGCGTGAGCGGTGTGCTGCCTGCCGACTGCCGCTATCTCGGGCTAGACTTCAGCGCCAAACTGATCGGGCGGGCCGCATTGTCTGCCCCCCACCCCTTTGTGCTGGCCGACCTCTCGCACCCCCTCCCTATTGCCCCGCACTCGTTCCCCACGGTGGTGTGCTACGCGGTGATGCACCACCTGCCGGGGCCGCTGCGCCAGCCGCTGATGCATTCGCTAGCTTCGGTGCTGCGCCCTGGCGGCAAGCTGGCCCTGTCGGTGTGGCGCTTCACGCACAGCGCGCGCATGCGCCGCAAGATCGCGCAAGACCTCGGCAACAACGACTACCTGCTCACGTGGAAAACCGGCGGACGCAGCCTGCGCTACGTGCACCAGTTCGACGACGCAGAATTAGAAAGGCTGGCGCATCAGGCCAGCCTTTCACTCGTCGATATATTCTATTCCGACAGCCACTCGAACGATCTCTCGCTCTACGCCATCTTCACTGCCCGCTGACTGTCGAGCGAACCGCCGTGGATGCCAACCTTTGAAGCGCCCGCTACGGCTGCGGTGCGGCTACGGGCCTGTTGGCCTGGCGGAAGACCCTCAGAGCCGCATGCAACGCCCTGCCGCTGCTCGCGATGAGCGTGCGCGCCTGTCGCATGTGGTCCCGCGCCAACCGCAGGGTCTGTTTGGCCTGCGTGCTGTCGGTCACAGTGCCGTTGGCGTCAAACCCGGCGTGGGTGCTCAAAACGCTCGCGGCCTGATCGTGAGCCGTTTGGGCGCTGGCGAACTGCGCGCGGTAATTCGCCAGAGCGGCATCAAGGCTGCTGGTGTTTTTGCCGTTGGCCTTTTGCGCATCAATGAACGTCTGCACGTTGGCTGCAATCTGCTTTGCAAGGTCGATCCGGTTTTGCTGACCCTTCAACGCTACCTGCGCGTTGCCGTATGCCATTTCGAGATGGCTGTAGTCCTCGCCGGGCGCCGGCGTCGCAGCAATGGCATCCGGGGCCCAGGCAAACGCAGCGGCGCTGAGGCCGAGTACGGCAAGACCACTCAGCACGGTAGTAACGATCTTGGAAATGAGAGGTGATGTTTTCATGATTTGTTTCTCCTATGCAGACATATTAGCCGCGCGCTGTAACCTTGCAAGCCTCGCGATGCAAAAAAGCTGTAAAACGAATGAGTGTCAGCCAGATGGCGCAAGACCGCGGCAACAACGATTATCCGCTCACTTGCACAGGCGGCGGGCGCGGCCTGCGTGACGCGCACCCGTTCGACGAATCAGAAATGCCGGCCCATCAGGCCGGCCCTTCTCTGGTCGGTGTTTATTGCTGCTGCGGCCACTCGAATGGCCCGTCGCCCTATGTCCTCATCGATTGCCCGCTAACTCACGGGGTCGGCAAGGCGTTTATCGCCTGCCCCTCGGCGTCGTTGGTTGCAATGAACTGCTGCAGACTTTGATCCAGTTGAGCGCCTAGCGCCTCGGCGGTAGCGGCCAGCGAAGAGGCTTGCTGCGTTGCCGCCACGTCGGTGGCAGGCTGCTGAGCCGCCGGCGCCGGCGGCGGGGTGACTGTGGGCAACTCGGCAGCCGTTGAAGCCGTTGGGGCGGCTGTGGCCGCCGGAAGCGGCGCCTCTGTGACGGCCGCGCCGGGCGGCGGAGTGACCAGCGGCTTTTGCACTCGCCGTTGGCATGCAGTGAGCATGAGGCCCACGGCGACCAGCGCGGCAAGGGCAATCTTCGTCGAAGATAAAGGGCGAGCTTTCATTCGGGTCATCTTTCAGGCTCTGGCTACGGCTGAGACACGGCGAGGGCTGGGGCGTTGTTCGCCTGATGGAAGGCGCGCAGGGCCGCGTTTAAGTCCTTGCCGCTGCTTGCTATGAGGTTGTGCGCCTGGCGCATGTAGTCCCGAGCCGAGTTCAGTGTTTGCCTGGCCAGCGCAGGATTGGCTACGCGACCGTTGGCGGTGAAGCCGGCGTGGGCGCTCAAAATACTCCCGGCCTGATTGTGAGCCGTTTGGGCGCTGGCGATCTGCGCGTTGTAGTTTGCCAGCGCAGCGTCGAGGCTGCTGGTGTCTCGGCCGATGGCCTTTTGAATGTCAATGAACTTCTGGGCATCGGCGGCGATTTGCAGCGCCACGGAGGAAATCCGGGTCTCCTGGCCCTGATAGATCGTCCGAGTATTGGCGTAGATCTCTTCTAAGCCTGCGAACGGCGCAATTCCCGCGTTCGGGTTTGGGGTCGCCGCAGAAGCGACGGCCACGGGCGCCAACGCCATTGCCGCAGTGGTGAGGCCGAGCACGGTCAGGCCGCTCAGCACGCTGGTCATGATCTTGGAAATAAGAGTCGAGGCTTTCATGATTTGTTTCTCCTTGTATGCTGGCATATTAGCCGCCCACCGTAATCAAACAAGCCTCGGGTTGTAAAATCATTGTAAAACGGCTGAGCATCAACTGACCGGGCCGCTTTCATGCTGTTTCAACGCTTCTTGCAGGCGCTGTTGGCGCATACTCATCGTCAAATCGCCCCGGGTGCGCTCGGTGACGCCGCGCACCAAATCCGTTGTCCGCCGCAATCCGCCGGTAATGGCGTCGGGATAATCCACTGTGACCAGCAGGCTGTATATCTCATCCATCGCATTCAGCAAACGCTCGGCCTCGATGGTGTGGTCGTGGCGGATGATGTCGAGGCAGCGCCGCCGCATTTCACTTGCGGCTTCGCCCAGCCCATTGAGGTAAGCGGCGTATTCCACGCCTAGCGCCTCCGGCTCGGGCAGGGGGTCGTCGACCACCAGCGCCAGCACAATGCTGGCCTCGGCAAATTCCTTCAGCGCATCCTGCGTGTATCCGGCGTGATAAAGGTCGGGGTAGGCGGCCAGATCGGCGCGGATGGCGTCCACAATTTTGCGGGCTTCAGCCAGCAGGCCGCGGGCCTCGTCGCGCTCGTCGCGGTGCGTGGCGCGAATGGAGAGGGCGCAGTAGCGGATGAGCGAGCGCGACCGTTCGAGGGCGGTGTCGCGAGCGGCGTTTTTGGCGGTGAAGTTTTCGCGGATGCGGGTGGCGATCTCGGGGAGGTTATTCATTTTTCGTCAACGGTTTTTTGACAACGGATGGAACGAATTTTAACGGATAATGGCTTTCTCGATTCTATTTTCTGGAGGCTTGGCGTGCTTGGTATGCAGGGCTTGATTGTACGGCTTTCGAGGGAAAAAGCCGTTTGTATTCGAGACGCGCCGAGCCGAAGTTGATGAGCAAGGCAACTTCAAGGCCGGAGGCGGCCAGATAGGTGAGCGTTTGCTGTTCGTGAACGGGAGCTAACGCAGCGACGGCCTTACGTTCAAGAATGACTTTCCGATCGACAACCAAATCCAATTCGAATTTGCTTACTACACGCTCGCGAAAAGTGACTTCAACCGCAAATTCGTAATCGCAATGCGCGCCTTCCTCGGTCAATAAGATCGCCATCGCCTTTTGATAGGCCTCTTCCGGCAACCCCGGCCCCAACTCATTGTGCACTTTCATCGCCAGGCCGATGATCTTGTACGTCAACTCGTCATGCGGCGTTTCGACCTTAGCCATAGGTCACTATCATAACATCCGTTCCCACGCGCAGCGGTTCCATCCGTTGTCAAGAATAGCCGCGACTATTCCGGCGGCTTGGGCGATTTGAAAAGCTGTTCGGCCAGGCCGGTGGGCAGGATGATGGGGCCATACTGCGCTTCGAATTTGCCAAGGTTCTCGGTGAGCGCCCGCAGCAACAACTTGGCGTTCATGGGTGTGAGAATGATGCGCGAGACCACGCGGGCTTTGGGCGTGTTGGGCAGCACCCGCGCAAAGTCGATGACCAGCTCCGACGGTGAATGGGTGATCACGGCGAAGTTGGAGTAAGATGCGTCCAGGCTGGCAGGCAACTCAAGCGCCACAGCCGTGGGCTGCACGGGCTGGGGTGAAGGTTGAGGGGCGGGGCTTGCCGGTTCGTCACTCATATGGTTCCTCCAAAGAACAAACAGCCGCCGGCCCTTTGACCGACGGCTGTTTTCAATTCGTCACCCTGTTTACTGCACGATCAGGCCGGCGTTAGAACGGGATGTTCTCTTCATCGGCCGGGGCATCGTGCACGGCTTGCCCGCCCGAGGCGCCGCCTTCGCCATCGCGCTGGCCGCTACTCAGGAAGCGCACACTCTCGGCGGTGATTTCAAACGAGGCGCCATTGGTGCCGTCGTTGCGCTGGAAGATGCGCGGGCCGCCGGTGGCCTTGTCGGCCTGCAGCCGCCCTTCGACCAGCACCGCGCTGCCCTTCTTGAGATACTGGTTGCACGTTTCGGCTTGCTTGCCCCACACCGACACGCGGAACCACGTGGTTTCCTTGACCGCTTGCCCGGCCTTGTCGGTGTACTTGCGGTTGGTGGCCACGCTCATGCTCGTCACGGCGTCGCCGTTGGGGGCATAGCGCATCTCCGGGTCTTTGCCGAGATTGCCAGCGACAATGATTTTTTGGTACATGGGGAGTCTCCTTTGTCTAAATCACCGCCTGCTACGCCGCAGGCGGATCTCGATTGCCAATATATTACGCCAAGCCGCGAAGAATGTCAAGACAGATGTTCTATTTTTAATGTACGCCCCTCGCCACATCTTGGGGGGGGGGGGGCGCACGTGAACGGCCACCGCTTGGCCTCGGCTAATCGCCGTTGACCACTGCCGACTTCATCATCTCGATGACCTCGGCTACCGGCTTGGCCTTGAGGTCTTCGCCCGAGCGCAGACGCACGGCTACCGCTCCGGCTTCGGCTTCCTTGTCTCCGGCCACGAGCATATACGGAATCTTTTGCAGTTGCGCATCGCGTATCTTGGCTTGCATGCGCTCGCCGCGCGCGTCCACTTCCACGCGAAATCCATGAGCCTGGAGCTGCTCAGCCACTTTGTTGGCGTACTCCGCATGCCGGTCGGCAATGGGGATGATCACGGCTTGCACCGGCGACAGCCACACCGGGAACGCCCCGGCAAAATGCTCGATGATGACCCCGAGGAAACGCTCGGTGGATCCGGTGACCGCTCGGTGCAGCAGCACGGGCGTGTGCGGCTGGCCGTCCTCGGCCACATATTCGCACCCCAGCCGCGCCGGTTGAATGAAGTCAACCTGGATGGTGGATAGTTGCCACTCGCGGCCCAGCACGTCACGGGCGAGGAAGTCGGCTTTGGGACCGTAGAAAGCGGCCTCGCCCTCAACGGCCTCGTATTCCACCCCGTTGGCATCCAGCGCCGCTTTGAGCGCGTCCGTCGCCAGCGCCCACTTTTCGTCGTCGGCCACGTACTTGCCCTCGCTGCCGCGCAGCGAAAGCCGCACGCGGTAATCGGTGAACTTGTAGCGGCTCAACACTTCGCGGATGAGATTGAGGCACAACGCGAATTCCGATTGAATTTGATCCGGGCGGCAGAAGATATGGCAATCGTCCTGCGTCAGGGCGCGCACGCGAGTGAGGCCGCTCAGTTCGCCGGTCTTCTCGTAGCGATAGAGTGTGGCGAATTCGGCGAAGCGCAGCGGGAGGTCGCGGTACGAATGCGTGCCCATTTCCTTGTACAGCGTCATGTGGCTGGGGCAGTTCATAGGCTTGAGGCGGAACGTGACGCCCTCATCTTCCATCGGCGGGAACATGGAGTCTTTGTAATTGTCGTAATGCCCCGACCGGCGGTAAAGGTCCTCTTTGACGAGGTGGCCCGTCCATACGTGCTGGTAGCCATAGCGCGTCTGCGTATCGCGCACGTAGCCTTCCATAAGATGCCGCAGCATTTCACCCTTGGGCGTGAACAGCGGCAGGCCGGGGCCTACGTCGTCGGAGAAGTAGAACAAGCCCAGTTCCCTGCCCAGCTTGCGGTGGTCGCGCTTCCTGGCCTCTTCCAGTTTCCAGAGGTGGTCCTTTAGTTCATCCGCCGTCTTCCACGCCGTGCCGTAGATGCGTTGCAGCTGCGGCCGGTTGGCGTCGCCGCGCCAGTAGGCCCCGGCGATGTGCATCAGCTTGATCGCCGAGGGGTTGATCTGGCCCGTGTGTTCCACGTGCGGCCCGCGACACAAATCGGTGAACGTGTCGTGGGTGTAAAACGAGATGACGGGCTTCTCGTTCGTGGGGTTGCCGTATTCGTCCACCCCGCCCTTGTCCAGCCCGTCGATTAACTCCACCTTGTAGGGCTGATCTTTGAATTCGGCCCGGGCCTCGTCGGCGCTGACCTCTCGGCGCTGAAACTTGTGCCGCGCGGCGATGATTTGCCGCATGCGCTTCTCGACGGCGGCCAAATCCTCGGGCGTCAGCGAACGCGGCAGATCGAAGTCGTAGTAGAAGCCGTCGGCGATGGGCGGCCCGATGGCAATTTTGGCCTGGCCGGGGAACATCTCCATCACGGCCTGCGCCATCACGTGCGCCGTCGAATGGCGAATCTTGTATAGCTCTGTTTGCTCGTAAGGAATGCTTTGTTTTACAGACATGGTTTCTCCTTAAACAAATAGCCCTCGCCCAATAAGCATGGGGCGAGAGCTTTGCTCACGCGGTTCCACCCAATTCGGTTTGCCGGCCAACGGGCAAACCCTCTTTGCGGCTGTAACGGGCCGGCCCGTTCACCCTACTGCGCCGGGCGACCACCAGGGTCGCCCCTACGGTTCAGGTTCACGCTCGCGGGGGGTGTTCATCGGGCCCGGCTGGAGGGGACTTGCAGTCGTCGATCCCCTCTCCCTGTCAGCCGTGCGGCCGATTACTCATCCCGGTCATCGCGCTTGTCCAGGGCGTTCATATCGTAAGGGCGTTCAATTGAACGCCCCAACAAGCACACAGATGAACGCCCTTACGGTTGCAGTGGGCGGTATAGGGCTCGAACCTACGACCTCTCGCATGTCAAGCGAGTGCTCTAACCAACTGAGCTAACCGCCCTCGGTGTGGGCATTATACCGAGTTGACTGGGCTTTGACAAGAAGTCTGCGGTTTCAACGCAGGGCCTTTCCAAAGTCACGATAAGGCTTTGCCGGCGAAGTACTGTCAACGGATTCGGGGAGCCGCTTCGCGTTGAGCGGATTGCGGCGCAATATCCGTTCAATCAGTTCCAGAAATCCGCTGACAGTGTCCTGTCGAAGCGCCTGTCAATGGACTTTGGCGAAGCCCTGGGTTTCAGGGATCGGATGGGACGCAGCCACAAACAAATCGGCGGGGAAACCGGCCCCGAACCCGGCTTCCCCGCCGTAACAGCCGGCCACCGGCTTTCAGTGGCGAGCCTTTGAGCCGTGTGCTACTTGCCGCCGAGCAGACTTACAGTGGTGTCGGTGGACCCGCTCACAGTTCCCTGCACAGCGCCGCCAGCCACCGTTTGAACGGCGCCACTGGGTGAGGTCTGCGCCGTGGCGTTGGCCGCGACCGGGCTGACGGCCCCCGACGCTACGGTGTTGAAAGTAGACTGCTGTTGCGCGGCGAAGTCGCTCGCCTGCAGGTTACCGGTCACAGAGACATCGGCGGCAGCATTGACGCCGGCCCCCGCCTGCGCGCCGCCCAGCGCCGCGTTCAGCCCCAGCCCGGAGTCTGCGCTCACAGTCACGCCCGTGTCGGCAGTGAAAAGGCCGCCGAGTGTGCCGCGCAATCGATCGGCAAGCGCGGACACGCGATTTTCAAGGCTCACAGCGGCCTGGGTAGTGGCGGCTCGAGCGTGCGCCGCGGCGTGTTCGGCGCGGGCGCGCACATCCGGGCGCGCTGTGGCCAGGCTCACGCCCAGGGCCGCCGATACCATGATAGTGAACAACGATTTGATAGTGAACATTGTAACCTCCTGAGTAGGGAATAGTTTTTCAGCGCAAGCCGGGGCCGCGTTGGGCGCCGTTCCGTCGAACCTGCGCCGTTACCATGAACAACGACGCGCAGGCAAATGTGTTACGCGACTCGGGAGGGTTACGGCGGGGTGGGCAACGGGTTGCCCGGCAACGCCGTGGGGAGAGCTGTGACAATCACGGGGGGCACGAGTGTGCGGGTGGCGACGATAGGCAACGCAGTGAGGACCGGCACGGTAACCGTGGGCTGACCGGATACTGTGGGTAGCACCACGGCGGGCAGGGTGGGCACGGATGTGACCACTGGCGTTGGGGCAACAGATGTGGCTGGCGGCGTCACACCGATCCATTGTTCCAGCGCAGGCACCACCACATCCACGCGCGAGAGTATTTCCTTCTGCGCGGCTAATACATTCATAATAGTGGCGCGGTCGGCGGGGCTGGTGTAGCGCGCAAGTTGCGCCAGCGCGCGTTCGTAACCCTGCAACGCTAATTGCACGGCGGGGCTGCCGGGGGGCGTTTGCGCCAACTCGGCGGCGCGCCGGTCGGCGAGCGCAAGATCGGCGGCGAGCGGATTGGGTTGGGCCATACGCCACACGGACTCGGTGACGAGCTTGAGGCTGTAGAGCGGGTTGCCGGGCAGGGCCGCTTGCGCCGCGCTCACGGAGGCAATGGCAACGGCCAGCGCGGCGAGGCCAAAGCGCAAAGCCCAACCGAAGGCAGCAGCGGGTTGCGCGCGCCGTCGCGGGTTGGCCTTCATGTGCGCCACCAGCCGGGCGCGGGCGTCGGCTTTGAACGAGTCGGAGGGCCGCACGGCCCGCCCGCGCTCAAGCGTGGAGGCGGCGGCCAACATGCGGCGCAGTTCGGCGGCGTGCTCGGGGTAAAGGCGCAGGCAGTCGTCCACGGTGGCTGTGCCGTTCGCCAGCCGCGTGAGGCAATCATCGAGGGCAGTGTCCAAATCAATCATCGGGTTTGTCAATCACACCGGCCAGGGCTTGCAGGCCGCGCATTTGCAGCGCGCGAATCGCGCCGGGCTGCTTGCCCATATGCCGCGCAATCTCCTCGGTGGTCAGTCCGTCCATAAACTTCATCACCAGCACCTGCCGCTGGTCGTCGGTCAGTGTGTGCATAGCCGCGTGCAGTTGGGCGATCATCCGCCCCATGTCAATCTGCGCGTCCACATCGGGCGCGGGCGCGGGCTGCTCCACAACCTCATCCAGCGAGGCCTGCTCTTTGCGCGTGCGGTAATGGTCAATCACCAGATTGCGCGCGATGCGGAACAACCACGCCCCAAACGGCACGTCGCGCCACTCGTAGCGATCCAGATTCTCCCAGGCTTTGAGGAAAGCCTGCGCCGTCACGTCCTCCGCAAGCCGGGCATCGCTCACGCGAATCGCCACAAACCGGAACACCCGATCGGCGTAGCTGTCATACAGTCGGGCGAAGGCGTCGGCGTCGCCGGAGACCGCCCGTTGGACGAGGCGGGCCTCGGCAGCCGGATCGTTGGATGTGAGTGGCATCGCTGGCACGTGCTGCCTATGATAACGACGGCGCGGGCAATGTGTTACGTCTTGCGGCGCACCACGGTGGTATCAGTGCTCTGGGCCGCCGGCAGGCGCACGGTAAACTTGGTTCCCAAATTGACCACGCTCTCGGCCGAAATGACTCCCTTGTGGGCTTGCACGATCTCTTTGGAAATGGTCAACCCCAGCCCGTAGCCTTTGGTGGCGGCGCGCGATTTGTCCACGCGATAAAAGCGCTCGAAGATGCGCGGCAGGTCTTCGGCGGGAATGCCTGTGCCGGTGTCGGTCACCGTGATCTCCACCCCGCCCCCCGCCCCGTTGTTCACATGCGCCGCCAACGTCACCGTGCCCCCGGCGGGGGTGTGCCGCAGCGCGTTGTCGAGCAAATTGGTGAACACCTGCGCCAGCCGGTCGCCGTCGGCCACCAGGGTTGGCAACGGGCCGATGGCGGTGCGCAGAGTCACGCGGCTCTCGGCGGCCCTCAGGCTGAGCTTCTCGGCAGTGGATCGCAGTATGGCGGCCAGATCGGTGGGGGCGCGGTTCACCGCCGCCTGCCCGGCATCCAGCCGGGCCAGATCGAGCAAGCCCTCCACCAGCCGCCGCATGCGCTCGGTTTCGTCGTTGATGATGCGCGCCGCGCGGCGCACTGCCTCCGGCTCGGTAGCCGCGCCGTCGAGGATGGCTTGCGAAAAGCCTTGAATGGACGTGAGCGGGGTTTTCAGTTCGTGCGAAATGTTGGCCACAAAATCGCTCTGGGCCAGCTGGCTGCCTTTAACGCGCCCGGCCATGTCGTTGAACGACTGGGCCAGCGACCGCACTTCGGTGGGGCCGCTGACGGGCGCGATCTGATCGAAGTTGCCGCGAGCAATGGCGCTGGCGGCTTTGGCGACGTTTTGCAGCGGCCGGGTGACCCACTGGGTGATGAGCAGCGACAAGACGACGGAAAGGCCGATGCCCACCGCCGCCGCCTGCCCCAGGGGGGCCAGCAGGCTGTCGCGCAGAAAATCCAGCGGGGCCGTGCGCGGGCGGGCAAAGGCCACAAACCAACCGCTTGGCCCGGCGGCGCGATAGGCCAGCACCCACGCCTGCCGCGACGAATCGCGCACCGTGGCCCGGCGCAGCTCGAGTCCGCCGAGGGTGAGGCCGCTCACCTTCGGAACATCGCCGGCGGCCACCGCGCCCGACAGCACGGCGCTATCCACCAACACTGCGCCGGTCGGGTCCACAAACAGCACGCGAATACCTTCGTTAGCGGCAAACCGGGCGGCATAGGTTTTGAGATCATCGAGCGTGGCCGTGCGGGCGGGCAGGCCGGAGCGCACGGCGGTGCGCACGGCTTCGGTGAGGCGGGTGTAGTCGAGCCGCTCGACGATGGAGTTGGAGCGCAGAAAAAACAGCAGCGACACGCCGATGAAGAACAGGCAGACGAAGATGACGAGGATATAGGAAGCAAACAGCCGGGAGCGGATGGAGTTGAGCATCACATATCACCAGACCGGCGCGGTCTCAAAGACCGCGTCGGTCTGGCCAACACTATCCCACCAACTTGTAACCCACGCCGGTAACGGTTTCGATGCTGATGCTGCTCCCGACGAGCCGCTTGCGCAGGTGGGCCACGTGCACATCCACGGTGCGCGTTTGCCCGTAGAAATCAAAGCCCCACACCAGGCTGAGCAATTGCTCGCGGCTGAGCACTATGCCGCGATGCTCCACCAGTGTGAGCAGCAAATCGAACTCCTTGGCCCGCAGGTTCAGCGGCCGGCCGTTGGCGGTCACTTCGTGGCGGGCCTCGTCAATGGTAAAGCTGCCGAGGTGGATGGGGCCGCGCGTCCCGGCGGCTTTGGCCGTCCGTTCGCTGCGGCGCAGAATGGCCTTCACCCGGGCCACCAGTTCGCGCGGGTTGAACGGTTTGGTCATGTAGTCGTCCGCGCCCAGTTCGAGGCCTACCACTTTGTCGATGTCGTCGTCGCGGGCGGTGAGCATGATGATGGGCACTTCGGACTCGGCGCGCAGGCGGCGGCACACTTCGTAGCCGTCCACTCCGGGCAGCATCAAATCGAGCACCACCAGCGCCGGGCTTTCTTTGCGGATGGCCTCCAGCGCCTGCCCGCCGTCGCCGGCGGAGGCCACGCGGAAACCTTCGCGCTCCAAATAAAGCCGGGCCAATTCGATGATGTTGGCTTCGTCGTCCACCAGAAAGATGAGTTCACCGGACATGCGGGTAATGTACCACGAAGGCCGGGTTGCGGGAAATGGCCGCCCCGGCTACGATGGGCGCATGTGTCCGTGGCTCAACGCCCCCACCACCCCACCACGTGCCCGATGAAACTATCCGTGCTGCCCGCCGCATCCGATGAGAAGCCGATCCTCCAACGAATGATCGAGTTGTACATTTACGACTTCACCGAGATCGAGAAGCTGGACCTCGACGAGCAGGGACTGTTCGGCTATCCGTATTTGGATTTGTATTGGACGGAGGCGGGCCACCATCCTTTCCTCGTGCGGGTGGATGGCAAGCCGGCGGGGTTTGTGCTGGTGAATGCCCACACGTTTCTGCCGGGCAACGAGCGATCCATCGCCGAGTTTTTTGTGATGCGCCGCTACCGGCGGCAGGGTGTTGGGCGGGCAGCGGCGTTTGCGGTGTTCGATGCGCTGCCCGGCAAGTGGGAGGTGCAGGAGTTGGACACGAATGTGGCGGCGCACGCGTTCTGGCGGGCAGCCATCCGCGATTACACCGGCGGGAATTTTTCGGAGACGTTTTTCAAAGAGGACAACTGGCAAGGCCCCGTCCAGTATTTCGACAACAGCGGGGGGCGGCCCGCTCACGGCCTGTAGTTCAACACCACCACTTCGCTCACCTTGCCGCGCCGGGCCGATTTGGAATTGATGGCCCGCGCCGCTTTCACTTCGATCCGCTCGTAGCCTTTGTACAACTGCAACACAAACGGCGTCCACGAGTTGCTGAGCATCACCCGGCAGCCTTTGCGATCCAGCGCGCGATACACGTCGGCCAGTTGGCGCTGGTGCGGCTCGCCAAAAGCGGCGGCGGTGTAACTGGTGAAGTTGGCCGTGGGCGAGAGGGGGTGGTAGGGCGGGTCGAAGTACACAAAGTCGCTGCGCCGGGCGAGGCGGGTCACGCCCCAAAAGTCGGCTACGTTCAGCGCCACGTTTTGCAACGCGGCGCTTGCTTGCCGCAGTTCGCCGGCGTCAAAAATGGTCGGGTTCACGTACCGGCCCATGGGCACGTTGAACTGGCCGCTCTGGTTCACACGGTAGAGGCCGTTGTAACAGGTTTTGTTGAGGTAGATAAATCGGGCGGCGCGGGCGGCGCTGTCCAACCCGTCCGGCGGTTGGGCGCGCACGGCATAGTAGTGGTCGCGCGAGTGCTGCTGCTTGTGGCGCGCCAGCAGCCGGATGACGGCCTCGGCCGAGTCGCGCAGGGCGCTGTAGCAGTTGATCAGTTCTTCATTGGAGTCGGTGAGCCGGACGCGGCGGAGGCCGGGGCGCAGGGCGCGCAGGCGAAAGTACACCGCGCCGCTGCCCACAAACGGCTCGTGGTAGCCGGTGAAGGTTTTGGGGAACAGCGGTTCAAGCTGGCTGAGCAGGCGGCTTTTGCCGCCCGCCCATTTGAGAAAGGGCCGGGCTGGGGCGGTTTCAGCCATCAAGTTAGGAGGTTATTACCACAAAGGTCGTCCCCTCACGCCCGCACGGCTTTGGCCTGACGCACAATCTCCGCAATTTGGGCCAGGTGGCCGTCGTCGTGCGACAGGCCGCGAATGAAGCGATTGACGGCGTTGATCGGCTCGATGTTTTCGGAGGGCTGATAGGTATTGTCGAGGCGCGGCGCGCCCGGCCACATTTGCAGGCTGGCGTGCCGCATGCGGCGACTCTCCTCCAGCCGTTCGCGGCACTGTTCAATACTTGTCACCGTTTGCCACGGCACTTCGCTGCGCGAGCGGCCATGGTGGGCCACGCCCCGGGCCAGTTCGGCGGCCAACGCCGCGCTCTCCTCCGCCGAGGCAGTGGTGTGCACGATGACGTGCCCCAACGTCCAGGCCAGGCTCCCTTCGCTGGGGTCGTCGGCAAAGGCGTCGTGCGCCTCGGGGTCATCGGGCACAAAGGCCACGTCCGCGTCGGTGCAGCCGGCAATGAGGCCGAGCATGGTATCGATCATCTCATCCGTCAGCCCCGGCAGGTCGGCAGGGGTGAGCGTGGAGGCCAGTTGGGCTATCGTCATTTGTTTGTTCCGTACGGAAGCAAAGTCAAGCATAGTCTGTTCCAGATTTACCACAGAGAACACGGAGAGCACTGAGAATCTTTGTCTCTTTCTCTCCGTGTTCTCTGTGTTCTCAGCGGTGTATTCATTGGGTTACGCCCAACTCTTTCCCGACCTTCGCAAATGCCGCCAGCCCTTTGTCCAAATCGTCGCGGCTGTGGGCCGCCGAGATCATTACCCGGATGCGGGCCTTGCCTTTGGCTACGGTGGGGAAGCCAATCGCCATACCGAACACGCCATTCTCGAACAGGCTGCGGCTGAACTGCTGGGCCAGCGGCGCTTCGCCCAGCATCACCGGCGTAATGGGCGTGGCGCTCGCGCCGGTGTCAAAGCCGAGGGTTTTCATTTCCGCTTTGAAGTAGCGCGCGTTCTCCCAAAGCTTGTCCACCAATTCGGTGGACTCTTCGAGTAGATCGATACCGGCGAGGCACGCGGCCACATCGGGCACGGTCATGGCGCTGGAAAACAGGAAGGGCCGCCCCCGTTGCCGTAGCCACTCCACCACCGTGGCATCCCCGGCCACGCACCCGCCCACCACCCCGAACGCTTTCGACAGGGTGCCGATTTCCACGTCCACCCGGCGGTGCAGGCCAAAGTGATCCACAATGCCCCGCCCGCCTTTGCCCAGCACCCCTTCGCCGTGGGCATCGTCCACCATCAGCAAAAAGCTTTCTTCCTCGGCCACCTTCACCAGTTCGGGCAGCGGCGCAATGTCGCCGTCCATGCTGAACACGCCGTCGCTGATGACGAGCGCGCGGCGCTTTTCGCCGGAGCCGAGCGCGCCGTTTTGCTTCTCGGCGGCGATGGCGGCGCGCAGGCTGTCCGGGTTGTTGTGGCTGTAGCGCACAATTTTGGCTCCGGCCAAACGGCTGCCGTCAATAATGCTGGCGTGGTTCAGTTCGTCGGAGAAGATCACGTCATCCTTGCCCACCAGCGCGGGCACGGTGGCCAGGTTGGCTGCAAAGCCGGATTGAAACGTGATGCAGGCCTCCGCGCCTTTGAAGGCCGCCAGCCGCCGCTCCAATTCGAGATGCAAATCCATCGTCCCGGCTATCGAGCGCACCGCCGCCGGGCCGATGCCGTATTTGTCCATCGCCGCGCGGGCGGCGGCCAGCAGGCGCGGGTGGTTGGCGAGGCCCAAGTAGTTGTTCGAGCAAAAGTTGAGCACGCGCCGCCCGTCCACCACCAGCCACGCCCCCTGCGGCGACCCCAGCGTGCGGATGGTGTTGTAGAGGCCTTGCTGCTTGAGCGACGAAAGCTCATCGATGATCCATTGGGTTTTGGAGGCGGTCATACGATGCTCCGTTTGAATTTTGAATTTTTAGTTTTGAATTTTGAGTTTTGTTTTGCCTTGTTCATTATCTCATTGTTCATTGTTCATTGCTCGTTGTCCCGAACCAACGCAATCTTCTTCTCTCGCGGCCATCGCTTGATCGCCAGTTCCCTCTTCTGCGCGGCGGAGCGGTCGGGCAGGCTTTCGGAATACACCAGCCGCACCGGGCGGCGCAGCCGAGTGTACGCGGCCCCGCGCCCCGCGTTGTGCGCCTTCAGCCGCCGGTCGAGGTCGGTGGTCCAGCCGGTGTAAAGCGTGCCATCGGCGCATTCGAGAATGTAGCAAAAGGGCATTGGACACCCCAAACGCCAAATCCTACTTCTTGCCGCCAAACCCGATCATCTGCCGCATGAGTTGCCCCGCCGACGGCATATCCACTTTGGGCGACTCTTCGGCAGCCCAGTTGCCAAGGCGCCGCTGGGTGAGCCACTCGTCGCGCAGCAGCACAGCCTCCGCCAGCGCCGCCTCCAGCGAGGCCGCGTCGCCCTCGGCCACTGCCTTGCGGATTGACTGCAACTGCGCCAGCACCGCATCCAGCGAGCGCAGCGTATTGGCCGAATTCGACAGCGCGGCAGCCATGGCCGCGTCGGGCCGCACGACCCCGATGGGTGTAGTGCCGGTGGCAAAGGCCCGGTCGGCCAGTTTGCGGCCATCCTTCCACCCTTCCGCATTGCCCACGGCCCGCATCAACGCCGCAGCCAGCAGCGTCGGCACGGTGGACAGCCCGGCCATCAATTCGTCGAACTCACCGGGTTCAATGTAAAACGGTTCCGCGCCCACGCGCCGAGCCATCCCCCCGACGGCGGTGAGCGCCGACTCGCCCGTGGCCGCATCGCTGATCAGCGCCCACAGGCCGCCCGCGAACAGGTCGGCGCGGGGCGTGTCGCCGGCCTCGTGCAAGTAGGCTGGGTTGAGGATGGGGCTGCCGCCCACGTAATGAACCGCCGCCGGCAGCAGCTCGCGCGCCCACTCCGAGGCGGGCGTTTTGAGCGGCGCAGTATCCGTGACCACGCATCCCGCCGGGACCATCGGGGCAATGTCGATCATCGTTTGCCGCAACGCCGACAGCGGCACGCCGAGCACGATGATGGCCGCATGTTCAATGGCATTCGGCAGGTTCCATTCGGCCTTGTCCACCGCGCCCGCGGCCTGCGCGCGCTTGCTCGCTTCCGGGGCGCGGTCGTGGCCGATCACCGTGAACTGCCCGGGGGCGCGTTGCCTAAGGGCCAGCCCAATGCTTGCGCCGATGCGTCCGAGTCCGATGATAGTGATTTGAAGAGGCATGATAAAAAATGATGAATGATGAGTGATGAATGATGAATGATGAATGGATCAGTTGGAGTTGTCGGCGGATTGAAGGGCTTGCAGCATGGGGTCAAGCGGGTGATTATTTTGATGATGCAAGATCAATTCCACTGTGCGGGGGGCGCCGCCCGCCACGCGCACCATTTCGGCACCCCAGGCCGGGTGCTGCCGCGACACCACGAAGGGACGCCGCCACCACAAGGGGCTGCCGCCCATGCGCCCCCACGCATCGGCGGCTTGGGGGGCGAGATGGTTGCCCAGCACGATCAGCGCACGCTCCCATGCGGCCAATGGCATCCGGGTCTTTCCCACATCGTGGAGCAGCGCGGCAGTGAGCAAATCCGGATCAACCTGCCGTTGCGCCGCAAGCGTTTGTCTCACTTCATAAGCATGATACTGCTCGGCGGGAGTCATCCGGCAAAAGAGTTCAAAGAGCGGCGGGGCCAGCCAAGTTTGCGCCTCGGCGCGAGCCTGCAGTGTGAGCCTGCCGGTGAACAGCCGAGCAAATTGCGTAACACGATAGCGCGCGCCGGGCATCAGCCAACGATCAACCGCATGAGCGTATCGCGCGCCGGGCCGATGAGCACACCAAGGAAGTCGAACCCGAAGCGGCCGCCGACGATGAGCAACAGCAACAGGATAGGCCCGACCTGCTCAAGCCTGGCCAACGCATCCGCCCATTGGTCGGGCAGCAACCCCAGCGCCACCTTAAACCCGTCGAGCGGGGCAATGGGGATGAGGTTGAACAACATGAGGCCGATGTTGACGGAGATGAATATCAGCAGGAAATACGATAGCGAAGGAATGATGCTGTTGCCGCTAAAGGAAATGACGTTGACCAGGCCGAGTTTGATTGGGATGGCCGCCACCAGTGCCATAACAAAATTGGAAAACGGCCCGGCGGCGGCCACGAGGGCCATGCCGGTGCGCACCGGGTCACCGGAGTTGAGAATGCCGGCGATGATGGGGTTGTCCCCCGAGGGGCCGGACCGTCGCCGGAAGTTGTAGGGGTTGGTGAGCACGGGCCGGCCCCAGCCAAAACCGGACACGATGAACAGCAGCGAGCCCATGGGGTCGAGGTGGGCCAGCGGGTTCAGCGTCACTCGTCCCTGGCGGCGCGGCAGGTCGTCGCCCAACTGGTCGGCCACAAACGCGTGCGAAAACTCGTGGACGGTGATGGCGATGACGAGGGTGATGCCGAGGGAGACGTAGAAATCCATGATCAGTGATCCTTAAACGGCCACGCCCAATATGAGCACGGGAATATCAATGTCAGAGACCCCTCGCTGTTCGAGGTCCCACACAAATTGCTCAAAATAGGAAACCCCCGATGACATATCGGCGGCGAAGTCTTTTACCGGCACAATTTCTACCCCCACGTCAATCACGTCCATATTGTGAAAGATGGTCATCTTGGCGCAAACGTTGTAAACCATAAAGGCATATTTGCCCAACTGCACTTCGACCCCGACTCTGTTTTTCACAAAATCCATCTCGCGGTACGCGCCTTTCGCCGAGCGCACGGGTTTATAACCGGGGCGGTAGTACTGGGTTGGATAGTCACAATGCACTCTGTGGTTTTGCCAGTGCTGCTTCGCAAATCCTCGCTTGAATGCTTTGTTCAATGAGCTTGGGCTATAAAGAATTCTCCCGGCCTTCGTTTTTTCGAGACTGGTCTTCGTTTTATGAGTCCCGCTTCTTACCGTCGCGATAATCTGCTCTACTTCTCGAAGTTCTACGCCGAACTTCGATTCTATTTCTTCCTTCCCACCGTTGAAAGAATACACTCCGGCAATAATCATCCGTATTTCCTTTTCTTTTCAAGCAGTCTCTTCTGTGGAGGCTCTCGCCACTCATCGGGAATCTGAGAAACCTTCTCTCGACCCGTGGGGACAAAAACGGGTCTGCCTATGGGTCGAATGTTGAGCGTACCATTAAACAGCGCCTGAAGCCGGCCACGAGCAATTTTCACATACCCGGACTCTTTTTCGCTGCCCAGCGCCCGGCGGTTGTGCATAGAAGCGGCGATCAACGTTGAGCCTACGCCGGCGTATGGATCCAAGACCCAATCATCTTCATTCGTCAGGGCAAGAACACACCGCTCCACCAATTCAACCGGGAACTGGCAGGGGTGAGAGGTCTTCTCCGGGTGATTCGATTTCACGTTGGGGATATCCCACAGCCCATCTTCCCAATCCCTGGCTACCACTTCCCATATGTCTGAAGGGTTTTTGCCGTTCGGATTTCCAGATGGCCTTCCCTTGTTCGGGCCTTTATAGTGGCGTTTGCCCGGATACTTGGACGGCACACGAACCGGATCCAAATTGAAGACGTACTCGTCGCTTTTTGTGAACCAGAGCACGGTCTCATATCGGCCCGAGAAGCGTTTGGAGGCATGCAGCCCGTGCCCGAAATGCCAGACTATTCGGTTACGGAGAAACATCCCCAGCTTCTTGAAGATGCCGTAGTAATAGATATCGAGCGGATACACTTCGCCCTTCTCGACAAAATTCCCAACCTGCCAACAAATGCTCCCGTCCGGGCGAAGCACTCTGTAGAGTTGCTCGATGATTTGCGTCTGCGTTTCGAGATAGGCTTCGATAGACACGCGGTCTTCGTAGTCTTTGCCCATGTTGTAAGGCGGAGAGGTAACAACGAGGCTCACCGAATCATCAGGGATCGTAGCCAGGAAATCCTGGGCGTCGCCACAATGCAAAACCAGATTAGTATCCGGAGCGTAATGGCCGCGAATTTGCTTCGGCTCTTCGAAAAGGGGGAGATTCATCGTCGGGGCACTTGTCCTTGTCAATCGGGCTATTTCGCGAAGAGATTATATCACCCCGCCCTCTGCTATAATCGCTCCTATGCCGTTGGAACTGGCCCTGAACGACCGCGTGAGATTGCGCAAACCGCACGCTTGCGGCGGATACGAATGGACGGTGGTGCGGCTGGGGGCCGACATCGGCCTCAAGTGCGACACCTGCGGGCGCTACGTGCTGCTCTCGCGCCGCGATTTGGAAAAGCGACTCAAAGCCAAGCTCCCCCCTGCTCCCGCGTCCCCCTAGCTCTATGATTCAACACATCGTCATCCTCATGTCCGATACCGGCGGCGGGCATCGCGCGTCAGCAGAGGCCATTCAAGAGGCGCTGAGCATGAAGTACGGCGAGGCGCTGCAAGTGGAACTGGTCGACGTCTTCAAGGCCTACACTCCCTATCCGTTCAATCGCTTCCCGGCGTGGTATCCCACCATCATCGCCCGTGGCTCGCGGCTGTGGGGGCCGGGCTTCCGGGTGAGCGACGGGGCGCGGCGCATGCGGGCGCTGGTGGGGGCTGTGTACCCCTACACCCGTTCGGCCTTCCGCAAAATGCTGCGCGACCACCCCGCGGATTTGTACGTCAGCGTGCACCCCCTGCTCACCATGCCCGCCGTGCGGGCGCTGGGCCGAAGCCGCCCGCCGGTGATCACCGTGGTCACCGATCTGGTGTCGGCGCACGCGTTCTGGTTTTACCCCAAAGTGGATCGCATCATTGTGCCCACGGAGGGCGCTTGCCAGCGGGCGCTGCGGTTCAAAGTGCCGTTGGACAAGTTGAAGGTGATCGGCCTGCCCGTTTCGCAAAAGTTCAGCGCGCCCGCCGGCGACAAGTTGGCCTTGCGCGCCCAACTGGGCTGGCAGCCCGAGGCCGTGGCCGTGCTGGTGGTGGGCGGCGGCGAGGGCATGGGGCCGCTTTTCGAGATCGCCCGGGGCATTGCCGCCACGGCCAACGGCTGGCACCCGCTGCAACTGGCGGTCGTGGCTGGGCGCAACGAAGCGCTGCGCGCGCGACTCAGCGCCGTGCAGTGGGAAATCCCGGCGCACATTTACGGCTTCGCCGCCAACATGCCCGACCTCATGCGCGCGGCCGATCTCTTTGTGACCAAAGCCGGGCCGTCGTCGGTCATCGAGGCCATCAACGCCGGGCTGCCCATCGTGCTCAGCGGCGCGCTGCCGGGGCAAGAGGAAGGCAACGTGCGGTTTGTGGTGGAGAACGGCGCGGGGCTGTGGGCGCCGGGACCGGAAAAGGTAGCCAGTGCCGTGCGGCAGCTTATCGGCGGCGGCCCGGAGGCGTTGGCCCAGGCGGCGGCCAACGCGCGGCGGTTGGCCCGCCCCACGGCCGCCATGGAGATTGCCGAGGAGATCGCGCGCTACCTGCCGGTTAAAGCATAAAGGCGACGCGAACGTCGCCCTTATGAGCGTGGTGGCGGGGAGGGAGGGATTTGAACCCTCGGTACAGGTTTAAAAGCCCGTACAAGCACTTAGCAGGCGCTCCCGATCAGCCGTACTCCGGCACCTCCCCAGGTTCTTCCAGTAGAGGCGTTGCAGACAATATCTTGCCTGCGGCGTCTTTACAGCGGAGGGAGAGGGATTCGAACCCCCGGTGAGGACAGGCCCCACAACGGTTTTCAAGACCGTCGCTTTAAACCACTCAGCCATCCCTCCCGGCTGTTGAGATTTTACCACAGGAAAAGCTGTCAACGGATTATTCGGAACGGATTGAACGGATTCCGTCGCGCCTCATCCGCTCAACGCGAAGCGGTTCCCGTAATCCGTGGGCAGCGACTTCACAACAACCCCGAGTCGAAAGAAAAGACTCGCGCTGAGTTCACCGAAGAACAAAGCGCGAGTCAATTCTGTATTCGCCCGGGCGGAGGCCGCCGCGGGCAGGGCGTGCGCCGCGCTATCTCGTATTTGCGCCTCGGCAGTTCAGCCCAAAAGCCAAACTGCATTTCCGGCGGCCTCTGCGAGTTATGGGAGACCACCACCCGAAAACCGATGTTGTCGTTTCGATTGTTCGGGTGGTTGTCGTTGCGGCAGGCACAGCGCGCGTTCCTGTGATTGTTGTTGAACGAGCCGCCGCGCACCACGCGGCCTCCATCGGCGCAGCCCTACACAACAAGGCAAATTGCGGCCTTACGTGCCGGTTGCTTTGAGCCATCCTCCCAGCAATCGCCCCATTTCCGCGATCATGCGCGAGGCATGCTCATATTGCCCGGCCGTCAACCAATCCCACTGGCGGCACAGGCGTAAATACAATCGCACTTTCCCCAGTTCGGCGTCCGCGCGCCGCAATCGCTCCAGCCTTTCCGCGCCGCGCAGCGATTCAGCCTCGACGATCAACTCCTGGAAATCCATGGCCGCATTCTGCAGGCGCTGCGTTGCTCCAAAACGGTGCGGGCGCGGAAAACTTTGTGAGCGCTGCAAGAGCCAAGAGAGAAAATCAAACGTGCGGGAGAAAAGGGGAGATTCGTTTGGCAAGGGTCAATTCCACGTAATCGGATTCGCGCCCAGAATTGCGCGGCGCAGGCCCCACGTATCCCCATAGCGTACGTGGTTGACCCAGCCTCTGACCGAGGCGTGCTGCATCCCTAACCCGATCTCGCCTTCTGCCAATTGGCGGCGCATTGCCTTGAGCTTTCTTCGGAACGAGATCGCCTTCTTCGCCTTGAGCAGGCGATGAGTCGGAAAGACGTTGAAGCCGAGAAACATCACGCCTTCAGTTACGGGGCGCGGGTGAACGCGCTCAATGTGAAGCGTCAAACGCAAGCGGGCAAGGTAATCCACAGTCTCCTTGCGCCATGCCCATAATGTTTGCTTGTCGTCGGCAAACAGGATGAAATCGTCCACGTAACGCAGATACGCTTTGCATTTGAGTTCGCGCTTGACAAAGTGATCAAACGAGTTGAGATAGACGTTTGCCCAAAACTGCGAGGTCAGGTTGCCGATAGGCAAGCCGCGCGGGCGGTTGACGGCCAGCAGACCCTGCCCTGAGCCCGTCGAAGGGTCGTCGCCGTCAAAATAGACCATGTTGTATTCTTCCGCCAGCACGCCGCGCCCGCTCTCGATAATTACCTCACACAGTCTGAGAGCCGCTTCATCGCCAATCCTTCGCGCCAACGTCTCGCGCAGAATTGCGTGGTCAATGCCCGGAAAATACTGCACGACATCGAGTTGCAAAGCGTAGCGATAGCGGCGCGAGAATTGCTGACAGCGATCCAGCGCGCGGTGCGTGCCTTGGCCCACGCGGTTAGCGTAAGAGTCGTCAATGAAACTGCGCTCGAAGATCGGCTCGATGATGTTGCACAGTGCGTGATGAACCACTCGATCCCGGAACGGCGCGGCGGAGATCAAACGCTTCTTGGGATCGTGGATGTAAAAACTGTGATATTTTCCCGGCGCGTAGGTTTGCGAGAGCAGTGCGTCTTGCAAAGCAACCAAATTGTCTTCCAACTTGCGCTCGAAACTTGCCGCCGGCGCCAGGCCGCGCTTGCCCCGCCGCGCCTTGTAATAGGCCAGCTCCAAGTTTTCCCAGGCGCATATTTTGGGGTAGAGATTCGTGTAAGGTTTCATGGTGCGCCGCCGCGCTTCTTGCCCCGGCTGGGGGCGGGGGAAACCCCCGCCCCCAGACCCCCACCCCCACATGGATCAGAGTTTTCAGGGATCAGGGATTCAAAAGCGAGATAGGGGAGACCACCACCCGAAAACCGACGTTGCCGCCCCGATAGAACGGGAGGTAGCCGCCGCGGCAGGCACAGCGCGCGAACCCGGGACTGCCGCCCGAGCCGCCGCGCACCACGCGGGAAAAGTTATCAGCGGCCCGCATATCTTCTCGCTCATCTCCTGGATCATACGGATATTTGAACTCTCGCACGCGCTTCGCGTAACTCTTATCCTGATACTCGGCCCCCAAACTGATAGTCCACTCCCACACATTGCCAATCATATCCAAACATTTTGTCGGTACTTCCTTGGCAGGAAATATGCCAACAGCGGTGGTGCGCCTGATTCCGCTTTCAGATGTGTTCGCGCGATTCTCCTCAAATGTGTTGCCCCAAGGCCATTCGCGCCCGTCTGTGTCGCGCGCCGCGCGCTCCCACTCCGCTTCCGTGGGCAAGCGCGCCTCTTCATTCTCGCCGATCTTCCCTTCCTTTCGCCATACGTCCGTCAGCCATTCGCAGAAGTTGCAAGCGTCGTGCCAGGAAACGTCGTGCGCGGGATGGTTGTCGTAGCCTTTGAGCGAATCCGGAACGCGCGGATCGTATTTCGCCTCATCCACAAACCGCTTCCACAATTTCACCGTCACCGGGTATTTTCCAATCCTGTAATCGCCGGGAATGACGACTTCGTGTTGAGGGCGCTCGTCGAGCCAGGGGCCTTCTTCCTTGCTGCCCATAATGAACGGGCCTTTGGGAATGGCGACGAGTTCTTCGAGGTCACGGGGGTCGCCCATCTCGCTCAGCACGCGCCCGGCGTCGGCGCGTTCGTGCGGCAACAGTTGCCCCGTCGCGCACAAAGTTGTAAGGCGCTCACGGACGCGCCCCTCCAACTCGGCAGGGTCGCCGCGCCTCTCGGGAAATTCCGCGCAGAACAGCGGCCACAACACGCCCGCCAGCCAAACGTTGCGCCAAGCTGCGCCGTCCTTGAGTAGTTGGTGAAACATCTCCAGCATATTCCTGGCGCGTTTGGGCGTGACGAGCGCGTACTGCTCGCCCAGGAAAAGCCCGGCGTAAAACCAGCGGTCGCTGGCCGCGTTGCGCTGTGCCAGCGCCTCTTCCGGGTTGTCCAGCGTGGCGATGTATTGCGAGGCTAGGTATTCTTCAAAAGAGAGATGCGGGAAGGCGAAGCACATCACCGGCTCTTCGTGGGCCGGGCGATCCCGCAGGCGGCGCGAGCCAATGGCCAGGAGCAAGCCATTGGCATTCAAGCAATAATCTTCAAAGACGGACAGGGCGGCTTCGGGCAGATAGCGCATCATCACTTGCCGCAGGAGATACAGGTCTATCAACATGGAGTCGCCATGCTTCATCGCGTCCCGGTCGCGGGCTTGATACGCCACCTCGGCCAGCCCCTCCAGCACTTTGTCGGCCAGCCCGCTCGCCGTGGGCGCGGCATCTTTCATCCGTTCGGCGATGGACTTCAGCGCGTCGCCGACCTGCCGCCGCTTTTGCCAGCGCAGAAGCAGAAGGTTGACGCACTCCCGGTAAATCAAAATGCGCGAGCGGGGCAGTTCTTCTTGATGCGTGTGCACGATGGCGATAAGCGTCAACAGCAGGGGGGTGCCCGAGATTTGATGCAGTTGCCGGGCGTCGCCGGAGAAAATCGCGCCCTCGAGCGACTGTGCTTTCTTCTCGTACAGCGGGCGCGAGGGGGCGTCGTTTTGGATCAGCGTTTGGTACCACTTCTGTATGAACGATTCTTGTTCGCCGCGCGAAAGCGGCTCGATGTTGTAAGCCGGCCAGCCTTCCAGCCGCCACTTGTCGTCGCCGTAACTGTACGTGCGGCAGGTGACGACGGCGCGACATTTGCCCCGCGCCGAAAGAAACTCGTCTATCGCCTCTTTGACGACGGCGCGTTTTTCCGGCGCCACTTCGTCCAGGCCGTCGAACAAAAACAGCACGCCGCGCTCGCGCGCCTCGCGCCACACGCGCCGGGCAAAGCCGTTCATTTCGGCGCACCATTCCACTTGCGCCTGGACAAACGCAACCACGTGATCGTCCAGTTTCCCGCCCTGGGCGCGCGCCGGCAGCGACTCGGCCAAAAGCGCCAACGGCGCCAGCACGGACAGCATTTCTCCGGCCTGCCATTCGGGCATCGTCTCTTTCAGTCGTTCGGGGGAAAGGAACGACTCGGCCAGGCGATACGCCGCGTAACGCAGCACCGACGATTTGCCCGATCCCGGCTGCCCCAACATCACACAGCGCAAGACTTTGGGATCGCTCAACGCTTCGATGGCCGTCAATTGCTTGCGTTCCCGCTCCAATAACCGCGCCATCTCTTGCTGGTGTTCACGATCCGGTTTGCCCTGCGCCTGCTCTTCGGGTTCGCCGCGATAACGATCAATTCGCAGTGAGATGAATACGTCCGATAAAGAGGTCGGGGTGCGCGCTTCCGCGCTCGATTTCTGCGGGTCACTGGCCTCGGCGCTGATCCCGACCAGCCGCAAGATGTTGTTGGTATTTCTGACCCGATCCAGATACATCGTCAACTGCTCGAATTCGGACAGCGCCGGGCGTACCGGCTCAACAGACGGCGCAGGCGGCAACACGGTGACGATGACGGTTGACGGCTCGCGCCGGGCTTGCGTCGCGCCCTCTTTCGCGTCGCGCACTTTGCGGTAGGCCGTCGTCACCACCGTGACGGTATACAAGATCAACGCCACGCCTGTCGCCAAATAGATCAAGGGGATGTAATCGGGCAGGATAAATCCGCCGAAGACTGCCAAGGCAACGACAAGTCCGAGCGCAAATAGGAATTCTTGTACCTTGAGCTTCTCGACGATCCGTTTCAAAATCTCCGTTCCCGGCTGTTGTGGATCGTTGCTCATACGTCCTCCTGCTAACCACACTCATCAGACAGCGGCGGCAAGCCGCTCCCGTGTGCAGGATTATATGGAAGAAGGCACAAGAACGCAAAGTCGAGAATAAACTTCCAACGGATGATTAAGCCGCTCCGCGAAAGGGGATGGCGACTGCGCTCCCATCCGCTTTTTCGTTTTCAATCCGCTGAAAGGCGATCCGTTGAGCAAGTCACCCTCGAATCGCCCTCGCCACCCTCCCCCACCTCTCATCATCTTCACCCGGCGAAAACGGCAGATACAGCGCCACCCGATCCAGCAAACCGTCGTATCGGGCGCGCAGTTTGCCGCCGAGGTCGGCCCACGAGCCTTCGACCAAAAATTCGGCCAGCATGTCGTCGGTAAGCACAGCGGGCATCTCGCCCCACTGTCCTTTGGCCGCCAGCGCCGAAAGCTGCCCGGCCTGCGCTTCCCAACCGTGCAGCGCCATTACCGGGCGATAGGTGGGCGTGGAGGCGTAAAAAGCAATTTGCGAGCGCATCACCTCGCGCATGGGGGCGCGGGCCGCCTCGCCGTCGCCCACGGCCACAAAGGCCGTCCCAGCCAGGGTCACATCGGCGCGGGCGCGCCCGGCTTTGGTTGCCCCGGCCTCGATGTTCGGCGCAACCACTTCGGCCAGATAGCGCCGGGTGTGGTAGGGGTGAACGTGAAATCCGTCGGCGGTTTCACCGGCCAGTTTGATGAGCGGGGCGTTGACCCCGGCAATGTAAATGGGGATGCGCGGATGCTCGATGGGGCCGGGATTGAAAAACGGCGTCATGAGCGTGAGCTTGTAACGCTCGCCCCGGAAGTTGAGCCGCTCGCCCGTTTGCCACGACTGCCACACCGCCCGCACGGCGGCGATGAACTCGCGCAGTTGGCCCACGGGCGACTCGGGCCACGCCATGCCAAAACGCCGCTCGATGTGCGGTTTGACCTGCGTGCCGAGGCCGAGCAGAAACCGCCCGCCGGAGTGCGCGGCCAAATCCCACGCCGTGTGGGCCACGGTCATCGGGCTGCGGGCAAAGGCAATGGCCACTGCCGTGCCCAGTTCAAGCCGCGTCGTGTGCCCGGCGGCAAGGGCCAGCGGCAGAAATGGATCGTGTTGGGTTTCGGTGGTGAACAGTCCATCCGCGCCCAGCGCCTCGATGCGGCGCGCGAGCGCGGAGACTTCGGAGAGAGAGAAAGGGGAGATGGCGACGTCGAGTTTCATTGATCAACCGGATAACACGCCAGCGCATGCCCCGGCGCGGCCCACACCCGCACCGCTGTTCCAGGTGCCATCTGCAGCGTGTGCGGTTGCAGGCTGTGAATTAATTGGCCGGACGGCAAACGCACACGATAGAGATTAACCGCGCCTTTGAAGTGACGGGCCAGCACCCGCGCCGACGCGGTGCGATCGGGCGTGAGCGACACGTCGTCGGCACGGAAGGCGATCTCCACCGCTGTGCCTTCCGGCAGATCGACGCGCTGAGGCAACAAACCGATCTCCATTTCGATTCCATTGGAGACGACGCGGCCCGGCAGAAAATCGGTGTGGCCCATGAACTCGGCCACGAAATGCGAAGCCGGCGAATGAAAAATACTTTCCGGCGCGCCGATTTGTTCCAGCCGTCCGTTATTCAGCACGGCCACACGGTCGCCCATGAACAGCGCCTCTTCGTGATCGTGCGTGACGAAGATCGCCGTCGCGCTTAACATTGTTAGAATTGCGCGCACCTGCTCGCGCATCTCCGCGCGGCGGTCGGTGTCCAAATTACTGAAAGGCTCATCGAGCAGAACCACCACCGGCTTGGGCGCGAGCGCGCGCGCCAGAGCCACCCTCTGCCGCTCCCCGCCCGACAACTCGTGCGGATACCGCCGGCCGAATTTTTCCAGCCCCACCAACTGCAACAAGTGATCCACTTCCGGCTGGCGCTTGTCCCGGCTCAGTTCATCAAGACCAAAGCCGGTGTTTTCGGCAACCGTGAGATGCGGGAACAGCGCGTAATCTTGAAAGACCATTCCGACGCCGCGCCGCTCCGGCGGAATCCAGGCCCGGCCATTGGCCGCAACCCGTCCACCGATCACCACCGTTCCCGAATCCGGCCGCTCAAATCCGGCGATCAACCGCAGTGTAGACGTTTTGCCGCACCCGCTGGGGCCGATGAGCGCAAGAATTTCACCTTTCGCCACCGACAGCGACACATCGGCGACGGCGGGGGGTGTGCCTGGCGCGTATTGTTTGGTGACGCCTTCTAATTCTAAAGCATTCATTAACCAACAGCCTAATCCGTGATGCGTGATCCGTGAAAGGTTGTCCCGCATCACGCATCACGTTTTCTCATTTCGCGCTTCAACAGAAAATACAGCGGCGCCGCCGCGCACAAAATGAGCAATAATGCCGCCGGCGCGGCCTGAGTATACACGCCTTCGCTGGCCGTGATCCATACCCGCACCGAAAGGGTGTCGAAGCCTGCCGGACGCAACAACAGCGTGGCGGGCAATTCCTTGAGCGAAGTCAGAAACACCAACGCGCCCCCCGCGAACAGCCCCGGCAGGATGAGCGGCAAAGTGACATTGACGAACGCGCGCAGAGGCGGGCGGCCCAAACTGCGCGCCGCCTCCTCCATCGTTGGCGCGACTTGCGCCAGCGCCGCCTCACTGCTCCGCACCGCCTGCGGCATGTGGCGCAGCACGTACGCCAGCACGACGATGAGCGGAGTCGTATACAAGAATGGCAGTGCCCGATTGACGAGCAGGATCAAGCTCAGCGCAATCACCACACCCGGCAGGGCATACCCCACCTGGCACAGCCGCGCCAGGGCTTGCGATGTGCGGCGTGGATAACGCGCCGAAAGATAAGCAACCGGCAGAGAAAGCGCTACGGCAAGAACGGCGGCCAGCCCCGCGCTCCACACGCTATTGAAGGCATAACCCCATACGCCCTGCGCCGAGAACCGCCACACCGACGCCGCGTACGACGTATCGAGCCAGCCCTGAAGTGTCCACCCCACAAGCACGACGACAGGCACCACCAGGCTCATGCCGACGACGAGCAACACCAGGGCCAGCGCCAGCGGAGTCCAGCGCCCCAGCGGAGTCGGCGGCGCGGGCCGCCAACTGCCCGTCATTTGATAAAAACGCGCCTGCCCCTGAAATTTGACCTCGCCCCACAGCAGCGCGCCACCCAGCACGATCAGCACCGCGCTCAGGACCGCCGCCGCCGAGCGATCATACCGCCCGCTCAACTGCAAAAAGATCGCCGAGCTGAACGTTTGATAGCGCAGCAGCACAACCGTGCCGTATTCGGCCAGAATATCCAACGCGACGAGCAATGCGCCTGCGCCGAGGCCCGGCTTGAGCGCCGGCAAGATCACGTGCCACAACGCGCCCCACGGCCCGCGCCCCAGCGACCGCGCCGCCTCTTCCAGCGAAGCGTGCAGTGTCCGAAATGCCGCCGCGCTGAGCAAAAAAACATACGGATACATGAACAGCGTCAGCATCGCCGCCGCGCCGATAAAACCAAACGGACTCGGCGTATCCACCGGATAGCCAAGCCAGCCCGAAAGCAGCTGCGGCACCATGCCGCCGCGCGGCCGCCACAGCGCCACGTGCACCATCGCGCCGATGAACGCCGGAATCGAAAGCGGCATTGCCAACAGCCACCGCCACAGCGTGCGCCCCGGCAGATCGGTTCGCTCGACCAGCCAGGCCAGAGTCACGCCAATGACCAGCGTGCCGCCCGTCACTGCAACGGCGAGCGACAGCGTGTTGAACATCAACCCCGCCAAGCGAGTCTGCGCCAACCTCAGCCACACGTCCGCGCCGCCCGCCGCGCCGCGATAGGCAATATAAACGAGCGGTGTGGCAATGAAAGCCGCAACCGCTAAAGCGGCCAGCAATAGCGGCAACGGCATCGGTCGTTTGCCGATGTTGGAATAAAAGCGCCAGCGAGAAGGCGCGGAGAGTTGCGCGGCAGAGTCCATGGGGAACGACAGGTGACACGGTGAAGGGGTGACAAGGTGACTCACTGCCACCTTGTCACCATGTCACCTTGTCACAAACTACGGCAGTCCAACCTTCTCCATCAAATCAAACGTCGCATCCAGATCAACCGTCGCCTCGGCAAGATTTACATCCGCCAAGCGCAAGCCGTCGAGCGACTGCACGTCGGGGTGCAGCGCAACGCCCGGAACCAGCGGATATTCGTAATTCAACTCGGCGAACAGCTTTTGGCCCTCCCCGGAAAGCAGAAAGTCCACCAGCGCCTTTGCCGCCTCCGGATTGCGCCCGCCCTTGACAATGCCCGCCGCCGTCGCGTTGACAATCACCCCGATCTGCCCGTCGCCCTGATCCGGGAAAACGACACTTACCGGACTGCCTTCGGCCTGTTGCAGATAGTAGTAATAGTGATTGACCAACCCGATCTTGAACTCGCCCGCGCCCACGGCTTTCCGCACGTCCGTGTGGCTGTCGAAGAACGTCACCTCGTTAGCGACCAAACCGGCCAGCCAGTCTTCGGTCGCCCCCTCGCCCACCAGTTCGCGCAGTACTGCGACCTGCGCTTGCATCGAGCCATTCGCGCTCCCAGCGGCGGCCACCTGCCCTTGCCACTTTGGATCCGTGAGATCGAAGATGGACTGCGGCGCGTCTTCCGGTTTGACCAGAGTCGTGTTGTACATGATCACCCGCGCCCGCGCCGTCACGCCTGTCCAGCCGCCGTCTACTTGCCGATACTGCGCCGGGATATCCGCCGCGTTGGGCGAAACGTAATTCTCGAACACACCTTCGGCGTAAAGGGCCTGCACGGTGAACACTTCTGTTGTGATGAACACGTCGCCTTGCGGGTTGGCCTTTTCTTCGATCAGAGCATTAGCCAGCTCACTGTTGCTCCCGCTCTTCAGCACAATCTCCACGTCCGGGTACTTCGCTTTGAACGCATCCAGCACCGGCTGAATGAGCGGCTCTTTGCGGCCGGAATACACGACGAGCGCGCCGGTCACCGGCGCTTCGGTCGGCGCGAGAGTGGGCGCCACCGTCGCCGGTTCGAGCGCTGCCGTCGGTTGAGCGGTCGGCGTCGCCGCCGTTCCGCACGCAGTAATGATCAAGGCGACGACCGTAAATGCGACCACCGCCCGGTGAAGTTTGCGAAACATGTTAGCTCTTCTCCTAAGTTGCGTTGCCAGACCCCGGTGGTCTCACAGACCTTCAGGGGTTTCAGGGCAACGATTTTGTGAATATGTTATGATTGTTTCCGTCGAGAGGTTCTTGGTTCCCGCCATGCCTCTCGCACCACTGGGAGGGTCTAGGCGCAAGCCTATGGCCCTCTCACTTTTTAATTGCGCGCGCGCTTTGCAGTTGCATCACCTCCTTCCTTGTGTCTCACTCCATCCACACCGTCCGGTCTTCAAACGAAGGCCTCTCCACAGCTTGCGGCCTGACCATCGGATAGCCAATGTGGATAAATCCCAGCAAGTGCTGATCCGGCGCGAGGCCGAAAAACGCCTTGATCAAATCGTCAGTCGCATTATCGCCCGTGTTCCATTTGGCTGCCAGCCCCAGCCCGTGCGCCGCCAGCAGCATGTTTTGCGCCGCTGCCGCCGCCGCGCACACGTTCTCAAGTTCGACCACTTTTTCGGTGGCGGGCTTGTCCACGCCCACCACAATCAGCACCGGTGAGCGCAGCGCCTTGCCCCGCGCCACCGTCACGGCCTCCTCCATGGCCTCCGGGTGGCGCTTGCGGAAGGAGGCGGCGAACACGTCGCCGAGCCGTTCGCGGGCCTGGCCCGTGAGCACCACAAATCGCCACGGGCGCACTTTGTGATGGTTCGGCGCCTGCACCGCCGCGCTCAGCATCTTCTCAATCAGTTCGCGCGGCACGGGGTCGGGTTTTACTTTGCCGATAGACAGGCGGGTGTGGATGGCGTCGAAGAGTTCCATGAAATCACTCCGCAGGAATAAATTCGTGGCGGGCCGCCAGCCGGCTGTTCCACCAGCGCACCGCGCCCAGTGTGGCGAGCCAGTAACCCACGTAGGCCAGCACTTCCACCAGCGAGGGCTTGGGGGTGTAGCCGACGAGCGTTCGCAGGAACTGCCCCGGCACCGACTCTTTGCTGATCAGCGCGCTCGTGTCCCACACGTCGGCGACGATCTCCGGCAGCAGCCCGGCCTCTTGAAACTCATGCACACCGTGCATGAACAGCCCGGCGGCAAACACCAGCAGCAGCAAACTGGTCACGTCGAAAAACAGCCGCGCGTTGAGCCGCGCCGTGGAGGCGTACACCGCATAGCCGATGGCTGCCGCCATGGCCAGGCCGGTCACCGCGCCGATCAACGTGTCCATCCCGTTGGTTTGGAAGGCCGCCGCCCCGAGCAACAGCGCCGTCTCCACCCCCTCGCGAAACACGGCGATGAACGTCATCGCAAAAAGCCCCCACGCCGCGCCGCCCACTCCGGCAGCCACTGCCTTTTGTACCTTGCCCTCCAGCCGGGCCTTCAAGTGCTGCGCCTGTGACCGCATCCAAAAGATCATCCACGTCAGCACGGTCACCGCCAACAGCATCGTCGCGCCCTCGAACAACTGCTCGGCGCGGCCCGTAAGCTCCGCCCCCACGGCCATGATACCCACGGCCAGCGCCGCGCTCAACAGCACCGCGCTCAACACACCCGCCCAGGCCGTGCGCGCGTATTGCAACCCGTCAATCTTGCGCAAGTAGCCGAACACAATGCCCACAATCAGTGCCGCCTCAAGCCCCTCACGCAACGTCAACAGCAAAGATACCCACATGCCTCTTTTCTCCAGTTCTTGAAAGGGTTGTATAGTTAGGGTAATATTAGTGACAAATATCAGAATTATCAAGACTTGCCCGTTAAACTTGGGCTTCCTCGAGGACAACTTGGAAATTAACCAGAGTAAAACCCCAGGGCTGTGTGGATTGGACGGGAAGCCGACTCCTGTGGCCGCCGCCCTCAACTCACTGACGGGCGCCGACTCAGCCACCGAGGCCATGAGCCATGCCCGGCGTGATTATCTTGCGGAAATCTATCGCCTGCAATCGTCCACCGAGGTACCGGTGACCACCACCGCGGTGGCCGCGCGGCTGGAGGTGTCGCCCCCGGCAGCGGTGAAGATGATGCGGCTGCTGGCGCACGAGGGCTACCTGCGCCGTCAGCCCTACAAGGGCGTGCGCCTCACGCCCAAGGGCGAGCGCGAGGCCCTGCGCTCCATCCGCCGCCATCGTTTGCTCGAGGCCTTCCTCGTCACCGTCATGAAGTTCGGCTGGGACGAGGTGCACACGCACGCGCACGACCTCGAGGCAGCCATCAACGATCAGTTTGAAGATCGCATGGACGAACTCGCCGGCTACCCCGCCCGCTGCCCGCACGGCGACCCCATCCCCACCAAAGACGGGCGCATGCCCGCGTTGAGCGAAGCCAGCCTGCTCACCTTTCCGGTGGGCACGCGGGGCATACTGCGCCGCATTCGCCGACACACCCCGGACAAGCTCCGGTACCTCGCCGAAATTCGCCTCACACCCGGCACGCCCATCACGCTGCTCAACCGCGCCCCCTTCGATGGCCCGGTGCGGCTTAAAACCCCTGTGGGCGAGCAAGTGCTGGGCGCAGACATGGCGGCCAACCTGTTCATCGAAGTAGCGACGTGAACTATAATCCGTCCCATGATGTACCGCCATCGTCGCCCCTCCGCCGCGCCGCAACTCGTTCTGCTGGCCCTTGCCGGAATCCTCATCGGCCTCGCCATGGCCGCATTCTTCGGCCTGCCGCGCGTGCTGGCCGTGTCGCCGCAGGGCGACAGCGCCTCCTCGCGCGCGCCCGTCACCCTCAGCTTCAATCACCCGATGGACCAGGCCTCGGTCGAAAGCCGCCTCAGCATCCAGCCGCCATCCGCCGGGGCGGTGAGCTGGTCGGGGAACGAACTGCGCTTCACTCCCGATGGCACGTGGCCCCCCGGAACGGTTACCGTGTCGCTGGCATTGGGGGGAAAAACCAGTCGCGGCCTTCCCATGCTGTTCGGGCGCAGTTGGAGCTTCACCGTCGGCGCGGCTCGCGTGGCCTTCCTCCTCAAAACCGACGACATCGCCAACGTGTGGGCTGTGCCCGCCGAGGGCGGCGCGGCAGCCCAGCTCACCAGCGAAGCCGCCGGCGTGGACGACTTCGTCGTCAGCCCCGACGGCACGCAAATAGTGTATGCCGCCCTGCGCCCCGATGGCGGCGCGGACTTGCGGCGCACGAGCCGCGACGGCGGCCCGGCGACCACCGTGCTGGCCTGCCACACTGACCTGTGCAGCGCACCGCAATTCTCTGCCGACGGCGCGCAACTCGCCTTCGAGCGTTCGCCCGTGCAGCCCGACGGCCAGACCGGCGACCCCAAAGTGCAAGTGCTCGACCCCGCCAGCGGCCAACTCACCATCCCGGCGCAAGACCCCGCGCATGCCACCCGCAGCCCGCGCTTCGCCGCCGATGGCCGCCTGGCCTACCTCGATTCCACCCTGCAGGCCATTGCCGTGTTTGACTTTGCCTCTCGCACCGCAACCTACATCCCCAACACCTCCGGCGAAATGGGCACGTGGTCGCCCGACGGCAACTTCATCGTTTACCCGGAGATTGTGTTCCCGCCCGAACCCACTCCCGCGCCCACCGCCACGGGCGCCATCCCCCAGACCCCCACCGCCGAGCCGGAGAACAGTGACCGCTTTTACAGCAACCTGCTGCGCGTCACCGTATCCACCAACAAGGCCGACGACCTCTCCGGCAGCAATCTCGTCGAAGACGCCTCACCCGTGTATTCGCCGGACGGCCAGTGGCTGGCCTTTGCCCGCAAGCAGCTTGTGCAGAACCAGTGGACACCGGGCCGCCAGTTGTGGCTCATGCGCGCGGACGGGCAAGACGCCCGCGCCCTCACCAGCGACCCCTTCGACAACCACAGCGCCTTTGTGTGGAGCCCCGACTCGGCGCGGCTGGTGTATATGCGCTTCAACGTCGCCGCCCTCAGCGAACTGCCCACCGTATGGATTATCGACATCAGCGGTGCCGGCGAAACGGAACTGGCCCCCGGCGGCTACCTGCCGGAATGGATACCGTAGTAAACTACACACTACAAACTGCAAACTCCAAATTCCAAACTTCCCACTTCCCACTTCCCACTTCCCACTTCCCACCTCCCAATGCCCCACCGCCTGCTCGACCGCGCCGCGCCCGACTTCTCGCTTCCCACCCTCAACGGCGGGCGGTTCAAACTGTCTGAGCATCTCGGCCACGTCGTCATCGTCAACTTTTGGTCGGCGGAATGCCCGTGGAGCCGCCGCGCCGATCTCGTGCTGTCTTACCGCAACAAAGCATTGGTCGCACAGGGCATCGCCGTCATCGGCGTGGCCTCCAGCCTCAACGAACCCGAAGCCGAGCTTCGCTACGAAGCAGACTTCCGCCGCGTGAGCTACCCCATTGCCGTCGACTCAGATCAGAATGTGGCCAACCACTACCAGGCTGAAGTGACGCCGCACTTTTTCGTGGTGGATGCCAAAGGACTTATCCGCTATATCGGCGCGCTCGACGACGCCACCGCCCAACGACGCATCCCCCGCGTCATCTACCTCGACCAGGCCATTGCCGCCGTGCTTGTCAACCGCGCCCCCAATCCGCAGACCACCACGGCTTACGGGTCGGCCATCGTCCGCCCCGTCCCGGGGTAACCATGCTCGGCCCCGTCGAAGCCTTCTGGTTGCAGTGGCACGCCGCCGGCGCTCATCCTGCCGGGCAACGTCGCCCCGCCCGACAGTGTCGCCATTCGTCATTCCTCCGTTCGCGCTTCGATGGCCCGCCCGAACACCCGGGCAAACAAATCGTTGTTGACAAAAGCCGGTGACGCTTGCCACACGGCCCGGCTGTGTGCGCCCGCCTGTGTCTCCACCCGCACCGAGTCCGCAGTGACGCGCACCCTCAGCCCGGAACCGCTCGCCGGCGTTGCACTGCTCGCCAACCCGGCGGCCACACGCAGCAGCGCCGCCAGCCTCGGCAGCCGCCCGGCATCGCCCGCGGCGCACAAATGATCATGAGCGCCAAGCTTCGGCGTCCCGGCGGAGGCAAAGCGGCAGGTCAACGCCACCAGCGCCAACTCACGGTGAGAGTATCCCGGCAGGCCGCTGTTGAGAATCAAATACGCCGCGTGCCGCCCCTCGTCCATGTGATCCACCGCCCGGCCGATGGCGCACAACCGCGCCGCCGCCCATAGCCACTCGCGCTCCGCCGCGCCCAACCCAAACTTCCCCGTGGCCCGCAGCGCATCGAACAAACCCAGCGCCGCTTCCGCTGTACACGCCGCCTCGGGCGTGTCGCCGCCGCTCGCGCCTGCGCCAAAAACTCGCGGCAGTTCACCGCATCGCGCGCCGCCGCCGTGGCCACGGCCACAATGCGCGCGCCGTGGGCCTCGCAGTAGCGGCGGAAGCGGGCCAGCGCGTCCACGGCGCGAGCCATGGCCGCAGCCGTAAGCACGTTGCCCGCGCCCATGCCCTCGCTGAGGCGCACGCGGCGGCTGAGCACGGCCACAAAGCGGAACGAGTGGCCGGGGGTGTATTCGGCCACCAGCAGCCGGGCAGAGTTGGAGCCGAGGTCGATAATTCCGAGGCGACGCGCTGCGGGAGGCATGGGAGTAGTGTAGCACGGGAAGGCCGACCCTTGACAGACCTTCCGCCGCCGTGATATTCTGCCCCGCATCACACTGAAAACTGTTTTCAATTAGCCCATGCTGTCCGAATCGTCGCTGGCCCAGGCCTTCACCGCCCGGGGATACAAACTCACCCGCCCACGCCGCGCGGTGCTCAAAGTGGTCGCGCAGGCCGGGGCCGGCCTCAGCCCGGCGCAAATACACGCCCGCGCCAAAAAGTTTCACCCGCACACCGGGTTGGTCACCGTGTATCGCACGCTGGACTTGCTGGCCGAGTGCGGCGCGGTGCGCCGCGTGCACGGCGAGGACGGCTGCCATTCGTATGCGCCCGCCAGCGCAGGCCACGCGCACCACGTCATCTGCGGGCAGTGCCACGCCGTCGTCGAATTCGAGGAGTGCGATCTGGCCGAGTTGTTGAAAACCGTCCAGCGCCGCACCGGATACAAAATTCAAGAGCACTGGCTGGAACTGTTCGGCCTGTGCCCCAACTGCCGCTGAGGAAACCCATGCTCCGAAACTTACTCCGTTCGATGTTGCTTATTAGCCTTTTGCTCTCCGCCTGTGGCGGCGCGTCCGGGTTGGGAAGCCACAAGCTCAAAGTCGTCGCCACGTTCAGCGTGCTTGGCGATCTGGCGGCCATCGTGGGTGGCGATGAGATTCAACTCACCACCCTGGCCGGGCCGGGGGTGGATAGCCACACCTTTTCGCCCACCGCCGCCGACACCGCCGCCGTGGCCGATGCCGACATTGTTTTTGAAAACGGCTTGCAGTTCGAGCCGTGGCTCGATGCCCTGTACACCTCGTCCGGCTCCAAAGCGGCGCGAGTGGTCGTGTCCAAAGGCATCACTCCTCTCACCGTGGAAGACAACAGCCAAACGGTGACCGACCCGCACATCTGGCACGACGTGACCTATGCCGTGCAGGCCGTGCGCGCCATCCGCGACGAACTGGTGAGCGCCGACGCCAAGAACGCCACCGCCTACAAATCCAACGCCGGCGTGTTCATTGCGCGGCTGCAGGAACTGGATACGTGGGTGTACGTGCAAGTGAACAAGCTGCCGGAAGACCGCCGCAAGCTGGTGACCACGCACGACTCGTTCGGCTATTTGGCAAAGCGGTATGGCTTCCAGATCATTGGCACGGTGCTGCCCACCTCCACCGAAGGCGCGTCGCCCTCGGCGCAGCAAGTGGCGGCGCTGGTCGAGGCGGTCAAGGCGGCGGGCGTCCCGGCCATCTTTGGCGAGAATGTCACCAACAATTCGCTGTTGCAGCAAGTGGCCGACGAAGCCGGGGTGAAAGCCGTCACCACGCTATACACCGATGCCCTCGGCCCCGCCGGCTCCGGGGGCGAAACATACGAAAAGATGATGCGCTCCAACGTGCTGACTATTGTGGCCGCCCTGCTCAAATAAATGGGGTGGGGGCAGACCTGTCATAGGTGGCCTGTGCGCCATGTGTCTGCCCTGGGCGAACACACAGGTTCGCCCCCACCATTTTGAGAAGATACCATGCACATTCACGACGCCCCCGCCCTGGCCCTCACCGCCATTGCCGCCTCGTACGGCAACGGCAAGCCGGCCCTCGAAGAGGTGAGCTTTACGGTGGCCCCCGGCGAGCGCGCGGCCATCGTGGGGCCGAACGGCGCGGGCAAGTCCACGCTGTTCAAAGTGATCGTCGGTTTGATGCCGCACACCGCCGGCGATGTGCTGGTGCACGGGCACTCGCACCATGCCGGCGATTGCCCATCCATTGGCTACGTACCGCAGCGCGAAGCGGTGGACTGGAGCTTTCCGGTGACGGTGATGGATGTGGTGATGATGGGCCGGGTGAAGGAAATCGGCTGGCTGCGCCGGGCGGGCCGCGCCGACCGCGAGGCCGCCCGCGCCGCGCTGGAACAAGTGGGCATGACGCCGCAAGCCGTGCGCCCCATCGCCGACCTCTCCGGCGGGCAGCAGCAGCGCGTGTTCATCGCCCGCGCCCTAGCCCAGCGCGCCGACGTGTTGCTGCTGGACGAACCCTTCAGCGGCGTGGATATGGAAGCGCAGGCCGCCATCTTTGAAATACTGGATCACCTGCGCGAGCGCGAGGTGACAGTGCTGCTCTCGACGCACGATCTGCAAATGGCCACCACCCGGTTCGACCGTTTGCTGCTGCTCAACCGCCGCCTGCTGGCCGACGGCCCCGCCGTTTCGGTGCTGACGCCGGAGCGCCTCGCCGCCGCCTACGGCGGCCGCCTCACCGTGTGGCGCGACGGCCAACCGCTGACCGTGACGACGGATGATTGTTGTCCGTAGCGGATAGTTTCAGTAGTCAGGAGTCAGTAGTCAGTAGTCAGTAGTCAGCTTTCAGCCATCAACATTCCTCACGTATCACGCATCCTTCATCCTTCATCCTTCATCCTTCATCCTTCATCCTTCATCCTTCATCCTTCATCCTTCATCCTTCATCCTTCATCCTTCATCC